>JBIIGZ010000293.1:0-2596 GCA_044236185.1 Roseomonas sp. | reverse complement strand
GGTCCAAAGCGCAGGAATTGTGACCGGGGGGCATTTGCGTCGGCGGCTTCATCCTGTCAGGTTGAAGTAACAATAACGGAAGGTGCAGTCTGATGTCAGGAAATGCCTCGCCACCAGGGCCCGAATCCGTGCTTCTGTCCGGACGCCTAGGCGCACAGCTGGTGCGCCAGATGGCAGGAAGCTGGTGGGTCTTTATGCTCCGCGGCGTGGCCGCGATCATTTTCGGGGTTTTGGTCTTCCTCTTTCCCGGGCTTGGCCTGGTGTTCATCCTGGCTTTTCTCGGTGCCTGGATGCTGTTCGATGGCATGGGGTCCATCTATCAGGCTGTGAAAGGGGGCCATCAGACCGGGGAACGCAGCCGGACCTGGCTTTGGATTGATGGCATTATCTCCCTCGCTGCCGCAGCGGTGATGCTGCTTGCGCCGGGCGTTTCGGCCATTGGCCTGCTGATCGTGACGGCTGCCTGGTTCCTGCTTTCGGGCGGGGCGCGGCTGATGCTGGCCTTCCGGCTTTCCTCCGTGCTGCTCGGCTTGCTGGGCGCTTTGAACATCGTAATCGGCGCCTGGATGCTGCTGCGCCCCGGGCCGGGTTTGCTCGCGGTGATTTGGATGGTGGGGCTGGAGGCTATCATCATGGGGGCCATCATGATCGGCCTTGGCTGGCGGCTGAAGCATATCCACCAAAACCCACATCAGGATGCGGGGCAGACCCGGATTTGAGTCGCTTCGTCTGATACAGGCCATGTGGTTTCCCGCCCCCAAGGAGCTTCCGCTCCGCCCCTTCGCCCGCCTGCCGGATCGGTTGCGGAGTCTGCGCCGCACCGCTTGGGCCGATGCCAATCGCGCCGGCGCGCCGATAGATAGTTTCCTGGAGGGCCCCTGCTTTGATCGCGCGGGACGCTTCCTGGTCACGGATATCCCGAATGGCCGCATCCTGCTGGTCGGGCCTGGGAATGCCTAGGAAGTGCTGGCGGAGTATGAGGGCTGGCCGAATGGCCTGGCACTTGGCGCCGATGATGCGCTGCTGATTGCCGATTATCGCCATGGGCTGCTGACGCTGGACCCCGCGCGCGGTTCCATCGCGCCCTTGCTGGAAACCGTGGGCAGTGAGGGGTTTCTCGGCCTCAATGATGTGACCCTTGGCCCGCAAGGCGCAATTTTCTTCACCGATCAAGGCCAGACCGGCCTGCAGGACCCGCGCGGGCGGGTTTATCGGCTTGCCGCCGATGGGCGGCTTGATCGGCTGATCTCCAACGGCCCCAGCCCGAATGGCATAGCGCTGAACAAGGCGGGTACGCATTGCTATGTGGCGATGACCCGTTCGTGTGAGGTCTGGCGCTTCGCCCTTCGCGCGGACGCCATTGTGGGCAAGGCCAATCTTTTCTTCCGCACACCGGCCGGCACATCAGGGCCGGATGGCATGGCGGTGGATGTGCATGACCGGCTATTCATCGCCAATCCAGGCCATGGCATGGTCTGGGGCGTGGATGCCCATGGCGTGCCGCTTTACGCGCTGGATTGTCGGCCCTTTGGGCGGATGCCAACCAATTGCTGCTTCTCGCCCGATGGTGTGACGCTACTGATTACGGAAAGCCAATCCGGGCAGGTGCTGGCGGCGGAAATACCAGCGCCGTGATTTGTGCGACTGACCTCGGGGGCAGCTGGCCCGGCGTCACTCAAGCGGCGCGAATAAGCCCCCGCAGGTGGCTCAACACAATCTCAGCCGTCTGTTCAGGCGAATCGCTGGCGGTATTGATGCGCAGTTCGGGATTTTCCGGCGGCTCATAAGGGCTTGAGACGCCGGTGAAGTTTTGGATCGCCCCGCTCATTGCCTTGGCGTAAAGGCCCTTGGGGTCTCGGCGCACACATTCCTCGATCGGGGTATCCACGAAAACCTCGATGAATTCATCCTGATCGAATAATTCGCGCACCATCCGGCGTTCAGCACGGAAGGGGGAGATGAAGCTGCACAGCACAATCAGGCCCGCATCCACGAAAAGCTTCGCAACTTCACCCACGCGGCGGATGTTCTCCACGCGATCCTGGTCTGTGAAGCCAAGGTCACGGTTCAGCCCATGGCGTAGATTATCGCCATCCAGCGAATAGGTATGACGCCCTTCAGCATGCAAGGCTTGTTCGACCAGCTTGGCAATGGTGGATTTGCCCGAGCCAGACAAGCCCGTGAACCAAAGCACCAATGGCTTTTGATGATCAAGAGCAGCGCGCGCATGCTTGTCAACTAGGAATTGCTCGGCATGGATATTGGTGGCGCGCCGCAACGGGAAGTTCACCATACCAGCGCCTGCGGTGCGGTTGGTAAAGCGGTCAACCAGGATGAACGCCCCGGTCGCGCGGTTATCAACATAGGGATCAAGCGCAACGCGGGTCGCCAGCGATAGGTTGCAGAAGGCGATCTCGTTCATGTCGAGCTTCTTCGCCGGCGCCTTCCCCAGCGTGTTGATGTCCACGCAGTGCTTGATGGAGGTGACGGAAGCGGCCGTCCAAAGATTGCCGATCCGCATCATATATTGGCGGCCTGGCAGCAGGGTCTCCTCATCCATCCAAAGCAGATGGGCGGCGAATTGGTCGGTGACATC
>JBIIGZ010000292.1:0-2597 GCA_044236185.1 Roseomonas sp. | reverse complement strand
TTCAACCCGAAGGAGCACGGACAATGGTCCAAACTGTACGGATCGAAGCCGAAGCGCGCGGGCGGGCCGGTAAGGGGGCGGCACGCGCAACTCGGCGTGAGGGGCATGTCCCCGCTGTCATCTATGGCGCGAAGCGTGAGGCGACCTTGATCGCCCTCGACCCGCGCGATGTGATGAAGGAATTGCACAAGGCCGGCTGGCAATCGCATCTTTATGAAGTTGCGGTGAAGGGCGGCGACACGGAACGCTGCCTGATGCGCGATGTGCAATTCCATCCTGTGACGGATCGTCCGTTGCATGTGGATTTTCAGCGCCTGGCGCCTGGTTCGCGCATTCGCGTGAAGGTGCCGGTGGCCTTCCTGCATGAAGATACCTGCCCGGGCCTGAAGGCGGGTGGCGTGCTGAATGTGGTGCGCCGCGAAATCGAAGTGCTGGCGGACCCGGATGCGGTGCCCGAGAAGTTCGAACTTGATCTGGCAGAAGCGCAGATCGGTGCGGGACTGCGTTGGTCTGCCGTGAAGGATCAATTCGGCACCAAGCCTGTGATCGTGGGCCGCGACTTCATGGTGGCGTCCATCGCTGCGCCGACCGTGGTTGATGATGCCGCGCCGGCTGCCGCCCCTGGTCCGGTGGAAGCGACGAAGCAGAAGGCGCCTGCCGCCGGTGCCGCCGCGTCGGCCAAGGGGCCTGCGAAGAAGAAGTAAGCTGGACAGGGGTTTCGCCCCTGTTTCTGAACATCAAGGGTTCGGGGGAAGCCTCCCCCGGACCCTTTTTGGGTTGATGACACCATGACTTCTCGTGATAGCGCCCCGATGCTTTGGGTCGGCCTTGGCAATCCAGGGCCTGAACATGCGCGTCAGCGGCATAATATCGGCTTCATGGTGTTGGATGAGATTGCGCGGCGCCACGGCTTCGGCCCCTGGCGTAAGCGCTTCAAGGGTGAAGTGGCGGAAGGTTCCATTGGTGGCCAGCGCATCCTGGCGCTAAAGCCACAAACCTACATGAATGCGAGTGGTGATTCCGTGCAGCCGGCCGCCGCCTTTCTGAAAATCCCACCGGCAAATGTGGTGGCTTTTCATGATGAGTTGGATCTGGCGCCCGGCAAGCTGCGGGTGAAATTGGGCGGGGGCGTTGCGGGGCATAATGGGCTCAAGGATATGCGCCGCGCTTTTGGGTCGCCCGATTTCTGGCGCGTGCGGATGGGGATCGGGCATCCCGGCCATAAGGATGCGGTGACCGGCCATGTGCTCGGCAATTTCGCCAAGGTGGATCAGGCGTGGTTGGAAAAGCTTTTGGATGCGGTGGCGGATGCCGCGCCCATGCTGGCTAGCCTGAAGACTGAAGACTTCATGACACGCATCGCGCTGCTGACGCAGGAGAAGTGATGGAAGCCGAAGACGCCTTCAGCATGGATATGATGGGCCCCAGCACGGAAGATCGCGCCAATGGTGCGGCGCTGCTGTCTGCCGCCTTGGTGCGCGAAGCGGATGCGCTGGCGCAGGCAGCGGCAGGGCTGCGCGCGACGCTTGATCTGGCGGATCATGATTTGCCGCGAGACGAAGCACGCCGCGCTGCTGCCATGGCTGCTGCCCTGTTGGTGATTGCGCGGCAAGTGCGTGCGCATGCGGCGGATACTTCGCGGGCGGCGGAAGCGAGCATCGCGGCGCTTTCGGGCATGGCGCTCGCGCTGCCAGAGATTTCGGCGCATTTGCGCGCGGCAGCCTTGATGCCGATCAGTGATGATGGCGCCGCGCGTATCGCGGCGGGTGTGGTTGCTGAGACATTTTGGAATGCGTTGCGCGCCGCTTGGCCCGCCGCGCCGGGAGCATAAAGATGGGTTTCAATTGCGGTATTGTGGGCCTGCCGAATGTCGGCAAATCCACGCTGTTCAATGCGCTGACGCAAACCGCCGCAGCGCAGGCAGCGAATTATCCCTTCTGCACCATTGAACCCAATGTCGGGCGCGTGGCCGTGCCGGATGCGCGGCTGGATACACTGACGCGCATCGGCAAATCGCAAAAAACCGTGCCGACGAGTTTGGAGTTTGTGGATATTGCGGGGCTGGTGCGTGGCGCTTCCAAGGGTGAAGGCTTGGGCAATCAGTTCCTTGCCAATATTCGCGAAGTGGATGCGATTGTGCATGTGCTGCGCTGCTTTGAAGATGGCGATGTGACGCATGTGGAAGGCAGCATTGATCCAATCCGCGATGCCGAGACGGTTGAAACCGAATTGATGCTGGCGGATTTGGATAGCCTTGAAAAACGCGCGCAGGGTTTGGTGAAGCGTGCGCGCGGCGGCGATAAGGAAGCGCTGGCGCAAATGGCGCTGATTGAACCGATCAAGGCCGCTTTGGAAGCAGGCCGCCCGGCGCGCACGGCGGTGCCGCCGGGTGAGGAAGAGGCAGCGAAGCGGCTGCAATTGTTGACAACAAAGCCCGTGCTTTATGTTTGCAATGTGGAAGAAGCTTCTGCGGCCACGGGGAATTCTCAATCGGCGCGTGTGTTTGAGCGTGCCAAGGCAGAAGGCGCGCAGGCGGTGGTGGTATCTGCCGCGATTGAAGCTGAAATCAGCCAGATGGCGCAGGCGGATCGGGGCGA
>JBIIGZ010000148.1:0-8503 GCA_044236185.1 Roseomonas sp. | reverse complement strand
CGTGCCCATCAAAGCCGAGGCATTGCCCGCAATCGCGCCATGCGGCGCCATGGCGCGCGCGGCCGTCAGCGGCATGACCGCGCCGATCATGGAAACATAGACAAAAAGCGCGCCTACAATCGCGGCAAAACCTCCAAAGCCGGTGATGGTAACACCAAGCAACGCCAACCCCGCCAGCGCGCTGATAATAAGCGCAATGGTCAGCATCCGCGCCGGCGCCACCCTATCCACCAAGCGGGCCGTGACTTGCCCAACCAGCATGATGCCAATGGCATTGGCGCCGAAATAGAAGCCGTAATCCTCGGCCCGCACACCGTATAATTCCATGAAAACAAAAGGCGAGCCCGCGATATAGGCGAACATCCCCCCGATCACGAGGCCACCTGCCAGCGCATGGCCCATGAAATAGCCATCGCCCAGCAAGCGCCGCCAGACGCCAAGAACCTGGCACAGGCCATCGCGCCGGCGGCGTTCGGGGGGCAGGGTCTCAGGCAGAAAAAGCGCAATCACCAGCAGCAAAATCGCGCCGTAAGCCGCAAGACACAGGAATATGCCGCGCCAGCCAATCACGCCCAGCAAAGCGCCGCCGATGATGGGCGCGATGATGGGCGCAACACCCATCACCAGCATCAGCTTGGCCATCAGACGGATCGCGCCGCGTTCATCAGTCACGTCACGCACCACTGCGCGGGAGATCACCATGCCCGTGCAACCGCCAAGCGCCTGCATCAACCGCGCCGCAATCAGGCTTTCGATATTGGGCGCCAGTGCACAAATCAGCGAAGCCACGGTGTAGACGCCAAGCCCGATGAATAATGGCAGGCGCCGACCATAACGATCTGCGATGGGCCCATAAAAAATCTGCCCCAGCGCCATGCCAAGGAAAAACACCGCAAGGCTTGCCTGCGCCGCCCCCGCCGTGGTGCCGAGCGACTGGCCCAGCATCGGCAGCGCCGGCAGATACATATCAATCGAAAACGGCCCAATGGCCGCCATCGCGCCCAGGATGAAGGGCAGGCGCTTTTGCGGAATGCTGAGGCCCTCAGATTTCGGGCGCGGCGGCAAACGCCTCCGCTGCCAGCTTGAGCGCGGCTTCGACCGCCACGCGCCCTTCGGGCGAAAGCGGTGCTTGCGGCAGAATAGGGTCACCAACGGCAAAGCCCTGGATTTGCAGGGCACCCTTGATGCAGGCCGCGAGCGAATGCGCGGCGAATAGTTCATTCACCCGCCAAAGTGCCCGTTGCAGCGCCATCGCCGCATCCCAACGCCCGGCGCGGCACAGCTCATAAAGCCGCACGCTTTCACGCGGAATGGCGCAGGCCGGCCCCGCCATCCAGCCCTTACCACCAATCAGCATGACGGCGGCCGGAATATGCGCAGAAGCCGCAAAAACCCCGATCCGCCCTTCGGTGCGGTTGATGATGGACAGCAAGCGCCCGGTATTGGTGGACGCATCCTTGATCAGGCAAATGCGCGGATGGTGCGAAAGCTTTTCAATCGCCGGCAGGGAAAGATCGGAACGTTGGAAATTCGGATTGGTGTAGAGCACCGTCGGCAATTGAGTGGCATCCGCAATGGCGGTGAAATAGGAAACCACCGCAGCATCATTCAACGGGAAATAGGCTTCCAGAATGGCCAGAATGCCATCCGCGCCCATCGCCGCATAATCACGCGCCTGACGTTCGGCATCGGCAATCGTCGTTGCCGCGACACCGGCCACCACGGGCACGCGGCCCGCAGTTTGGGAGACGACAATCTCCACAATCCGCCGCCGTTGCGCTGCATCCAGATAGGCAAATTCACCCGTGCTGCCCAAGGGCGTCAGCCCATGCACGCCGGATGCGATCAGATGATCCACCAGCCGGCGCAATTCGCCTTCCAGCACCGTGCCATCGGGCGCGACGGGCGAGACAAGATAGGGAAAAACTCCATGAAATTCCTGCATGATCGGCTGTTCCCTACTGCGCCCGAGCTTGCGCGCGCAGCACATGCTTCTGGATCTTGCCGGTGGAGGTCTTGGGCAATTCCGCGAAAACAATATGGCGCGGCAGCTTGAAGGCCGCCAAATGCTGGCGCGCGAAATTGATCAGCTCCTCAGGTGTTGCCGCCATGCCAGGCTTCAATTCCACAAAGGCGCAGGGTGTCTCACCCCATTTTTCATCGGGCTTCGCCACCACCGCCACCACGGCAACGGATGGATGCTTATAAAGCGCATCTTCTACTTCGATGCTGCTGATATTCTCCCCGCCTGAGATGATGATATCCTTCGACCGATCCTTCAGCTGAATATACCCATCCGGATATTTCACCGCGAGGTCGCCGGTATGAAACCACCCACCAGCAAAGGCGGATTGCGTGGCGGCGGCATCCTTCAAATAGCCCTTCATGACAACATTGCCGCGCATCATCACCTCGCCCATCGTCGCGCCATCAGCGGGGACGGGCGCCATGGTTTCGGGGTCCATCACATCAAGCCCTTCAAGCGCCAGATAGCGCACGCCCTGGCGTGCCATCAGCGCGGCCTGTTCAGCCGCGGGCTTCGCATTCCATTCGCTGTGCCATTCATTCACCACCGCCGGGCCATAAACTTCCGTCAGGCCATAGACATGGCAGACCGCAAAGCCCGCCTCCTTCATGGCGGCAAGTACGGCCTCAGGCGGCGGCGCGCCAGCCACCACGAATTGCACCTGATGCGACAGCGCGCGCTTTTCGGCCGCTGGTGTCGCGAGCAAGGTCGCCATCACAATCGGCGCGCCGCACATATGGCTGACCGCATGTTCCGCCATCAGCCGCCACATATCTGGGCCGCGTACGGCGCGCAGGCACACATGCAGGCCAGCCTGCGCTGTGACCGTCCAGGGAAAGCACCAGCCATTGCAATGAAACATCGGCAGCGTCCACAAATAGGATGGATGCTTGCCCATGCCGGCGGAAAGCACATTTCCGGTCGCCAAAAGGCAAGCGCCGCGATGGTGATAGACTACACCTTTTGGTTTACCCGTGGTGCCCGATGTATAGTTCAGCGTAATCGCATCCCATTCATCGCCTGGCATTGGCCAAGCGAAATCGGCGCTGCCTTCAGCGATGAAGCTTTCATATTCCTGCCCGCCCAGGCTTTCGCCCTGCACCGCTTCCGGTGCCAGCGCATCATGCACTTCAATGATGATTGGCTTCGCGTTGCATTCTGCCAAGGCCGCACGCAGCACCGGCATGAATTCACGGTCCACCACAACGGCCTTGGCTTCACCGTGATCAAGGATATAGGCCACCGTTGGTGCATCAAGCCGCGTATTGATGGTGTTCAGAACAGCACCGGCCATGGGCACGCCGTAATGGCATTCCAGCATTTCCGGGATATTCGGCAGGATCGCCGCCACCGTATCGCCGAGCCCAATGCCGCGCTTGGTCAGCGCATGCGCCAATTGTACGGAACGATTACGCAGGCTGGCATAATCACGCTTCACCGCGCCATGCACCACGGCGGGATAATCCGGATAAACCTGCGCGGCGCGTTCCAGAAACAATAGCGGCGTCAGCGGCTGATGATTTGCCGCATTGCGATCCAGCGCGGTTTCGTATTTGCCAGAGGACATTTCTCTCACCTGTCTTCCCAATGCGGATGGCGCTTTTCCAGGAAGGCGCCAATGCCTTCCGCCGCATCCCGCGCCATCAGATTTTCCGTCATCACCGAAGCGGCTTCGCAGTAAGCTTCCGCCAGCGGCAGTTCGATTTGCCTGTTGAAGCCACGCTTGCCCATGCGCACTGTGATCGCCGAATGGGCAGCGATGCGCGCGGCCAGCCCCAACGCGGTTTCCATCAGCGCTTCACGCGGCGCCAGGCGGTTCACCAGGCCAAGGCGCTGCGCTTCGTCAGCCGGTACCATCTCACCCAACAGCAGCATTTCCATCGCGGCCTTGCGCGGCACGGCGCGCGCCAAAGCCACCGCTGGCGTTGAACAGAACAACCCGATATCCACACCGGGCGTACAAAAGCGCGCATCTTCTGCCGCCACAGCCAGATCGCAACTTGCAACCAATTGGCAGCCGGCAGCAGTCGCCACCCCTTGCACAGCCGCAATCACAGGCTGCGGCAGCCCCACAATCCCCTGCATCACCCGCGCGCAGGCCGCCATGGCATCGGCGTAAAAGCCGCGCCCGCCATCGGCATCGGCGCGATGCGCGGTGATTTCGCGCAAATCATGCCCGGCGCAGAACACCGTGCCGGCACCGGCCAGCACCACCACGCGTGTGGTGCTATCCGCGGCGATCTCAGCCAGCATATCTTCCAGCGCCTGCAATAGCGCACGCGAAAGGCTATTGCGCTGAGCAGGCCGGTTCAGCGTGATCACGCATATCCCGCCCGGGCGATCCTCCCGCAGCAGGATGGGGGTGTTTTGCAACTCTGTCTTGGACATGGCGGAATAATCCTGCCCCGGGCGGGGGATTACAAGGGCTTGGAAGCGGTATAGCCTGACCCCAGGATGAAACACCAAGAGGAAAACGCCAGCGCCGAGACCACGGCGGCGCTGGAAGCAAGGCTCGCCGCGGTCAAGGCCAAGCGCGGCTATCTGCTGCCGCATCACGGGCTTTTGGCACTCGCCTTCCCCCGCCTGCTGGAAGGCTATGACGCTGCCTATTCCGCCATGGCCTTGGATGATCGGGTGCTGTCGCATCACGACCGCGAATTCGTCTGGCTTGCCGTACTGGCCGCGACCGATGAGGCTTTGGCCACGCACCACATCGCCAAATTCCGCGCTGCCGGCGGGGATGATGCGCTGATCGGTGCGGCTTTCGCGGCCGCTGCACTCGCCATCGGTGCCGAAGCCTTTGATTTTGCCGCCCATCGCTGGGGCGAGCAATTGGCGCCTTTCGATGCCCGCGCAGCTTATCTGGATGCTGTTGCGCAGATCGCCCCCGCAGCACCAAAGCGCCTTGTGCATTTGGTGCAATGCGCCGTGCAGGTCTGTCGCGCGCGCTGGCGGATACTCGAATGGCAGATCGAAGCCGCCTATGCGGATCAGGTGCCGGAAGATGAAATTGCCGAGGCCATTACGCTCGCGATGTTCCCCGGTTCCATCCCGCGTTTTGTTGAAGCCTGTGGCGTCTGGCGCGGCATGATCGCGGCGGGGCGCGTCGCGGCATCAGACCGCTACAAGGCCTGGGCGGCACTGACCGGCCAGGGCGGCTTTGACGAAGTGCTCGCGAAAACTTCCAAGGATAAATGAGGAAACCCATGGCCTGGACAGCAAAATACATCATCCAGAACGGCAAGAAGATCGCCTTTGATGAAGCCCGCGTGCATCCGTTCTCAGTTGGTCATGCTTATGGCGGCACGGTGTTTGAAGGCATCCGCGCCTATATGAATTACAGTACCGGCAAGCTGGCGGTCTTCCGGCTGGAAGAACATCTGGTTCGGCTGGATCAGGGCATGAAATTCATGCGCTTCGACAATCCGCCGTCGCGCGATGAAATGCGTCAGGCCGTGTTGGATGCCGTGCGCGCCAATGAACCGGATGATGATGCCTATATCCGTATCCAGGTGCATATCGAAAGCCTGGGTTCCATGGCGAGTACGGGCAGCGTCGGCTGGGCTTGTGGTGCGATGCCACGCGAACGCAATGCCAAGCGCAGCAGCGGGCTTTCCGTGCATGTATCCTCCTGGACACGCATCACGGATACCACCATGCCACCGCGCATCAAGGCGACAGCGAATTACCATGCCGGGCGCATCGCCATGTTGCAGGCCAAGGCGGATGGCTATGACAATGCGCTGCTGATGACGCGCGCCGGCAAGATAAGTGAAGGCACCGGCGCCTGCCTGTTCATGGTGCGCGATGGCAAGTTGATTACACCATCACGTGAGAATGACATTCTGGAAAGCGTCACGCGCGATACGGTGATACAACTTGCCGCCGAACATGGGCTGAGTGTGGAACAGGGCATCATTGACAGGACCGAGCTTTACATCGCCGATGAGTTGTTCTTCTGCGGCACAGGGCAGGAATTGCTGCCGATCACGAGTGTGGATCGTCTCCCGGTTGGTGACGGCAAGCCGGGTGCAATCACCATGCGTTTGCAGGAAGCCTATGAAAGCGTTGTGCGCGGCACCACCAATGCACATGCGGAATGGCGTACACCCGTTTAATCCCGCCCCTCATCCGGTATGGCGAGCCTGGTGCCGCAAGCCTTGCAATGCACCGCATCCGGATCATGGCGTTGCAGCCCGCAGCTTGGGCAGGGAAAGCGTACCTTGCGCGGGCGAAACATCGCCTGTGCCAGGCGCAGAAACAGGGTGACGCCGCAAATCATGATAAAGACGGAAAGCAGCTTGCCGAATTTGCCTTCAAGCGTGATGTCACCAAACCCGGTCGTGGTCAGCGCTGTCACGGTAAAATAAAGCGCATCGGCGTAATCGGCGATTTTCGGGTTAATGCTGCGCTGGCTTTCATAAACCACCGCCGTCATGACAAAGACGAATACCGCCAGATGCACACCGGCAATCAGCGCTTCCTCATGCCGGCGAAAGAAGGGCATATCCTGGCGGAGTTCCATCAGCGTCCGGTAGGTATGCAAAAGCCGTAGCGTGCGCAAAACGCGGAGGAAGCCAAACCCCTCCCCCGTCAGGGGCGCGAGGAAAGATAGCACCGCAACAAGATCAATCAGGCTTGAAAATTTCAGCGCGTGACGCCCAGGTGCGCGATGCGCCGCCAGATGCGCGGCATATTCGGCGGCCAGGATCAGGCCGATCGCCACATCCACCACGCCAATCCAGGGCTCTCGCGGTATGAAGGATGTGCCAATCACGAAAATCAGCGTCAGCAGATCAAAACAAATGATCCCATAACGAAAGCGCCGCGCAGTTGCGGAACTGCCGAAGTAAAGCTCCCGAAGCTTGCGGCGCCAGCCCTGAAACTGCACCAGCCCCGTCATGGTGCGTATGCGTCAGCGAGTGGGCGTGGGTGGTGTGGTGCTGTAATCGTAGAATCCGCGCCCGGATTTGCGGCCATACCAGCCGGCTTCGACATATTTCGCGAGCAAGGGTGAAGGCCGATACTTGGAATCGCCCAAGCCTTCATGCAGCACTTTCATGACCGAATAGAGCGTATCGAGGCCCACAAAATCCGCGAGTTCCAAAGGCCCCATTGGGTGATTGGCGCCAAGCTTCATGCCGGCATCAATCGCCGCCACATCGCCCACACCTTCCATCAGCGCCTGAATCGCCTCATTGATCATGGGGCAGAGGATACGGTTGACGACAAAGCCAGGCCAATCCTGCGCCATCACCGGCGCCTTGCCCATGCGCTTGGCGAGCGCTTCCACCGCCTGATAGGTGGCGTCTTCCGTTGCCAGGCCGCGAATGATTTCAACCAGCTTCATCATCGGAACGGGGTTGAAGAAATGCATGCCGATAAAGCGGCCGGGCCGATCAGTTGCCGCTGCCAGCCGCGTGATGGGAATAGAGGATGTATTTGACGCCAAAAAAGCATCCGGCTTCAACACTGGGCAAAGGGCGGCAAAGATCTTCTTCTTGATCTCCTCATTCTCGGTCGCCGCTTCAATGACCATGTCGCAATCAGCGAAGGCGCTGTTATCCGTGGCGGTCACAATGCGCGCCAATGCGGCATCGCGATCAGCGCTGCTGACGCTGCCCTTGCTCACTTGGCGGTCCATGTTCTTCGCCATGGTCGCCAGCGCGCGGTCCAGCGCCTGCTGCTGCACATCCATCAGCACCACCGGAATGCCGGAAAGCGCCGCCACATGGGCAATGCCATTGCCCATCAGCCCCGCGCCAATCACGCCGAGTTTATTGATTGCCGCCATGATGGATGCTCCTGTTGCTGCAAGCCTCGGGGCGGCGGATCAACCGCGTGCCCCGAGCAGGCAAATCACTTCTTGTCGAGTTCGGCTTCCAATTCCGGCATGGCCTTGAACAGATCGGCCACCAGCCCGTAATCGGCCACTTGGAAAATCGGCGCTTCTTCATCCTTGTTGATGGCGACGATCACCTTGCTGTCCTTCATGCCGGCCAGATGCTGAATGGCGCCCGAAATGCCAACAGCCACGTAAAGCTCCGGCGCGACAATCTTGCCGGTCTGGCCAACCTGATGGTCATTCGGCGCATAGCCCGCATCCACCGCCGCGCGGGAAGCACCAATTGCGGCACCAAGCTTGTCAGCCACGCGTTCGACAATGGCGAAATTCTCCGCCGAACCCATGGCGCGCCCGCCCGAGACCACAATCCGCGCCGCCGTCAGTTCCGGGCGTTCGCTTTTGACAATCTCGGCACCCAGGAAGCGCGAAAGCCCCGGATCGGCCGCGGTCGCCGCCGCTTCAATCGGTGCGGCACCACCTTCGGCGGGCACGGGATCAAAAGACGCCGCGCGCACCGTGATCACCTTCTTCGCATCGGCGGATTTCACGGTGGCGAGGGCATTGCCGGCGTAGATCGGCCGAACAAAGGTATCGGCATCCACCACATCAGAAATGTCAGAGAGAATCTGCAC
>JBIIGZ010000147.1:0-8581 GCA_044236185.1 Roseomonas sp. | reverse complement strand
TTCCATGCAGACGCCAACCACCACAATGCGCGCGGCATTGGGCGCGCCTTCCATCATGGCGGTCAGCACGCCCGGCAGGCCGACACATTCAAACAGCACGGCAGGGCGGCGTTTTGGGCCAAGGCCGAAAAGTACTGCGTAGCGGCTGGCATCAAAGCCATCCGGCGTAATCGCGCGTTCCAAGGCTTGGTAGGGGCTTTCAACGGCGGGGTCTATGACGATATCCGCGCCCATTTTTTTCGCGAGTGCCCTTCGCCCGGCAGAGAAATCCGCCGCGATGATCGGCGCATGGCCATGCAATTTGAGTGCGGCGATGGTCGCGAGCCCAATCGGGCCGCAGCCAATCACCAGCGGCACTTCTGCATTATTCACAACGAAATGTTCCACGGCATGAAGGCCCACCGCCATGGGTTCAGTCAGCGCGGCGTGATCGGGTTCCATCCCCGCAGGCAGCGGCAGCAGCATGCGTTCCGCAAGCGGCATATATTCGGCGAAACCGCCCGCAACATCAGGGTTATAGCCAAGGCCAAGCACGGTAGTCCCGGCAATGGTCAGCGGCATTGAAGTGACCAAATCCCCCGGCTTGAATTTGCCTTCCGTGCCGGGGCCATTTGCAACCACTTCGCCCACGAATTCATGGCCGAACACCACATCGCGTTCGGCATCCATGGTCCAGCGTCCACCGGTGCGCTGCGCGAGGGAGACGAATTCGCGCGTGAAGCGCGCCGCATGCAAATCCGTGCCGCAAATACCGCAGGCCTTGGTGCGTACCAGCACCTGGCCGGGCTGCGGTTGCGGGTCCGGCACATCGCCCAGCACAAAACTGCCTTTGCGGAATATCGCGGCGCGCATGGTGGTTCCTTCCCTTGGTTTTGGTGTGGGTTATACCCTGTCTTGGCGGCAGCATGGCGCAGCCGCGCGGCGAAAAGCAACGCCTATTCCGCCGCCGCCTTGGGCCGCCAATCGCCAATGGTGGATTTCGCGAGGCCCAGATGGTCGCGCAGCGTCGTCCCCGCATATTCCTTGCGGAACAACCCGCGGCGCTGGAGTTCCGGCACCACATGCGTCACGAAATCGCGGTAGCCATCTGGCACATAGGTCGCGGCCACCACGAAGCCATCGCAAGCAGGCTTGGTGAACCATTCTTCCATCTTGTCGGCGATTTCCTTGGGGCCGCCCACCATATTCATATTGGGCCTGCCTCGGCCACTGCCGGTGATGAATTCGCGCACGGTTGGGTTCTTCTTGCCGGTATTGCGGACAACGCGGTCACGAATGGCTTGCAGCCCCTGCATGCTGGCCATTTCCTCATCGCTGAAGGGCTCATCCATGCCCTTGGTCGCGAAATCGAAATTCAACGCTTCCGACAGCAAGGATAGCGCATCAATTTCCAAGGGCAGGCTTGCGATCAGCGCGGCCTTGTCTTCGGCCTCCGTCTTGGTAGCGGCGCAGATGGGGGAGATCAGCGTTGCCACCTTCACATGATCCGGATTGCGCCCGGCTTCCGCGATCATGTGCTTGAATTCGGCGTATTCCTTCGCGCCAGAAGCGACATCGTGATAGGCGACAAAAACAAGCTCTGCCCAGCGCGCGGAAAAGCGTTTGCCGCGCCCGCTGCTGCCGGCCTGAATAACTACTGGGCGACCTTGTGGGCTGCGCGGCACGGTGAAGGGCCCACGTGATTTCAGGAACTGACCGCGATAATCCAAGCGCCGCACCTTATCGCCATCGGCGAAGCGGCCTGATGCCTTGTCCACAATCAGCGCATCCGGGTCCCAGGCATCCCAATGGCCCAGCACGATTTCCACGAATTCATCGGCGCGGTCATAGCGCCGGTCATGTTCCATCATCTCATCATGGCCCATATTGGCCGCTTCGCCATCATTCAGTGACGTCACCACATTCCAGGCTGCGCGCCCGTTGCTCATCAGATCAAGCGTCTGCATGGTGCGCGCGACATGGAAGGGCTCGTAATAAGTGGTGGACGCGGTGGAACCGAGGCCAAGGCGCGAGGTAACGGCAGCCATCATCGTCAGCGTCACAATGGGATCAAGCTTCACGCAGCGAATGCCGTGTTCCACGGTGTGGTGATGGTCATTGCCATAGCGATCCGGCATGGAAAGCCGGTCATCAAAAAAGCCAAGGTCAAATTTGCCGGCTTCCAGGATGCGGGCGATTTCCTGATAGAAATCAGCGGTCAGGAAATCCGTGCGCGATAGCGGGTGGCGCCAGGAACTGGCGTAATTCGTGCAGTTCTGCGCCTGCATGAAGCCAACAAGATGCATTTGCCGCATGGTCTATTCCTGCCCTTTGAATAGACCGAGTTTTACACCTTGGTGGGCAGCGTCAACCTGCTCTCAACCGAGAGCAGCAACCCCCGGCAATTCCTTGCCTTCCAGCCATTCCAGGAAGGCGCCGCCGGCGGTTGAGACATAGCTCATGCGCTCCAGCACGCCGGCATGGCGGAGTGCCGCCACCGTATCGCCACCACCCGCGATGGATTTCAGCGCGCCGGATTGCGTGAGTGCCGCGACTGTTTGCGCCGCCGCCACCGTGGCCGCATCAAAGGGTGCCGTTTCAAACGCGCCGAGCGGACCGTTCCAGACCAGGGTGGACGCCCGGCGGAGCCGCGCTTCCAAAGCGGCCTCGGTCTCCGGTCCCACATCCAGCGCCATCATGTTTGCTGGCACGCGATCCACCCCCACGGTGCGGGTTGGCGGGTTTGGGCGGAATTCCTCGGCCACCACCAGGTCAACCGGCAGCAGGATTTCGCATTTTGCGGCCTTGGCCTGTTCCATGATCTGGCGCGCCGTTGCGTGCATTTCGGCTTCTTGCAGGGATTTGCCCATGCCATGCCCCTGCGCGGCGAGGAAAGTATTGGCCATGGCGCCGCCAATCACCAGCACATCCACCTTGCTGCAAAGATTGCCTAGCAATTGAAGCTTGGTCGAAACCTTGGCGCCCCCCACAATCGCCACCACAGGCCGTGCGGGATTACCCAGCGCCGCATCCAGCGCCTTCAATTCCGCTTCCATCAGCCGCCCGGCATAGGCCGGCAGCAGCCGCGCCACCCCTTCCGTGCTGGCATGGGCGCGATGCGCCGCTGAGAACGCATCATTCACGAAAGCATCGCCAAGCTTGGCCAGAGCCGTCGCCATGGCCGGGTCATTCTTTTCCTCACCGGCATGAAAGCGCGTATTTTCGAGAAGCAACACACAGCCATCTGCCAGCGCCGCCACGGCGGCTTCAGCGGCTTCACCCACGCAATCATCGCACCAGGCGACGGGACGGTTCAGCGCCGCCGCCAAGGCTTCCTGCATCGGCTTCAAGGACATTTCCGGCACGCGCTTGCCCTTGGGCCGATCAAAATGGCTCAGCACCACAACGCGGGCACCCTTCTGCGCCAATTCCGCGATGGTCGGGCAAAGCCGTTCGATACGCGTATGATCCGTGATGCGGCCATCCTTGACCGGCACATTCAAATCCGCGCGCAGTAATACGCGCTGACCCTTGGCCGGCAGCGCATCAATTGTCTTGAAAGCCATGATGGAACCTCGGGCAGGGGTGGGGCAGCACCAGACGCGCTGCCCCTTAAGACTACATCAAAGGGAACCGAACAGCGCGGCGGTGTCGCTCATGCGGTTCGAAAAACCCCATTCATTGTCATACCAGGACAGCACGCGCACCAGCCCGCCATCCACCACTTGCGTCTGCGTCGCATCAAAGGTGGAAGAAGCCGGGTTGTGGTTGAAATCAATGCTGACCAGCGGTTCGGTATTATAGCCCAGAATGCCCTTCAATTCGCCCTCAGCCGCCGCCTTCATCGCGGCATTCACAGCCTCCTTCGTCACACCTTCCTTGGCGGGAACGAAATCAAGCGACACGAGGGAGACATTGGGCGTCGGGATACGAATGGCCGTACCATCCAGCTTGCCCTTCAATTCCGGCATCACGAGGCCCACCGCTTTGGCCGCGCCGGTGGAGGTCGGGATGGCAGAGACCGCCGCCGCGCGGGCGCGGTGCAAATCCTTGTGCAGCGTATCCACCGTGTTCTGATCACCCGTATAGGCGTGGATCGTCACCATATAGCCGCGCAGAATGCCGAAATTCTCATGCAGCACCTTGGCGACAGGTGTCAGGCAATTCGTGGTGCAGGACGCGTTGGAAATCACCGTCATGTCTTTCGTCAGCGTCTTGTGATTGACGCCATAGACAATGGTCGCATCCGCATTATCGCCGGGGGCCGAAATGACAACCTTACGCGCGCCGGCGGTGATCAGCGCGGAAGCCTTTTCCTTGCTGGTGAAAATGCCAGTGCATTCCATGGCGACATCAACGCCCTGGAAGGGCACCTTGGTCGGGTCGCGTTCGGCGCTGACGGTGATCGGCGCATAGGTGCGGCCATTGGCGGTGATGATGATCTTGTTGCCATCCACCGCGACTTCGCCGGGGAAGCGGCCATGCACACTGTCATACCGGAACAGATGCGCATTGGCTTCAACGCTACCCAGATCATTGATCGCAACGCATTCCACATCGCGGCGATTGCTTTCGATCATCGCACGCAGAACAAGGCGCCCGATGCGCCCGAACCCATTGATGGCAACCTTCACGGCCATGATATTTTCCTTCCCCAAAGAAGCTAAAATCAAACCCCAAGCCGCTTGCGTACGGCTTCAACCACCGCATCCGGCGTAATGCCGAAATGCTTGAACAAATCATCAGCAGGCGCCGAGGCACCGAAGCCTGTCATGCCAATGAAAACGCCGCCATCACCAAGCCAGCGTTCCCAGCCAAAGCCAACCGCGGCTTCAATGCCAAAACGCGGCGCGCTGCCCAATACGCCAGCGCGATAGGCATCATCCTGCGCGGCAAACAATTCCCAACAGGGCAGGGACACCACAGCGGTTGCAATGCCCGCTGCCTGCAAGGCATCGCGCGCGGTCATCGCCAGCGAAACCTCGCTGCCCGTGGCAATCAGCGTCGCCTGCCGCGCACCATCGGCTTCCGCCAGCACATAGCCACCGCGGGCTGAGCGATTTTCCGCCGTATCGGTGCGCAGCGTCGGCAGGTTTTGGCGCGAAAGTGCCAGCAAGGAAGGCCCATCGGCGCGGCGCAGCGCCAATTCCCAGCATTCCGCGGTTTCCATCGCATCCGCCGGGCGGAACACATGCACATTCGGCATGGCGCGGAAGGAAGCGATATGCTCGACAGGCTGATGCGTCGGCCCATCTTCGCCAAGGCCGATAGAATCATGGGTCAGCACATGAATGACGCGCTGGCGCATCAGTGCTGCCAGCCGCACCGCAGGGCGCAGATAATCGCTGAAGACCAGGAAGGTGCCGCTATAGGGAATGATGCCACCATGCAGCGCCATGCCATTCATGGCCGCCGCCATGCCATGTTCCCGCACACCCCAATGCACGAAGCGCCCGCTGAAATTGCCCGGCGCAATCGCCGGCACGCCCTTCACATTGGTATTGTTGGAACCGGTCAAATCCGCCGAACCGCCGACCATTTCCGGCACGGATGGCACCAAGGCTTCCAGCGCCTTTTGGCTTGAAACGCGGGTTGCGAGCTTTGGCTTATCGGTTGCGATTTGGGTGCGGAGCGCCGACAGTGCCTCATTCCAGGCTTCCGGCAGGCGGCCAGCCATGGCGCGTTCAAACTCGGCGCGCTGCGGGTGCTTGGCGATGCGCTTCAGCCAGGACCGCCGCGCCCCCGCGCCGCGCCGCCCGGCATTTTCCCACAGCGCCTTGATATCTGCCGGCACTTCAAAGGGTGCGGCTGTCCAGCCCAAAGCCTGCTTCGCGGCAGCGGCTTCAGTCGCCCCCAAAGGCGAGCCATGGCTGCCCGCCGTGCCAGCCTTGGTCGGCGCGCCAAGGCCAATAATGGTCCGGCAAGCAATCAAGGTGGGCTTGCGGTTGCGCATGGCCCAGGACATGGCGGCGGCCAATTCGCCCGCATCATGCCCATCCACGAGCCGCACAGCCCAGCCATAGGCCTGGAAGCGCTTCAGCACATCTTCCGAGAATGACAGCGCGGTATCGCCATCAATCGAGATATGATTGTCATCCCAAAGCACGGTCAGCTTGGAAAGCCCGTAATGCCCGGCCAGGGCAGCCGCTTCATGGGCAATGCCTTCCTGAAGGTCGCCATCGGAAGCAATCACCCAGGTGCGGTGATCCACCAAGGAGGCACCGAATCGCGCCGCCATCATGCGCTCTGCCATCGCCATGCCGACGGCGGTCGAAATCCCCTGGCCGAGTGGGCCGGTGGTGGTTTCAATCCCCGGATGCTCGCCAAATTCGGGATGGCCGGCGGCGGGGGAATGGAGCTGGCGGAAGCGGCGAAGCTCATCGGCCCCCATGCCCTCATGCCCCGTCAGATGCAGCAGGGCGTAAAGCAGCATGGACCCATGGCCGGCGGAGAGCACGAAGCGGTCCCGATCGGGCCAGCGCGGGTCGGCCGCGTCGTACTTCAAAAAACCGGCAAACAGCGCGGTCGCGGCATCGGCCATGCCCATGGGCATGCCGGGATGGCCGGATTTGGCTTGCTCCACCGCGTCAATCGCTAGCGCCCGGATGGCATTTGCCATGCGGCGGGGGTCATCAAGCGGACGGGCAAGAATGGCCGCCTGGGCGGCGAGCGCGGGGTTGGGCGCGTCGGGGGCGGCGATGGTGGCCACGTGTGGGGGGACCTTGATGGCTGTTTCTGTACCCTGGGCGCTATAGGGCGCGGGGCGGCCTCAGGCAACCGGGGCGGGGGGCGGCTAGGGAGGGAAGCGGCTTGCGGCCCCAATCAACAGTGCCAAAACGGGCCTACTCCCCTGGCCGTGCCTGTTCGAGATTATCGCGCAGCAAATTTCGTAGGATGTCTTCGCCATTTGTCAGGAATTCAAGCATGATTGCCTGGCCATTCAAGGCGATTTTGGCTGCTTCGTCCTGATGAAGCAAAGCCCATTCAACGCCAGCCTTCAAATCTGAAAGGTCGGCCGCAACGGGGATATAATTCACCCAAGGTTCCAGACGATCGTAATACAGAAGTTCATGCTGATGAGCGACACGAAAGATCAACATGCCTTGCAGATACCGAAGGCTGCTGCCCCAAGCGGACGCGTTGCCAGGTAAATCCAGGAACATTTGATACTGGGCAAAGTCGCGCGGATCAATAATTCGGGAGAGAATCTTGTTTTCCTTCAGGAATTGCCGTGCTTCCTGCCTTATTTCTTCGGGGGTTTGAACTATTCTCGCGATTTTGCAATCGGCATGCGCCGGCAATTCCCGAATGGTATGAAGGCATGCCTGGACCCTATGGTTGGCACGAAACTCCTCAAGGGAGTTGATGAAGGGGCCTGTGGTCGAACCCCTCCAGAACAGCTTCTTATCACGCTCCAGGAAGGGTGGCCCCTTGTAGATATCCAGCGAACGACCGGCCTTTTCCCATTTCGCAATCTCGGCCAAAAGATAGAGATCGGGGATGAGCGGTTCTTTGCTGCCACAGTCACGGTCGAAGCGCAGCCCTGGATCGTCGCTTTTGTCGCCGAAGGAAAAAGCCAATGGGCGCCCATCACGAAATTCGTGGTTCAGCCCAGCCAATACGGCCGACAAATGCTTGAGCGATGCCAAGGTTCGCCCATAACTATGTCTTTCGCCGCGCAACGCGGCACGCATCATGGCGGGGGCTATCTGCAACTGTAATTGGGGCCGTTTCGCGGTATTGGCGGCAAAGCGCACACGAATCGTATTGATATTGGCGAAAGGATGCAGTGAGCAGATTACCGGCGGAGCACATTGTTCGAGAGGAGAGGCGTCAAGCGCCAATGAGAAATCGCGGGTCAAGCTGGCCCAGGCACCCAGGATTCGGCGAATCTCCTCAACCTGCACGGTTGCTAGCGAAAAAAAGGGATCATCAATCCCCACCAGATGGGGGGCAGGCGTGACAAGCTTCGCAAGCGTCAGCGAGTCCAGGCCGGATTTCTGCACCGTTTCATGGAACAGTTGCGCAATCATGCCGCTGAACTCAGTGGCGTTGGTCGCGCGATGGCGGGCGCGGATAATTTCCTGCTCCAGAAGAGCAAAAACATCATGAGACGCAGCCTCAAGCAAGTGTGTCTGGGTGGCCCCCGCTGACCCACGCTTCAGCCGGATCCAATGCCAGACGGGATCAGGCGAGGTCATGTTTTCTGCCTCGTGGAAAAGCGCGTCGAACTCAGGCGGCGCAACTTGCAGGCTAGGCTCGCCAGAGCCCTCATCCATCTGCCAGCACATCACCATGCGGGAGAGAAAAACATGGAAGTAAAGCGTCGTTTTATTGCCGGCCTTCTCAAGCAGGATTGGCCAGGCGCCAGGCGGTATGACGTCCAGGGAGAGGCGCGCTAATCCTGGAAGCTCAAGCGGTGCGCGATCCTCCCCATTGCCAAGGGTGAAGCCATCAACCCTGTCAAAGCGAGGGATTTGCAGGAAAGGCGGCGTCTTTGTCATGGCTCGATAATGCCAAACTTCCTGTTTGGCGCAATCTAGGCATAATGGTTTCCCAAACCCGGACGCATCCTCGTCATTCACGTTTTTGCGCGACATAT
>JBIIGZ010000291.1:0-2639 GCA_044236185.1 Roseomonas sp. | reverse complement strand
TCTACAATGCCGAGACGGGTGCGCTTCTTTATGATGCCGATGGCCTCGGCGGTGCTGCGGCGGTGCAATTCGCAACCCTCACGGGTGTCTCTGGCGTCATCAACCATGCCGAGTTCCTGATCATTTGAACTGAGGGCATCCACCAGAAGCGGCATCCTTCGCGTGCCGATGCGTGGTCTGCGGCGACCCTGGGCAATCATGGCACCTGAATGGGAAAATCGGGCATCCGCCATAAAGCCTGGGCGAGCCCATCGGCTTGTTCTATGGTCCCCCCAGAAACCAAGGATCCTGCCATGCTCACCAGAAATGCCAAGGGCGTTTTCGTCATTGCGCCCACCCCCTTCATGCCCGATGGCGCGCTTGATCTGGCCAGTGCGGATCGCATGACCGATGCCTTTCTGGCCGCGGGTGCGAGTGGCCTCACGCTGCTCGGCGTCATGGGTGAAGCGCCGAAGCTTGATCAGGAAGAAGCGATCAGCTTCGTCAAGCGCGTGATAAATCGCGTGGCGGGGCGCGTGCCGGTGGTGGTGGGTGCCTCGGCGCCTGGTTTCGCCAGCATGCGCGCGGTGGCGCGCGGCGCGCTTGATCTGGGTGCTGCGGGCATCATGGTGGCGCCGGCGCCGGGCCTGAAGGGCAATGATGCAGTGCTGTCCTACATCATGCAGGCCATGGATGTGGTGGGCGATGCGCCCTTTGTCTTGCAGGATTTCCCGCAACTGACCGGCATTCATATCAGCGCTGCCATGGTGGCGCGCGCCGCTGCCGACCCGCGCCTGGTGATGCTGAAGGCCGAAGATTATCCCGGCCTGGATAAGCTTTCCGCCATCCGGAAGATGGAGAAGGAAGGCAAGATGCCCCGCATCAGCATCCTGGGCGGCAATGGCGGTCAGTTCCTGCCCGAGGAACTTTCGCGCGGCGCGGATGGCATCATGACCGGTTACGCCTTCCCGGAAATGCTGGCCGAGGTGATTGCGCTGATGGCCGCCGGCAAGCGCGACGCGGCGCAGGACGCTTTTGATTTGCACCTCCCCCTGATCCGCAGCGAATTGCAGCCCGGCCTTGGCCTCGCCATCCGCAAGCACGTGCTGGCGCGGCGCGGCATCATCGCGCACGCAGCGCTACGCGCGCCCGGCCCCAAGCTTTCGGCGGAAACCACAGCCGAGATTGATTTCTTGCTGGCGCGCCTGCAAGCGCGTGGTGGGGCGAAACTGCCCTGATCCGCGCTCACAACTTCAATTCTTACATCAAGGAGGAAACCCTATGCCCAAAATCGCCATCGCCGTTGAATTCAAGATCAAGGAAGGCCAGCACGCGGCCTTTGATGCCATCATCCGCGAACATGCCCGCCTGACGCTGCAGGAAGAACCGGGCTGCGAGCGCTTTGATGTGCTGCAACCGCTCGACAAGGATGGCGCGCATGACAAAAGCCGCATCATGCTGTGTGAGGTTTATCAGGATCGCGCGGCGGTGGATGTGCACACCAAGAACCCGCGCTTGGCCAAGGTGCGCGATTCCTACGCGCCGCTGATCGAAGGCCGCACGCTGACGCTTTGTGAGATGTGAGGCTTAAGGGGCGCTGCGTGATGCAGCGCCCCCATAACCCAGGGCGGTTACCGTTCACCTTCGTTCACGGGAACCGCTCTAGATTTTGTTTGATCGCATTTTCCGAGCCGCCAAGTGATTCCACTTGGCTTGAAAATGCTCTACCCCGCCAAAGCCGCCTTCACCGCCGCCAGCGCTTCTGCCGCCTTCGCTGCATCCGGCCCGCCAGCCTGGGCCATATCGGGCCGTCCGCCGCCGCCCTTGCCACCCACAGCCGCTGAGGCCGCGCGCACCAGCGCCACCGCATCGGCGCGGCCCTTGGCGGCCTCGGCCACCGCGACAACAATGCTCGCCTTGCCTTCCGCCGTGCTGATCAGCGCAACCACATCAGCGCTGCCACCCTTGAGAATGGCCTCAGCCAGGCCCTTCAAATCGCGCGGCGGCACTTCGCCCAGATCACGCAGCGATAGCCGTAGCCCTGCCACTTCCTCAATCTCCGCCCCGCCGCCACCGGTCGCGAGCTTCTTGCGAAGCTCCGCCACATCGCGTTCCAGCTTGCGCCGTTCTTCGACAAGTGCGGCGATGCGCCCGGCCAACTCGCCTGGCTGCGCCTTCAACACAGCCGCCGCTGCCGTCAGGCTTTCTTCCATTTCATTGATGTAAGATAGCGCCGCATCACCCGTCACGGCCTCCACACGCCGCACACCGGCGCTCACGGCACCTTCGGCAATAATCTTGAACAGGCCGATATCGCCGGTGCGCCGCACATGCGTGCCCCCGCAAAGTTCCAAAGAATAGACGCCATGCTTGTCGGTCGCCGCCGGGTCATGGCCCATGCCGACAACGCGCACTTCCTCGCCGTATTTTTCGCCAAACAGCGCCATGGCGCCGGCTTCCACCGCCGCTTCCGGTGTCATCAGCCGCGTAATCACCTCGGCATTTTCGCGAATGCGGGCATTCACCTCCGCCTCCACCCAGGCGAGTTCTTCGGCTTCCATCGGCTTATTGTGGGAAACATCAAAACGCAGCCGATCCGGCGCATTCAAGCTGCCCTTCTGCGCGACATGCGTGCCAAGCCGCCGGCGCAACGCCTCATG
>JBIIGZ010000290.1:0-2644 GCA_044236185.1 Roseomonas sp. | reverse complement strand
GCCTGACCGCGGCAGCGGGCATGCTTGCGGCCTTCCCGACCACGCGTGTGCGGCTGATTTCCGCCAATTGGACCGAGGTCCCAGCGGCGATCCTGGAACGCGAAGCACCGATCGGCCTCATGGATATCCGCGGCTTTGTCGCTGACCCTGGCCTGACGGTCGAAAAGCTGCGCCCGCAGCCGGGGATATTCGTCGCACGCGCCGGGCATCCTTTGGCAAGCCAAGCCAGCGTGAGCCTTGCCGATATCATGGCCTATCCCTTGGCGTTTATTGGTAATGCGCCGCGAGAGGTACAGGCGCCCCATGTCGCGGCGCGGGAAGAAGCCCGCGGGCTGGGCCAACTTCACCCGGCCTTCCCCGCGCTGGTGCATGAAAGCCCAACCGTGACGCTGAAATTATTGCCGCAATGCGATGCGGTGACAGGCGTCAGTGTGACCATGGCGATGGACGCGCTCCGCCACGGCGATATTGTGGCGCTGCCCTGGCAGCGCGCCCCTTGGGCTTCGATCCACCCGGGCATCATCACCTTGCGCAACCGCACCCTTGGCGCGGCGGAGCAGGGGTTTTTGGACTTGATCCGCGCGGCCGACCAGAAAGCGGCGGAAGAAGCGATTGCGTGGTGCGAAGCGCAGGGCGTACCGAGCGAGTGTGGGTGATTGGGGGGCAGAGCCCCCTTCTTACCCTCAATTATCCAAGAACGACCGCAACTTCCGGCTGCGGCTTGGGTGCTTCAGCTTACGCAGTGCCTTGGCTTCAATCTGGCGGATGCGTTCGCGTGTTACGTTGAATTGCTGGCCCACTTCTTCCAGCGTGTGGTCCGTATTCATGCCGATGCCAAAGCGCATGCGCAGCACGCGTTCTTCGCGGGGCGTCAGGCTGGCCAGCACCCGCGTGGTTTGTTCGCGCAGATTGGATTGGATCGCCGCATCAATCGGGATGATCGCGTTCTTGTCTTCAATGAAATCGCCAAGATGGCTGTCTTCCTCATCCCCGATCGGGGTTTCAAGGCTGATCGGCTCCTTCGCGATCTTCAAGACCTTGCGCACCTTCTCAAGCGGCATGCCGAGCTTTTCGGCCAGTTCTTCCGGCTGAGGTTCGCGCCCGATTTCATGCAGCATCTGGCGTGATGTGCGCACCAGCTTGTTGATGGTTTCAATCATATGCACCGGAATGCGGATGGTGCGCGCCTGATCCGCGATGGAACGCGTGATCGCTTGGCGGATCCACCAGGTGGCATAGGTGCTGAACTTATAGCCGCGGCGATATTCGAATTTATCAACCGCCTTCATCAGGCCGATATTGCCTTCCTGGATCAAATCCAGGAATTGCAGGCCGCGATTGGTGTATTTCTTGGCGATGGAGATCACGAGGCGCAGATTCGCCTCAATCATTTCCTTCTTCGCCTGGGTCATGTCGCGTTCGCCGCGCGAAACGGTCGCATAGACGCGCTTGAATTCCGCCACCGGCAGGCCGGTCTCATTCGCTACTTCGCTGATGCGCGAACGGATTTGTTCTACTTCCGCGCCGTATTTCGCGACAAAGGGCTTCCAGCCCTTGCCCGGCAGATTGCCGACGCGTTCCAGCCAGGCGGGGTCCATTTCGCTGCCGCGCCATTGCGCCAGGAATTCATCGCGCTTGACCTTCTGGCTATCGGCCAGGCGCAACACCTGGCCTTCCATTTGGGTCATGCGGCGGTTCAGCGTTTTCAGCTGATCAACCAGCTCTTCGATACGGTTATTGTGCAACTGCACCTTTTCAACCAGCGTGATCAGTTCACTGCGCAGCTTTTCGTAATTCTTCTCCCCGCGCGTCGCCAATTCCTCGCCCGAGGTAAAGGCTTCCATGCGCTTGGAACTTAGCTTGGAAAGCTTCGCGTAAATCGCTTCAATCTGCTCGAAATTCGCGAGCACTTCCGGCTTCAGTTTTTCTTCAAGGGCAGAGAGTGAAAGCCCAAGGCCTTCCCCTTCTTCGCCTTCTTCGAATTCCTCGACCGCAGCGGCGGAAACCGCGGCTTCAGGATTGCCGGCGGATTGCGTTGCTTCAAGGTCAATGATGTCGCGCAGCAGCATGCGGGGCGGCGTTTGGCGCACCGCTTCATGCCAGCGCAGAATTGCCTTGAAGGTCAGCGGGCTTTCGCACAAGCCGCCAATCATCATGTCGCGCCCGGCTTCGATCCGCTTGGCGATGGCGATTTCACCTTCGCGGGACAGCAATTCAACACTGCCCATTTCGCGGAGGTACATACGGACAGGATCATCGGTGCGCCCGACGCTTTCCTCATCCACATTGCCGCCGGCTTCTTCTTCTTCCTCACCATCCGCGCGCGTGACGGGCTTGATCAGCGCGCCTTCGCCTTCTTCTGCTTCTTCCGCTTCGGAGACGGTGATGCCGGCTTCGCTCAGCATTGCCATGGTGTCTTCGATCATTTCCGAAGACACTTGTTCTGAAGGCAATACGGCGTTGATTTCGTCTACCGTGACATAGCCGCGTTCCTTGCCGCGAGCGATCAGCTTCTTCACCGCTGCGGACTGGATGTCGAGCATCATGCCCTCCACCTGTTCGTCGCGGGCTTCAACCGGTTCCGCCCCTGCCGCCGCTTTAGTCGCCATGCCGTGTCACTCCATCCAATTGCAACAGGCATCCG
>JBIIGZ010000289.1:0-2652 GCA_044236185.1 Roseomonas sp. | reverse complement strand
AGAGCGGATCACTTTGAAACTGGCGGATGGAGTGGGATTCGAACCCACGATACGCTTTTGACGTATACGCACTTTCCAGGCGCGCGCCTTCGACCGCTCGGCCATCCATCCTAAAGGGCGTCGCTTAATCGCCTTGTTTGAACCCGATGTCCAGTCTCGCTAACCCTCTCGAGGTAAAGGGAACTCGAAAAAGCAATTTTCTCGGCAAGTTGGCCCGGGCAAAAGCGATGAAGAACAGCCGCTACACGTAAGGCCAGACTAGCACGCTGCCGCGCGGGCGCGTTTGACTTCCTTTTGGCCGGCCTCGGCCTCCAAGGCGCCTAAGTTGGTGATTTGAGTAGCCCAGGATTGCAGACGCATCAAAGCCTCCGCCCAAACCGCCCATGTTTCAAGCGTAACCCCCAGCCGCAACATGCGTCGCGTCACCAAAAAACAATCCGGGCCCATGCTTTGAAGGCAAGCTAGCCTGCCATTCACTAAGGCGGCTGGCGGCCTTGCGTCCCTTTGCGCAAGTGATGTACAGCGGAGACAACCGGCGCTCAACCGACAAATCGGACAAGGCTAAAGCCCGTGTCAGGTTTCCGCGTTAGTTATGGAATTCCATGGCAATCGCGGAGGAAAGCGGATCAATACTCGCGGCCGCGGTGCTTTTGGGGGGGTATCAGCCATGTTGCGCAGCATTCTTCTGGCCCTGGATGATACGGAAGGCGCCATAGCCGCCCGCGATTACGCGCTGGCGCTTGCGCGCCATACCGGTGCGGCCCTGACGGCGGCGATCCTCATGGATCGCGCTCGCCTTGCGGACGCGCATGAGGCCGTGCCCCCCGGCGCTGCCGCCTTCAAGGAAAGGCGCGATGCCGCCCTACTCCGCCAGGCGGAGGCCGCGGCGGCTGAGGCCGTGGCGGCGCTGGATCAGGCCGCCGATGGCGTGCCCTACGCTTTGGAAACGCTGGAATCTGTTCCAACAGAGGCCTTGCTGGGCGCCGCTGGCGCGCATGACATGCTGGTTGTGGGCCGCGATTCAACCTTAGGGCGCGAAGAAACCGAAGACGGGCTTTCCCCGTCTATCGAGGCGCTTTTGCATGACCGGACGCGCCCGTTGTTGGTGGTGCCGCCCGGCGCGCGTTTTGATCCCACGGCCGCCGCCTTGGTCGCTTATGATGGCTCGCCCGGCGCGCTCCGCGCCGTGCAGCTTTTCGCGCTGCTTGGTTTGGGTCGCGGCGGCGCGACGGTGTTGAGTGTCGCCGATGATGATGGGAAAGCCGCTGCCCTTGCCGGCACGGCAGCAAACTTCCTGCGGCGCCATGATGTCGCGGCGAAGGCGCTGCCCGTGCTTGGCACCCATCCGGTGGAAGCGCTTTTGGCAGAAGCCGCCGGGATGCCGGCTGGTATGCTGGTGATGGGCGCTTTTGAACATACCGGCCTGCGCGCACTATTCACCGGTTCCGCCACCAAGCATTTACTGCGCCGCGCGCCCTGCGCCATTTTCGCCGCGCATTAGTTGGCGTGTAATTCCTCCGGCAGCGCGCAAATCCGCTGCCGGACGACCCAGGCAGAAAACTGCGCATTCGCCGTCAGCATCGCGAAGGGAATGACGCCAATTAGGCTGATCAGCACCGGTGCTGCGATCAGAAGTGCGGTGAAGGACACCGACGCAAAAACGAGTGTCAGCACAATCCCCGCCAGTGTCGGCGCCCAGAATTGCTTGAGTGCATCGGCAAACCCAATGCCGCGTTCGCTGCGATTTTGTGGCGCCCAGCCCATGCGCATGCCAAAGGGCATCGCCAGCAGAAACAGGCATTGGCTCATCAACCGCGCGGGTTCCATGAAGGCGGTGAAGACCATTTCGGCCAAAGCACCGCGCAGGAATTGCGCCCGCCCGCCATGGCGTGCGGCCAGATTGGGCTTCAGCAAAACCTCGATATAGCCAGCAAGCTTCGCGGCATAGTGGCAGCACCAGCCGGCCAAAAGCAGCGCGAGCAAGGCACCAATCGGCGTGGTATCGCCGCCGCCGCCAAGGCCATTCCAGGCCGCCAGTAACAGGATCGCGACATAAAAAGGCGCGCTCAGGAACAACAAAATCGCCTGGATCAATTGCCAGCGCGCCATGGGTGTCAGGCCCGGCAGCCGCAGCAACGCCAGATACTGCATATTGCCTGCAGCCCAGCGCAGATCGCGCGTGATGAAATCACTATAGCTTGGCGGATTGCCTTCACTGCTACCTGTATCATCGGGCAACACGCGCACCTTCCACCCGGCAGCATGGAGACGCGTTGCCTCTACCTGGTCATGAGAGAGGATATGCGACCCATCAGGCAGGGTTTCCAGCCGGCCATAGGTGCGAAAGGGCGCGATGCGGATGACGGCGTTATGCCCCCAATAGGGCCCCTCATCACCCTGCCACCAGGCCTGCCCGGTCGCCCAGGCGCGCATGCCCTGGCGCATGCCGAATTGAAACAGCCGCGGAAATCCTGCCTTGGTCGGTCTGCCGTGAATAAGTTGTTGTAGGATCGCGAGCTTTGGGTCGGCTTCCATGCAGGCAACCAGCCGAAGCACGGCATCCGCCGTCATTTCCGAATCCGCATCCAGGCACAGCATGAAATCATGCCCATCCGCGTGATGGTCCAGAAACTCCATCACATTGCCGGATTT
>JBIIGZ010000288.1:0-2654 GCA_044236185.1 Roseomonas sp. | reverse complement strand
GGACGCGCATTGGTGTGCGTACCGCGGTTGAAGCGCAGCCCTGGACCACTTTCATCGGCCGTGCGGGTCGCGCGGATTTCTCGGCGCACTTGATTGGGTGGGGGTCCAACCCGGATGGGTCGCATCCGCTCCGCAATATCCTGGCAACCCAGACGCGCGAAAAGGGCTGGGGGTCTTCCAATCGTGGCCGCTATTCCAACCCGCGGGTGGATGGGCTGCTGGACCAATCACTGGTGGAACTTGATGAGGCCAAGCGCGTGCAGTTGGTTATTGAAGCACAGCGCATTGCGGCCGAAGATGTGGCAGTAATTCCGTTGCATGTTCAAACCAATATCTGGGCCATGCGCCGCCATTTGGCGCATGATGCCCGCAATGATGAGCTGACGCGCGCGCAGGATGTGCGCCCGGCAGCGCGCTGAACCGGATAGGACCAAATGACCGTCTATCTCGTCAGACGCGTCTTGCAGGCACTGCTTGTTGTGCTGGCGATGTCGCTGATTGTCTTCATTGGCGTCTACGCCATCGGCGATCCGGTGGAAATCCTGATCAGCCCGGATGCGGACCAGATTGAACGCGAACGCGCCGTGCAGGCGCTTGGGCTCGATCTGCCGCTGTGGCAGCAATATGCGGTGTTCCTGACCAAGGCCTTGCAGGGCGATTTGGGACGGTCATTTGTCTATAATGAACCGGCGCTGAAGCTGATTTTGCAGCGCATGCCGGCAACGCTGGAACTGGCTTTCGGTGCCACGATTATCGCACTGATCATTGGCCTGCCGCTTGGGCTTTATGCCGGGCTTAGGCCCGATGGCCGCTTCAGCCGCGTTATCATGGCGGGGTCGATCCTTGGCTTTTCGCTGCCCACCTTCTGGGTGGGGCTGATGCTGATCATGGTGTTTGCGGTTTACCTCGGCTGGCTGCCATCCACCGGGCGGGGAGAAACCGGCAGCCTATTTGGGCTGCAATGGTCCTTCCTGACCTGGGATGGCTTGCGGCATATGGCGATGCCGGCGATCAATCTATCGCTCTTCAAGATCAGTCTCGTCATCCGCCTGACGCGTGCGGGTGTGCGCGAAACCATGCTGATGGATTATGTGAAATTCGCCCGCGCCAAGGGGCTTTCGCCGGCGCGCGTGACCTTCGTGCATGTGTTCAAGAACATCCTGATCCCGGTGGTGACTGTGGTAGGGCTGGAACTTGGCAGCACCATCGCCTTTTCGGTGGTGACGGAAAGTGTCTTCGCCTGGCCCGGCATGGGCAAGCTGATCATTGATTCGATCAATGTGCTGGATCGGCCGGTGATTGTCGCTTACCTGATGATGATCGTGCTGATGTTCATCGCGATCAACCTGATTGTTGATCTGACCTATTCAATGCTTGACCCGCGCGTCCGGCTGGAGAGCAAAGGCACATGAGCGACGCTGTCATCCCCGCCAAAATCGCCGATAAGGTGGAAACACCCTTTCGGCGCTTCGTGTCTGAATTCGCCGAAAGCAAGGTCGCACTTGGCGCGCTGGTGGTTTTCATCATCATCGCCTTGCTCGCCATCTTCGCGCCCTGGATCACGCCGCAAAACCCCTATGATCTCGCCGAACTGGACATCATGGATGGCCGGATGGAACCCGGCACGGTGGGCGGTGCTGGCTTCACCTATTGGCTCGGCACGGATGATCAGGGGCGCGATATGCTCTCTGGCATTATCTATGGCTTGCGGATTTCACTCACGGTTGGTGCGGGTTCCGCGCTGATTGCCTGCCTGATTGGCGCTTCCCTTGGTTTGCTTGCGGCCTATGCCGGCGGGCGGACCGATAGTGTGATAATGCGGCTTGTTGATTTGCAGTTGTCCTTCCCGACCATTCTGGCCGCACTCATGATCCTGGCGTTTCTCGGCAAGGGCATCATGAATGTGGTGATTGCGCTGGTGCTGGTGGAATGGGCCTATTATGCGCGCACGGTGCGCGGTACGGCGCTGGTGGAGCGGCGGCGCGAATACATCGAAGCGGCGCAATGCCTGGCGCTTCCGACGCATCGCGTATTGTTCCGCCATTTGCTGCCTAATTGCCTGCCGCCTTTGATTGTGGTGGGCACCATGCAAGTGGCGCGCGCCATTGCGCTGGAAGCGACCCTTTCCTTCCTGGGGCTAGGCGTGCCGATCACGGAACCATCGCTCGGCCTGCTGATCGCCAATGGCTATGAATACATGCTGTCCGGCAAATACTGGATTTCCTTCTATCCCGGCATTGCGCTGCTGATCACGATTGTCTCCATCAATCTGGTTGGCGATCAATTGCGTGATGTGCTGAACCCGCGACTGAAGAAATAAGCACATGACGTCACCTACCCTCGAAGTTCGCGATCTGCAGACGCATTTCTTCACCCGCGCTGGCGTGGTGAAGGCGGTGGATGGCGTTTCTTTCTCTGTTGGCCGCGGCAAGGTGATGGGGCTGGTCGGTGAATCCGGTTCCGGCAAATCCGTCACGGGCTTTTCCATCATCGGCCTCGTTGATCCGCCTGGGCGCATTGCGGGCGGATCCATCCTGTTTCAGGGGCGCGATCTGGCCAAATTATCCGAAGAAGAAATGCGCGATTTGCGGGGCAACCGCATCGCCATGATCTTCCAGGACCCGATGATGACGCTGAACCCGGTGCTGCGCATT
>JBIIGZ010000015.1:0-28952 GCA_044236185.1 Roseomonas sp. | reverse complement strand
TCTTGAGCGCCTTCAGCGCCTGATCAACATTGTTGTCACGAACGACGACTTGCACGCGGCACAACCCCCTTCATGGATCGCTGGTTCAAAGCAAAAGACGCGCAACCGGTCGCCCGGTGCCCGTCCAATTAAGTGTCTTCTAGCACAGTGATTCGCCGCGCCGGAAGCCCCTTTCAAGCCTTTTTCAGGGTAATTATATAAAAAGCTCAATCGCGTCGCGGGAATGTCATGGCCATCCTGAAAATCGCCCGGCTGGGCCACCCCGTGCTGCTAAAGCGGGCGGAAGCGGTGGCCGACCCCACCGCGCCTGAGATGCGCCGGCTGGTCGCCGATATGGTGGAAACCCTGGAAGATATTGGCGGGCTTGGGCTTGCCGCCCCGCAAGTCCATGTTTCCCTTAGACTTTTTATCTGGCGCACCGCGGCGGGCGGGCATTCTGCCCTGTTCAACCCGGAAATCCAACCGATTGGGGAAGCTACTGAGGAAGCCTGGGAAGGCTGCCTTTCGATCCCTGGCCTGCGCGGCGCGGTTGAACGCCCGGCCCGGATCGCCTTTCGCGGCCAGGATATCGCGGGCACCTGGATTGAAGGCGAAGCCGCCGGCATGGCCGCACGGGTCATGCAGCATGAATATGACCACCTGGAAGGTATCCTCTACCCCATGCGCATGACGGATTTATCGCGCCTTGGGTTTGTTGAGGAATTGGCCCGGTTCAACCCGCCGAAACCCGTTGAAAATGAAAGACAAAAACCATGATGGATGCTGGTGCGGATCGTGATGCGCGGGATGCTGCGCTCGATGCCATTTTGCCGCTGGTGCCGCTTTATGGCTGGCAGGGAAGCGCCATTGCCGAAGGGCTCAAGGATGCCGGCATGGCGCCGGAAGACGCCGAATGGATGTTCCCGCGCGGCGCCATTTCGGCGATTGAAGCCTGGATCGAGCTTGCCGATCGGCGCATGGAAGAAGCTGGCCTCGCCGCCGACATCGCCGGCATGCGCACCCATGAACGCGTGCGCTTCCTGATCAAGGCGCGGCTGGAAGCGGCTGAACCGCATCGCGATGCGCTGCGCGCTGCGCTTTCCTTGCTGGCAATGCCTTGGAATGCGCCGATTGCCGCGCGCAGCCTGGCACGCAGTGTCAGCGCCATCTGGTATGCGGCGGGCGATACATCCGCGGATTTTTCCTGGTATACGCGCCGCGCGACCCTGGCCGCCATCTACAGCGCGACCTTGGCCTTTTGGCTGAGCGGGCGGGGCGATGGGCTGGATTCGGCGCTGGAATTCCTCGACCGGCGGCTGGCTGACCATGCCTGTTTCCAGAAGGGGCTGGCGCGCTTCAAGCCTCGCGCGGCCTGATCGCGCCTTTCGGTTCCCTTCCCGCCAGCGAGCCCCTATATGCGCGAAGGGGTCATTTGCGGTGGCCGATTCGCCGCCCTTTGACAATGAGAGGAAGAAACCCATGGGTTTGAAGCGCTTGCTGATGGCGGCGATACTGCCGGTTCTGGTCGCCGGCCCCGTTTTGGCGAATACCTGCCTGCGGCCTGAGGAAAGACAGGCGGCGGATACCTGGGCCATGAACAGTTACCTGCGGGTCATAGGGATGCAGTGCAAAGTCGATCGCGCGCGGATGATCGATGCTTTTCAACCACATAGCCGCGAACTCTCGTCGGCGGCCAATGTGATCCAAGGCTATTTCCGCCGCGCTTATGGCGGGGCCGGGCAGACCCGGTTCGATCAATACTACACTAATATCTCACAGGATCATGCCATGGATGCGACGCGCGCCGGGGCCTATTTCTGCCGTGACGCGGATGTGATCCTCACGCAGATCAGGGCCCTGCCCCCCGGGCAATTGGCGCAGTTTTCCGTCAAACAGAATATCATCCAGCCGATTGCAGCGCCTGATTGCGGCGCCGGGACCGCCGCGCCACAGCGGAATGCGAGTGCCGCCCGGCGTTAAACCTTTGCGGCGCAGGGCTGGGGTCTGATCTTCAGCCCGCACCTGCCGCATAGCCCGCCAGAAAGCGGGGGCTGGCTTTTCATCCCCCTTGACGTCCACGCCGTCTTCAGTAGGAAGGCTTTCGAAAATCCCGCTGCTTCACGGCAGCGCCCCGGAGTTGTGAGCCATGGCCAAGTCAAACACGATCCTCATTCGCCTCGTCAGCAGTGCTGAAACGGGCTATTTCTACGTGACCAAGAAGAATACCCGGAACATGACCGGGAAGATGGAAAAAAAGAAATACGATCCCGTGGCGCGCAAGCACGTCGTGTTTCGCGAAGCCAAGATCAAGTAATAATGGATTTCGGGCCAAGCGACATCTTCGGGCCCGAACCCCCTTTGACAAGCCTGCCCTGACCCAACCATCCGTCAGGCTGATTTTTCTGGCCAGTTACAGCTGATATGCTGCGGGCGAGACGTACAGGCAGGCGTCAGACTTGGCGCCAATCCGCATCATCCGCGGCTTCCACCCGATTGCGACCAAGCGCCTTGGCGCGATACATCGCGGAATCAGCGGCAGCGATCAGCGCCTCACCTTCTGTGTTATTGCCAGACAGGGCGCTGCCGATACTCACCGTGACCGGCAGCTTGGCCTGGCCAAGATCAATCGGGCGATCACCTATCGCAATGCGCAATCTTTCGGCGATCACGGCGGTTTCCTCGGCGCCTGCGCCCGACATCACCACCAGGAATTCCTCACCGCCGTAACGCGCCACAACATCGGAAGCGCGCACATGTTCGCGCAGCCGCGCTGCCACTTCGCGCAAAGCCGCATCCCCCGCCGCATGGCCATAATAGTCATTGAGCGGCTTGAACCGATCCACATCAATCATCAGCACACCGCAGGCCGTCCCCGCGCGCAGCAGGGATTCCAGATGCCGAAAGACATAGCGGCGATTGCGCAGGCCCGTCAGACCATCAGTCACCGCCAGTTCCAAGGAACGGTCGAATTCCGCCCTGAGGCGCAGCTGATAGCGCCGGCGCCGCACCTGGTTGCGCACACGCGCACGCAATTCCTGTTCATTGATCGGGCGCAGCACATGATCGGAAGCGCCCAATTCAAAGGCGCGCAGCACCAGATCGCGCTGTTCCTCATCTGCTATCAGCATCAGCGGCAGGTCGCGGGTTTCCACCTCCGCCCGCAGCCGAGACGCGAGGCGCAGCGGATCACCCTCCCGCATGGGTAATGAGGTCAGCACCAGATCGTAATGTGCCTGGGGGTCCTGCAGCTTCGCCCAGACCAGCTTTTCATCGCGGTATTGCTCAAGCGTCATGCCATCGGTGGCAAGGGCGGCGGATAGGGCCGCAGCCTCGGCCGCATTATCGGAAAGCAACAAAACCTTCGCACCATCAAAATCCTCGGGCGGGGCGCTGGGTGGTTCAAAGCCCAGATCGCGCACGGTCTCAGCGCGAAGCCGCCAGGCATCCAGTACCTGCTTCACCCGCAACAAGGCGCGCAGCCGGGCGAAAAGCGTCGCCTGATCCACGGGCTTGACCAGAAAATCATCCGCCCCGGCATCCAGCCCGCGCACCCTTTCATGCTCGTCATTCAGTGATGTCACCATGACAACCGGGATATGCGCGGTGGCAGGCTGCGCTTTCAGCCGTCGGCAGGCCTCAAAACCATCCATCACCGGCATCAGCACATCCAGCAGGATGATATCCGGCGACCAACGCTGAGCGAGGGTAATGGCCTCAGCGCCCGAAGCCGCGCCGACAACCTCAAAATATTCATCCTGCAGACGGGCTTCGAGCAGCTTTCGATTGGCTGCGCTATCATCCACCACAAGTACTCGCGCCGTCATGCCAAGGAAACTCCTTTGGGCGGCACTGCACGCAAGGGCACGAGCGCCTTTGCACTGGGTAGCAAGGGCTGCGCAGGCCGACAAATGAGTTGCCGGTAGTAAACGAAGTTACGGGTTCTTCCCATGCGGGAAATATGTCCCGAAATCACGCGGAAAGATAGAGTGATGAAGGGGCTAAGCGGCGCATCTCAGGCGCTGGTGAGCACGGCCTCTCGGCCATCCCGATGGCGAAAATGGGCGATCAAGCGGGCGCTGGGGCTTTGGCGCAGCTTGATGGCTTCGGTCAAGCCGCGCGCCGCAATCGCCTCTCGCAGCGCGTCCATATCCGGGTGTTGGGCTTCAAGGCTGGTCAGCCGCCAACCACAGTCGGGGATTTGCGTGGCCGCGCGCGGCCCATCCCATTGGATCAGCGGGGGGATCAGGTTGCCCATATCCTGGCGTTGCGGCGGGAAGGCCATCCGCCAGGAAAGCGCGCCGCGGCTCATGGCCCGGATGGTACCACCATGCGATTCGCCAAGCCGCGCCACCACCGCCTCAAGCGCCGGGGTCGCCGCGACATAGGCAATCAATTGCGGCTCCGCTTCCAGCGCCAGCTTCAGCGCCGGGTCATCCAAATCGAAGGGACGCGGATGCGCAGGGCTTGCCTGTGCGGGATCGGGGGCGATGATTTCGATATATTGGCTCGGGCCAAGACCCAGCAACATATTATGCGTGCCCACCCCCGGATGCGGGCCCCCGGGCACGGGTCGCGCCCCCAGATGGTGTTCAAGATAGGCAGCGCCGGCTTCGAGTGTCGCAGCACCAATCACAAGGTGGTCAATTTCAGCCATTCCTCATCCCCCCCGAAAGGCCGAACCGACGTGAAAGGCTCGGCGCATGGTTTTGCCAAAAGACTATCTTGGCAGGTTCATTATGGATGACGCCTTGGTGCCGGTATTGAGGAAGATCAAGAAAAACCAGCCGCCTATCAGGGTGATGAACTGGGGTGCCCCTGCAAAGGAATCACGCGATCAAGCCGGCATCGCACCTCATCACCAATGGCGAAAACCGCAGCACCTGCCGGCGCAATCACGAAAATCTGCCCAGCCGGCGTTGCCACTTCATATTCATGTGTCTGCCCCAGAAAGGCAGCGCGCTTGATCTGCCCAGGCAGGCCATCACCTTCTGCGGCAAGCGTTACCGCTTCCGGCCGCACCGCAAGCAAGGCAGGCCCCGCCGGGTGTGTTCGGAAGCCGCTTGAAAGACTGACCCCTGCGAGGGAAATCCGCCCAGGGCCAAGCACTTCGCCTTGCAGCACATTCGCTTCGCCCATGAAATCGGCGATGAAGGCATCGGCTGGTTCGTCATAAAGCTCCCGCGGAGTGCCCATTTGCGCGATCTTGCCCGCGCGCATGACGCAAACAAGGTCTGAAACCGCAAGCGCTTCCTGCTGGTCATGCGTGACGTAAACCACCGTCAGGCCAAGGCGTTTCTGCAAATCGCGGATGTCCTCGCGCACCTGCCGGCGCAGCCTTGCATCCAGATTGGACAAGGGCTCATCAAATAGCAGTACCTGTGGGCGCAACACCAAAGCACGCGCTACCGCGACCCTTTGCTGCTGCCCGCCCGAAAGTTCCGATGGCAGGCGCTGCCCCAAGCCCTCCAGCCCCAGGGTTTTCAGCATGGCAAGCGCATCCGTTTCTGCAACAGCCTTGCGCGCGCCTTGCACCACCAGGCCGTAAGCGACATTTTCCAGCACATTCATATGCGGAAACAGCGCATAGGATTGGAACACCATTGCAATGCGCCGTTCCGCCGCCGCCAAGCGCGTCACATCCCGCCCTTCAATCATGATGCTGCCGGCATTGGGCAGTTCGAGGCCGGCAATCAGCCTGAGTGTCGTTGTCTTGCCGCAGCCTGAAGGCCCAAGCAGCGTCACCAGGGCGCCGTGCGGGAAGGCCAGGCTCACCTGATCCACGGCGCGCACGGTGCCAAAGCTTTTTGTTACTTTATCGAAAATAATGGCATTGGCAGTCATGTCAGGCTCCTGCCCTGATGGGCGCGGGTGCTGGCGCGCCAGCCGCGCGGCGCGCCATCTCCGCGCGTCCCACAAGTTTTTCGATCCCCAAGACCACCACCAGCATGATCAGGATCAGCACGGTGGAATAGGCGATGGCAAGCGCCATTTCACCAGCCTCCACGCGGCCAACGATATAAACGGTGGCAAGGTTATGCCGTGCGGAGACCAGAAAGATCACGGCGGAGACCGCTGTCATGGCATGGACAAAGCTGAAGGCGAGTGCGGTGATGATCGCCGGGCGCATCAGCGGCAGCACCACGCGGCGGAGAGTCTGCACCGCACTCGCCCCCATGGTGGCGCTGGCTTCATCCAGTGATCGGTCAATCTGCGCCAAGGCGGCAATACCACCACGCACGCCGACTGGCAGATTGCGAAACACAAAACAGAGAATGAGGATCAGCGCCGTGCCGGTGAGTTCCACCGGCGGCACGTTAAAAGCCATGATGTAGGAAACGCCCACAACCGTGCCCGGAATGGCGAAGGACAGCATGGTCATGAATTCCAGCAGGCGCCGACCACGAAATTCCTGCCGCGCAATCAACCACGCGAGCAATATGCCAAGCCCAGCCGTCAGCGGCGCTGATATGGCCGCAACTTCCAGCGTGGTGAGCAGGCTATCCCAGGCCGAACCGCGCAGCGCCATACCATCCTGCCATTCCACTTCAAAGGCGGTGATCAAATGCCGCCAGGTGAAGCTCATGTCGCCGCGGCCAATATCATGCACAAAGCCGCCCACCAGAATGATGCCATAGACAACAGCAGTGAACACAATCCAGGGCCAGACAATCGCAGCGGCAGTGAATTTCAGGCCCTTTGGCAAGGGCGCCGGCAGGCCGGAATCGCCCTTGCCGGTCACGGTCGTATAGCGCCGCTTGCCGAGCCAAAGCGCCTGCAGCGCAAAGGCGCCGAAGGTGAGCAGCAGCAATAGCAAGGCGAGCGCCGCCGCACGCCCCGGATCATGCCGCGCGCCGGCGATGGCGAAAAAGATGCGCGTGGACAGCACATCAAAATCACCGCCCAGCACCAGAGGATTGCCGAAATCAGCAAGGGATTCAACAAAACCGAGCAGAAACGCCGCCGCCAAGGCAGGGCGCAGCAAAGGCCAGGTGACGGTGCGAAATACGGTGAAGCGTCTTGCCCCCATGGTGGCAGAGGCTTCTTCCAGACTCGGTGAAATGGCGCGCAGCGCGCCATCCAGCAGCAGAAAGGCAATCGGCGCCTGCGCCAGCACCTGCGCCATAAGCACGCCGGGCAGGCCATAAATCCAGCGGCTGCGCGGGATGTCGAACCATTCCCACAGCAGCGTGGTCACGATTCCCGTCCTGCCAAACAGCACAATCAGCGCCATGGCAACAACAAAGGGTGGCGTGATCAGTGGCAGCAAGGTCATGGCGCGGAACAGCGGCGCCGCACGCATCCCGCCGCGCACCGCAAGCAGCGCGAAAAACAGGCCAATCGCGGTGGAGATCGCGGCCGTCAGCGTTGCCAGCAACAGCGTATTCCATACCACGCCGCAGCCCTGATGGGTGGAAAGGCAGGCAAGGCTCCAGGCTTCCGGAGTGGATAGGCGCGCCATCAGCGCGCTTGGTGCGAATGCCGCGCCCTCATAAACCGAAGCGAGAAGAATGGTGGTCAGTGGTGCAAAGACAAACAGCAACAGCAGAAAGCCGCTGCCGGTGACAAGGAAGGCGATGAAGGCATCACCACGAAAGCCGCCCTGCGCCGCAAAGCCGGCCGAAACAAAGCCGGTTGCCCCCAACAGCAAGAATAACGCGCCCCAACCAAGTGAGGGTTGCGGCGGCGCCTCCGCAAGCCAGGGGCCGAGCCATTGCCATTCCAGCCCCCGCAACCCAATGGCTTCCCCCATCAGGAAAACCCAAGCGATGATGCCGCCGCCCGCCAGCAGCAACAGCGCGGCATGGGCGCGCTTGCCGAGTGCGGCGACAGCACCCAACAGCAAAAGGCATGGCAGCGGCCAAAGCCACCAGCGTGCGCCTGTGCCAAGAAGCACCGGCAAGGGCGCGGCATTGCCGTGCGGCCAGGCGCGGAATTCCTTGAACCCGTCTTCCAGCCCATGCCACGGCAATAGTAAGCCCAGCGCCGCACAAAGCAGCGCCAGACGGGCCAGTTTCAACGCGCCCAAATCAGGCCCTATGTAGCGCGCGCTGCCTCAACGCGCGCCGGCGCGTACTTCGCGCTGCCAGCGTTCAATCAGCCGGGTGCGTTCCTGCGCACTGCCCCAACGCGCGAAATCATAATCAATCAGCGGCACGTTTTCGAAGCGCGGCGCTTGCGGCGGGATCGGCGCATTCCGGTTGGATGGCAATTGATAGGCCTTGGCATCCGCCCCAAGCGCCTGCGCTTCCGCCGTCAGTGCCCAATCAAAAAACCGCCGTGCATTGGCCATATTGCGCGCGCCGCGAATGATGGACATGGAACCGATTTCATAGCCGGTTCCTTCACATGGCCCCACCAACTCCACCGGCGCTCCCGTCACTTTTTGTGCGACAGCATCATGCAGGAAGGTGATGCCAACCAGTGTTTCGCCCGTTGCCGCCGCGCGTGCCGGCGCCGCGCCAGAACGCGTATATTGATTGACATTACGATGCAGCGCACGGAGGAATTGGAAAGCCGGTTCATCACCCATGATCTGCACCAGCGTCGCCAACATGGTATAGGCGGTGCCGGAGGTGTTCGGGTCCGCGACCTGCACTTCGCCGCGGAATTCCGGCTTGGCCAAATCCGCCCAGCACCGCGGTGCGGCGATGCGCCGGCGCTGCAATTCAGGCGCGTTGTAGGAATAGCCCAAGGCACCCGCATAAATGCCAACGGTACGGAAGTTGGTCTGTTCCGCCTGCCGTACCGCCCAGGGCTGCAATTGGTCGAGCATCGGTGAACGGTATTCAACCGTCAGATTTTCCTGCCCGGCCTGCATATGCGGATCACCCGTACCGCCCCACCAGACATCGCCGCGCGGATTCTGCGCCTCGGCACGAATTTGCGTGAGAGTCTCGCCAGAGCTTTTGCGCGTCATGGCAACGCTGATACCCGTTGCGCGTTCAAAGGCGGCCATCATGGGGCGGCACCATTCTTCCTGCACCGAACAATAGACCGAAAGATTTCCCTGCGCCTTTGCCGCCATTGGCAGCAGCGCGGTCATGGCCAGGCCAAGCGCCGCGCCGATCATTCCATTTCTCATTTTTTCCTCTCCCTGTTCCCGGTCATGGTAACATTAAACGCATCAAACCTGCCCCCAAAGCGGGCGCAGCAAAGCAGATGGGATTGCCGCTGGCCAGCCAATCACCGCTGTCGAACGCATTCGTCCAGCAACCGGCTTCGCGGGCGATGGCAAGCGCGCCACAAGCATCCCAGGCATTGATGTGCAATTCCATATAGCCATCCAACCGCCCGATCGCGGTTTCCACGAGGCCGAGCGTACCGGAACCACCGCAGCGCATGCCCGCACCGCTTGCCATGACGCGCCCGGCAAGTGCGATGTAATCCGCAACCGGCCGACGCAGCGACCAGCCGATTTCAATCGTCGCGCGGTCAAAATCTTGGGTGGCTGCTGCTTGTATCGGCGTACCATTCAGCGTGGCACCGCAGCCCTGCGCGCCAAGCATCACCTCCTGCGGCGCGTGACGGGCAATGGCGCCCAATACGGCACGGCCATCAAGCGCAAGACCGATGGAGACACACCAGCGATCCCCGCCGCGCGCGAAATTGGAGGTGCCATCAATGGGATCAATGATCCAAAGCGGACCGGAATCAGATACCTCGCCACCGCCTTCCTCACCCAGGATCGCCTCACCGGGAAAAAGCCGCGCGAGTTCGCCGCGAATGAAATCCTCTGTCGCGCCATCGGCCTCGGTCAGGAAATCCTGCGCGCCCTTCAAGCGCGCGGCGCCCTTGCCTTCATGGCGCAACCGCGCGGCAAGCGCGGCGGCATCCCGCGCCATTGGCGCCAAAAGCGCAAGGCGGCGCTGCAACTCGGCAGGGTTCACGTATAGGCCCCCATAATATTCTGATCGAAATCCACCAAGGCGCCGGTCATCATCTCGGCCGCGTCAGACAGCAAATAAATCGCAAGCCCCGCCACATCGGCGGGCTTGATCAGCCGCCCAAAAGGCTGCGCTGCTTCGGCCTTGGGCAGCCAATCAGGCGGATTGCCATCACGCTGTTGGATCACGTGTTCACCCGGCGTATCAGCCCAGCCAAGATTGATGCCATTCACCCGAATGCGCATGGGTCTCAGGCCAAGCGCGGTGTTTTTCGTAAGAGTCGCAAGCGCGCCCTTGGAAGCGGCATAGGCAGTCAGGAAAGGCTGGCCCCCATGGCTCGACATGGTGATGATGTTCACAATGGCGCCGGGGCGCTTGGCTTCAGCCAGTCGTTGCGCCATCGCCTGCGTCAATTGAAAAGGGGCGCGCGCATTCACCGCAAAAAGCCGATCCCAAAGCGCCACCGATGTGTCCAGAATGCTACCGCGATCCGTGAGCCCCGCCGCATTGATCAGCCCATCCACCAGGCCAAGCCTTGCTTCGGCTTCAGGGATAATACGCGCAACGCTTTCGGTATCAGCCAGATCAGCCGCACAAAAATGCGCACGCGCGCCGAGCGCGCGGATCTTCGCCACCACCGAAGCGCCGCGCGCCTCATGCCGACCCGTGATGGTAATGGCAGCAGCACCCGCTTCCGCCGCGGCCAGGGCGCAGCCTTCCCCAATGCCCTGCGTGCCACCGGTGATCAGGATATGCCGCCCCGCAAGAGAGATTTTTGGCAGCGCGCCCATCACAACCTCACCGGTTTGCCGCCGGCAAGCGACGCATTGGCTGCCTCCGCCAAAACTAGGGCGCAGCGGCCATCTTCCGCCCCAACAGGCATGGGCGTTTTGTTTAAGCAGGCATCAATAAAAGCCGCCAATTCGATGCGATAGGCATCGGCATAGCGTTCCAGAAAGAAATGCAGGGGCTTGTCGGAAGCAACCGCCTGGCCATCGGCCAATTCCACCGTGGTGGGTGTGCGATTGCCAGCCAGCAAGCGCCCGGCACTGCCAAAAACCTCCACGCGCTGATCATAGCCGTAGCGGGCGCGCCGACTATTATTGATATGCGCCATGCGCCCGCTTGGCGTGCGCAGCAATACCATGGCGCTATCAATATCGCCGGCAGCGCCAATCGCCTGATCCACCAGATTGGCGCCATAGGCGAAGACTTCATTGGGTTCTTCGCCCAACATCCAGCGCGCCATATCGAAATCATGAATGGTCATGTCACGGAACAATCCGCCCGAGACCTTCACATAGGCAAGCGGCGGCGGCGCGGGGTCGCGGCTGGTGATGATGACCTGCTCAACGGCGCCAATCGCGCCGGCAGCGATCCGGCGATGTAATTCCGCGAAGGAAGGATCAAAGCGCCGATTGAAACCAACCAGCATGGGCACGCCCGCCTTTGCTACCTCAGCAAGGCATGTATCCACGCGCGGCAGCGCCAGATCAATCGGCTTTTCACAGAATATCGCCTTGCCCTGGCGCGCCGCAGCAATCACCAGATCAGCATGGGTATCGGTGGAAGAAGCGATAATCACCGCGCCGACTTCCGGGTCGGCTAAAGCACTCGCGGTATCACTGACGCGCGCGCCATGGCGCCCGGCCAATGCGGCCGCCGCTTCGCCATTGATATCCACCACATGCTTCAGCCTGGCATGGCCGGATGCGGCAAGATTGCCGGCATGGATGGCGCCGATACGTCCGGCGCCGAATTGGGCGAAGGTCAGCATGCTCGGCCTGTCGTTTCCTGGGTGGTTCTTGCGCGGTGGTTTCAATGACCGTAACACGCAAGAAAGGCGGAACAATACCCCCAGGCGAGGAGATTCCATGGCGAGCCTCACTCTGACCGCGGCCGAGGCCGTGGTCCGCTTCCTGGCAGCGCAGGAAACCGAGATTGATGGCCGGGCGCTGCCGCTTTTCGGCGGTGTCTGGGCGATTTTCGGCCATGGCAATGTTGCTGGGCTCGGGCCGGCCTTGGAAGCGCAGCGCGGCAAGCTACCGGTTTTTCGCGCGCATAATGAACAGGCCATGGCGCTGGCCGCGATTGCCTATGCCAAAACCCATGCGCGGCGGCGCATCATGGCTTGCACGAGTTCCATCGGGCCGGGGGCGACGAATATGGTGACGGCAGCCGCCGTGGCGCATGCCAATCGCCTGCCGCTTTTGCTGCTGCCCGGCGATGTCTTTGCCAGCCGCCGCCCTGATCCGGTTCTGCAGCAGATTGAGCATTTCGGCGATGCAACGCTTTCCGCCAATGATTGCTTCCGCCCTGTGTCGCGCTATTTCGATCGCATCACGCGCGCAGAGCAATTGCTGGCGGCACTTCCCGCTGCCATGCGCGTACTGACCGATCCCGCCGAATGCGGCCCCGTCACGCTGGCCTTCCCGCAGGATGTGCAGACGGAAGCCATGGCATGGCCCACCGCCTTCTTCCGAAAGCGCCTATGGCGCCCGCGTGCGGCGGAACCTGATGCGCGAGAACTCGCCGCCGCCGCTGCGCTGCTCGGGCAAGCAAAGCGCCCCATCATCATCATTGGTGGCGGCGTGAAATATGCTCTTGCGGAAGCAGCACTTGCGGATTTTGCTGCGCGCCACGGCATTCCCTATGCCGAAACCCAGGCCGGCAAGGGCAGCCTCGCTTGGGATGCGCCGGGCAATCTGGGCGCCATTGGCGTGACCGGCACGGCCGCGGCCAATGCGCTGGCCGCACAGGCCGATGTTGTTCTGGCGATTGGCACCAGGTTGCAGGATTTCTCGACCGGCTCTCGCGCCTTGTTTCCGAAGGCGCGCGTGATTGGCCTGAATGTCGCGGGCTTTGATGCGCATAAGCATGGTGCGCTGCCGCTTGTGGCCGATGCTGCGCGTGGGCTTGCGGCACTCTCATCAGCACTGGGCACTTGGGCGGCACCGCAAGCCTGGCAAGGCAAGGCACGCAGCGCGATCCAGCAATGGCAACGCGTGGTGGATCGCGTCACCGCCGCGCCCAAGGGCAAAAATGCTGGCCTGCCGACCGATGCTCAGGTTTTGGGCGCGGTCAATCGCGCCATGCCGCGCCGTGGCATGGTGGTATGCGCGGCCGGCGGCCTGCCCGGCGAATTGCACAAGCTATGGCGCGCCACAGATGGCGCCGGCTATCATCTGGAATATGGCTATTCCTGCATGGGCTATGAAATCGCCGGCGGGCTTGGTGCCAAGCTTGCCGCACCAGAACGCGAAGTGGTGGTGATGGTCGGGGATGGCAGCTATTTGATGATGAATAGCGAAATCGCGAGCTCCATCGAGCTTGGCGCCAAGCTTACAATCATCGTGCTTGATAATCGCGGCTTTGGCTGCATCCATCGCCTGCAACGCGGCACGGGCGGTGCGGCCTTCAACAACCTGCTTGCCGATAGCGCACCGCGCATTGATTTCGCCGCTCATGCTGCGGCGCTCGGCGCCGAGGCGCGCAAGGTGAGTGACATCACCGCCTTGGAAGCCGCCCTGCCCGCTGCCTTCGCCGCCAAGCGCACGCAAGTGATCGTGATTGAAACAGACCCGGAAACCGGCACGGCCGAAGGTGGCGCCTGGTGGGAAGTCCCGGTCAGCGCCGCGCCAAATTCCCCCTCGCAAAAATCCGCGCGCAGCGATTATGACGTGAAGCGCCGCAACCAGGCGGAAGGGGGCTGATCATGCATATTCGTCTTGGGATCAATCCGCTCACCTGGACCAATGATGACATGCCGGAATTGGGCGCTGCAACGCCGCTCGAAACCTGCCTGGCTGAGGGCAAGCAAGCCGGCTTCGCGGGGTTTGAGCTTGGCAATAAATTCCCGCGCGATGCTGCGCTGCTGCGCCCCATCCTGGCGCGGCATGGTCTTGATCTCGTGTCCGGCTGGTATGGCTCGCGCCTGCTGGAACGCGATGTGGATGCCGAAATGGCCGCGGCGGAAGCGCATATCAGCCTGTTGGTGGCGATGGGCTGCAAGGTGATGGTGCATGCGGAAATCGCCCGCGCCATTCATGGCGAAAAAACTATCCCGTTATCAATGCGCCCCGTGATGACCGATGCGGATTGGGCGGTTTTCGCGCCCCGCATCACGGAATTTGCAAAGCGGCTCAAGGCGCGCGGGCTATGGCTTGCCTATCACCACCATATGGGCACGGTGATTGAAACCCAGGCCGAGATTGATCGGTTGATGGCCCTCACCAGTCCTGAGGTTGGTCTTTTGCTCGATACCGGACATCTCACTTTTGCCGGCGGCGATCCCGCGCTGGCGGCGCGCCAGCATGCCGGGCGCATTGTGCATGTGCATTGCAAGGATATCCGCAGGGCGGTGCTAGGCGAAGCAAAGGCGCGTGATCTGCCCTTTCTGGCTGCGGTGCTTGAGGGCGTCTTCACCGTGCCCGGCGATGGCTGCGTCAATTACCCAGCGGTGCTGAAACCCTTGGCAGTGGCAGGCTATGCGGGCTGGCTTGTGGTGGAAGCCGAACAAGACCCCGCGAAGGCGCATCCACTGACGTATGCGCGCATGGGGTATGACAATCTGGCGCGGCTTGCGCGCGAGGCCTTTGGGTGATGCAGCCGGATCAAAGCGCCCCTACACCCACAATCCGGTAATCATAAACCCCGCCATCGGGTTCGGTGATGGTCACATGCTCACCCGGCCGGATGGGGCTGGTGCCGGGATCGAAATGCGCCTCCGGCGCATCAAAACGCTCGGCCAGGCTGCCGCTGAAGCGGATGAACCAGCCATTATCGCCATCAAATTGCACATCCCCCTGCTCTGGCGGCGCATCCGGGCGATAGCGCCGTGCGCGCCAGGGGGCGGGGTCATCGGCCCAGGCTTTTGCATCCGGGTGCCCGCCGGCATCCATCGCAAGCTCGATCTCATAGCGGTGATCCACACAGCCCATGGGAAAGCCCGGCCCCGCCACGAGGGAGAGTGTCACCAGCATACGATCCATGCGCTCCTCCTGCCTTGCTGCGCTCCAGAGCGTGTTGCGTTCACATGGGTTCACGCAACCCGCTCTAGATCTTTGTTTTTCAAGCATCTTCACACGTTCAGATGATTCCATCTGAACGTGATTTGCTCTAACTAGCGCGGGGCGCGCCAAGCCCCAATCACATTTCAGATTGCGACCTTCACGCCCAATTCTACCACGCGGTCGGATGGAATGCGGAAGAATTCCGTGGCTGACAGCGAATTGCGGCTGAGCAGCATGAAAAGCCCTTGCCGCCAACGCGACATTTTCGGCACGGCCGCGGCCACCACCGTCTCCCGACCCAGGAAGTAGGAAGTCTGCATCGGTTCATAGGGAATGCCCAATTCGGCGAGCGCTTCAAGCTCCCGCGGGATATTGGGGCTTTCCTGGAAACCGTAGCGTAGCGCGATGCGATAGATATTGGGCGCCAATTCCTCCACCGCGCGGCGCCGATCCGCGCCCACCTGCGGCACATCCTCATTCGTGACGGTCACGAATAGGACGCGTTCATGCAAAACCTTGTTGTGCTTCAGGTTATGCAGCAGCGCGCCGGGCAGGAATTCTGCCTGGCTGGTCATGAACACGGCCGTACCGGGCACACGCACGGTGCGTGATTGCGGCAGGCGCGCAATGAAGGATTTGAGCGGCAGCCCATCCTGGCGGATGCGCGCAAAGAGCAATTCTCGCCCGCGATGCCAGGTCAGCATGATGGTGAACAGCACGACACCCAGCACCAGCGGTACATAACCGCCATCGGGGATTTTGAGCACGTTGGAAATGAAGAACGCCAGATCAAGCGCGAGCAGCGGCAAGAAAACGCCAAGCACGCCAAGCAAAGGCCAACCAAATTTGCGATAAAACACCACCATGGCAAGGCAGGAAGTGCACACAAAAGTGCCGGTCACCGCAATGCCATAAGCGGCCGCCAAGCGTTCAGAGTCACGGAAAGTCACCACCAGAATCAACACGCCGATCAGCAGCGCGAAATTCACCTGCGGCATATAGATCTGGCCTTCTTCCGTATCGCTGGTATGGCGCACCACCAGCCGCGGCAGGAAGCCAAGCTGCACGCATTGCCGCGCAATGGTATAGGCGCCGGATATCATCGCCTGGCTCGCGATGATGGTGGCAGCTGTGGCCAAGAACACCAAAGGCAGGCGGAACCATTCCGGTGCCAGCAGAAAGAATGGGTTTTCGAGCGAAGCGGGATCGCGCAGCAAAAGCGCGCCCTGGCCGAGGTAATTCAACACCAGCGCCGGCAGCACAATCACAAGCCAAGCCCAGCGAATGGGCCAGCGGCCGAAATGCCCCATATCGGCGTAAAGCGCCTCGGCCCCCGTTACCGCCAGTACCACGGATCCGAAAGCAATGAAGGCGATCAGCTGGTAATGCAGGCAGAAGGTAATGGCCCAATGCGGCGAGATCGCCGCCAGAACACCGGGATTATGCAACACCTCCCAAAGCCCAAGCAGGCCCAACACCAGGAACCAGACAGCGCAAATTGGCCCAAACAAGGCGCCCATTTTCGCCGTACCACGATATTGCACCAGGAAAAGCGCCAACAGGATCACGACCGAAATCGGCAAAACCGCCTTTTCCAGATGGGGAGAGATAACCTTGAGCCCTTCCACCGCCGAAAGCACCGAAATCGCCGGCGTGATGATGCCATCACCAAAGAACAGGCAGGCGCCAGCAATGCCGATCAGCGCCAAGGCCCAGCGCAGCCGCGCATTTTCCACGCTGCGCTGCGCCAATGCCATCAGCGCCAATATGCCGCCTTCACCCCTATTATCGGCACGCAGCACGAACGCCACATATTTCACCGTCACCGTCAGGATGAGCGACCAGATAATCAAGCTGAGCAGGCCCAGCACTTCCCACGCTTCCACGCCGCCATCCTCAAAATGGCTGGCAGCGGCGCGCATGGCATAGAGCGGCGAAGTACCAATATCGCCATAGACAACACCCAGCACGCCCAAAATCAGGGCGAGCGACGGTGTAGCGCGGTCTGAAGCGGCGGGTGAGCTCATGGTAACGGACTCTGCGCCTTCAGCGCGGGGATGCAAGAGCTTTGCCCCGCATCCCGCGCATGGCGGGCATTCAATGCCCGCGCAGGATCTGGCTCAAAAACAGCTTGAGCCGATCGGTCTTTGGTGCATTGAAAACCTGATCCGGGGTGCCGATTTCCACCACCTCGCCCTGGTCCATAAAAACTACGCGATCGGCAACCTGACGGGCGAAGCCCATTTCATGGGTCACCACCATCATGGTCATGCCCGTGCCGGCCAATTCCACCATCACATCCAGCACTTCCTTGATCATTTCGGGATCAAGGGCAGAGGTAGGCTCATCGAACAACATGATCTTGGGGCGCATGCAAAGCGCACGCGCAATCGCCACACGCTGCTGCTGCCCGCCGGAAAGCTGGCCCGGATATTTCTTGGCCTGTTCCGGGATTTTGACCCGCTCCAGCAATTCCATCGCCAGTTCTTCCGCATCCTTCTTCGGCATGCGCCGCACCCAGATTGGCGCCAGGGTGCAGTTTTCGAGCACTGTCAGATGCGGGAAAAGATTGAAGGATTGGAACACCATGCCAACTTCGCGGCGGATCGCATCCAAGGCGCGCACATCATCGGAAAGTTCGATCCCTTCAACCGCAATGCGGCCTTCCTGGTGCATCTCAAGCCGGTTGATGCAACGGATCATGGTGGATTTGCCCGAACCTGACGGGCCGCACACCACCACGCGTTCACCGGGCGCCACGGCAAGATTTACATCGCGCAGCACATGCAGCGCGCCAAACCATTTATTGACACCGGCCAATTCAATGGCGGGGGGCGCATCGGCCTTGGCGGCGGAAGCGACATGGGCAAAATCAGCGGAAGCGCTCATGATTGTTTTCCCGGGATTCAGCGATGGCGATGGCGGTTCAATTCCGCCTCCAACCCGCGGCTGTATTTGGACATGGCATAGCAGAAAACCAGATAGATGCTGCCGATAAAGACATAAACCTCAACGCCGAAGCCCTGCCAGGCGGGCTCCACAATCGCGGTCTTGCCGGCGGTGAGCAGATCGAAAATGCCAATGATCAGCACCAGTGACGTATCCTTGAAGAAGCCGATGAAGGTATTGACCAAGGGCGGGATCACCATGCGCAAAGCCTGGGGCAGGATGATCAGCCCGGTCTTCTGCCAAAAGGACAAGCCCATGGCATCGGCGGCTTCATATTGCCCCTTCGGCAAGGCTTGCAGGCCGCCGCGCACCACCTCGGCCAGATAGGCACCGGCAAAAAGGATGATGGCAATCTGTGCGCGGAGCAGCTTATCAATATTCATCCCCTCCGGCAGGAACAGGGGGAACATGACGCTGGCCATGAACAACAGGCTGATCAGCGGCACACCGCGTATCAGCTCCACATACAAAACGCACAGCACCTTGATCGCCGGGAGCGACGAACGCCGGCCAAGCGCGACCAGGATCGAAAGCGGGAAAGCGAAAGCGAGCCCGAAGGTCGCCAGTATCAGCGTGATAGGCAAGCCACCCCAGCGTTCCTGCGGCACATAGGAAAGCCCGAATACGCCGCCCCACATCAGCACACCAATCGCCGTCAGCATCCCAACCCAAATCAGCGCCAATTCCCAGCGCCAGAAACGGCGCATGGCGGAGATGATGTAAAGCGCCACGAACAGCACGCAGGCCAAGGCGGGGCGCCAATGCTGTTCATAGGGATAGGTGCCAAACAGCATGAAGCGGTGCTTTTCGCCAATCACCGCCCAGCAGGCGCCAGAACCCTGCAAATCCCGGCAGCTTTGCGTCTGCGGCCCCTGTGCATTGGACGGCACGGACCAGATGGCATTCACGAAGGCCCAATCAACGAAGGACAGCGCGGCTTTGATCAGCAGATAGCCCATCGCGAGCGTCACGGCCGTGGAAAGCCAGCCGGAAAACAGATTAGCCCTAGCCCAGGCGATCGGCCCCACCGCCGTGATCGGCGGTTTGCGGGGCCCCGCGGAAATGCTTGCGTCGCTCATGGCTGGCCTCCTTATCGTTCAACCAGCGCAATGCGCGCATTATACCAATTCATGAATAGGCTGATCGAAAGGCTGATCGTTAGATAGACCGCCATGATGATGGCGATGCCTTCAATCGCCTGCCCCGTTTGGTTCAGCGTGGTATTGGCGATGGAAACAATATCCTGATAGCCGATCGCGACCGCCAACGAGGAATTCTTCGTCAAATTCAGGTAATTCGATGTCATGGGCGGGATGATGACGCGCAGCGCCTGCGGCATGACAATCAGGCGCAGCACCGAACCATGTCTCAACCCCAGCGCCTGCGCAGCCTCCCATTGCCCGTGATTGACCGACATGATGCCGGCGCGCACCACTTCGGCAATGAAGCCCGCCGTATAGGTGACAAGCCCGATCAGCAGCGCAAAATATTCCGGGCTGATATTCATGCCGCCACGGAAATTGAAGCCGCGCAGCACGGGGTATTCAATCTCCCACGGCGCGCCCAGCGCATACCAAACCACCACCGGCAAAACCAAAATCAGCCCAAGCGCAGTGGGCCACACCTTACGCGGCTGGCCATCTGCCATCTGCTTGGCGCGTGCCATGCGCGCATAAAGCCAGGTGCCGATGATCCCCAGCAGAAATGCGACCAAGGCGGCCGTATGCGCATTTTCCCACATCAGCGCCGGCAGCTTGAGGCCGCGATTGGACAGTACCACGCCTTCCATGGGCTTCAGCGCCTGGCGCGGCCCGGGCAGTCCCTGTAAAATCGTATACCAGAACAGCAATTGCAGCAGCAGCGGCAGATCACGAATGATTTCGATATAGGCGCCGGCAATGCGTGACAGCAGGAAATTCTTGGAAAGCCGCGCGATACCAATCGCGGTGCCAAGGATCGTCGCCAGGATGATGCCAATCACCGCGACCTTCAGCGTATTCAGCAAACCAACAAACAGCGCACGGGCGTAGGTATTGGTGGGATCATAGGGGATCAGGCTTTCGGCAATCGGCAGGCCTGCTTCGCGATCCAGAAAGCCAAAGCCGGTCGCAATGCGCCGCACCGCGAGATTGTGCGATGTATTGCTCCACAGCCAATAGATCAGGCTGCCGACCGCCGCGACGACCACGATTTGCCAGAAAATGCCGCGCACCCGTTCATCCGACCAGGAAAGCCGGAGCGGGCGTTTGGGCGGGCGCCGCTTGTAGCGCGGATCGCTCGTCGTATCAGACATTATAAGCCTCTCCTGACCTTTTTTCTGCCTAAGGGGGCAGGGTAGCGCCGCTGCGGTTCTGAGTTTGCCGCTTTGGTAAGCATTGCGTTACCGGATTGCAGGCCATTCCCGCAAGCGCCGCGCTTCGCCCCCCCGGTACAGGCCTCTACTGCCATGGGAAGCTTTGTGGCTAATGGCTTGATCAATCGTAGTTCTCCGGTTGGGCGCGGGGGGATCCACCGTCAGGTGCAGCAATTCCCGCGCCAAAGCTTCCCTTCCCCGCCCGACAATGCCACATGCGCCAGGGGAATCGCGGAGGCAGACGCATGCGGCAAATGGATAAGGCAGCAATCCGGGCAGCCCTGCCCTGGGATCGGCTGATCGAAGCCCTGGCCGAGATGTTCCGGCAGGGCTGCGAAGCACCACTGCGGCACCGCCATGCTTGGGATGATGGCGCCGGGGCGCAAAACACCCTGCTGCTGATGCCGGCCTGGCGCGCCGGCGGGCATTACGGTGTCAAGATTGTCCATGTCGCGCCGGGCAATGATGCGCGCGGCCTGCCCGCAGTCCATGCCAGCTATTTGCTCTCAGATGCCACCACCGGGGCACCGCTCGCCATGCTGGATGGCGGCGAATTGACCGATCGGCGCACCGCAGCGGCGAGCGTTTTGGCCGCGCGCTATCTGGCCCGGCCCGAGAGTTCCCGCCTGCTGCTGCTCGGCAGTGGCAAGGTCGCCCATGCCCTGGCCGAGGCTTATGCTGCCTGTTTTCCGATCAAGGATATCGTGATCTGGTCGCGCAAGGGGGAGAATGCCGCGCGTTTAGCTGGGCAGCTTGCCGCCCATGGCCTGCCGGCGCGGGCGGTGTCCCAGCCTGATTTCGCCGCCGCCGATATCATCAGCGCCGCCACCTTGGCGGCCGATGCGCTGATTCCCGGCGCGGCTTTGCGGCCGGGGGTGCATCTTGATCTGGTTGGCGCCTATCGGCCTGATATGCGCGAAGCCGATGCGCTGGCGCTCAAGCGCGCGCTTTTGGTGGTGGATACCCGCGCCGGGGGCTTGGCCGAGGCCGGCGATGTGGTGCAGGCCATCGCGGAGGGCGCGATTACCGCGGACCACGTGGTGGCGGATTTGGCCGAGCTTTGCCGCGGCACCCATCCGGGCCGGCAAAGCGCCGATCAGATCACCGCCTTCAAATCCGTGGGTTGGGCCGGGGAGGATTTGGCGGCGGCGGTGCTGGCTTACGGGGGGTGAGCATTTTCTAGCCAAGCGGCCTCGCTTGGCGGCTCGGAAAATGCGGCCAAAATCACCGGGCGCGTTTCACGTGAAACTATTCCTATTTTCTACCGCCGCCCAAACATCCGCTCCAAAGCCGCCGCATCCAGCTTCAACACCGTGGGCCTGCCATGGCTACACGTCGCGGCGCGCGGGGTGGCTTCCATCTGGCGCAGCAGCGCATCCATCTCGGCCGCATTCATCCGCCGCCCGGCGCGGATGCTGCCATGGCAGGCAAGCCTGGCAATCGCCGCATCCAGCTTGCGTTCCAGGGCCGTGCTTTCCGCATCCACCGCCAATTCTTCCGCCATATCGCGCAGCAACGGCGCCGGATCAGCGGCGCCGAGCAAGGCCGGCAGGCTTCGGACCAGCACCGCGCCAGCGCCGAAGCCCTCAATTTCCAGCCCCAACCGCGCGAGTGCTTCCGCCGCCCCCAACAAGCGCGCCGCATCGGCTTGCGGCATATCCACCACCGCCGGCACCAGCAAGGGCTGGGCGCGCACGCCGCCATCGCGTAGCTGCGCGCTGAGTGCCTCATGCGTCAGGCGTTCATGCGCGGCGTGCTGATCCACCAGCACCAGCGACCCATCCGCGGCTTCGGCGATAATGAAGGTATCCAGTATCTGCGCCACGGCGCGGCCCAGGGGATGCGCTGCATCCATCGGCTCGGGTGCAGGCGGCGGCAGGCTGGGCGGGCGGAACCCGAGCGGCAGGCGCGGCTGCGGCAGCCCAGCCGGGCGCGGCATGGATTGGGGCAAAACGGGGAGGGCTTCGCTGAAACCGCCCATTGGCGCTGCGCCAGCCAGGGAAGGCACTGCCACCACCGTCCCGGCCCCAATCGCCAGCGCCTTGCGCAGCGCCGAGATCATGGCACCGCGCACCGCTTCGCCATCGCGGAAGCGAAGCTCGGTCTTCATGGGATGCACATTCACATCCACGCTATCCGGCGGCACTTGCAGGAATAGCGCGGCGACGGGGTGGCGCCCCTGCGGGATCACATCGCGGTAAGCAACGCGCAAGGCCACGCGCAGCAAAGGGTCGCGGACCGGGCGGCGGTTCACCACCAAATGCTGGCCAAGCGTGGTCGGGCGGTGGTGCGAAGGCAGCGCCGCCAGCCCGCTGATATCCAGCCTCTCGGAAACCGCTTCCACCGGCACCGCGGCGGCGGCAAATTCCGCGCCCAGCACTTGCCGAATGCGCCCTTCCTGATCCGTGGCGGCGAAGGACAGCACTTCCCGCCCATCGTTTTCGACACGAAACGCCACTTCCGGCCAGGCCAGCGCCAGGCGGCGCACCGCTTCCACCGCATGCTCGGCTTCCGTGCGGGGATGTTTTAGGAATTTCCGCCGCGCCGGGGTGGCGAAGAACAAATCCCGCACCTCAACCCGCGTGCCGGGGGCACCGGAAGCCGGCGCCACATCGCCCTTCACCCCGCCTTCCACGCTGATCCGATGCGCGGTGCCACCCTGCGGGCAAGACGTGATGGCAAGCCGCGCGACGGCGCCTATGGAAGGCAAGGCCTCACCCCGGAAGCCAAGGGTGGCGATGCGGAAAAGCGTGGCTTCTTCCGGCAGTTTGGAGGTGGCGTGCCGTTCCACGGCCAGTGCCAGATCATCCGGCCCCATGCCGAAGCCGTCATCTTCTACCAGAATGCGGTCCATCCCGCCGCCTTCGAGGGTCACGGCGATGCGCCTAGCCCCGGCATCCAAGGCGTTTTCGACGATTTCCTTAAGTGCGGCGGCCGGGCGTTCCACCACCTCACCTGCCGCAATGCGGTTCGCGGTGGTCTCCGACAGCAGGCGGATGGCCGGGCGCGGGGCGGTGATGTGGGCGGCAGACATGCGCCTTTATAACATGGCCCGCGATTCGGGGCGCCAGCACTTCCCGCCATGCCAAACAGCCGTTAGAGAGCCCAAGAACGGCAAGCATTGGGGGCAAGGCCCATGAAGAAAATCTACTCAGACGCCAAGGCAGCGCTTTCGGGCCTGCTCCGCGATGGCATGGTGATCCATTCCGGCGGCTTCGGGCTTTCCGGCATCCCGACCCTGCTGATTGAAGCCATCCGCGATTCCGGCGTGAAGGACCTGACCGTGGTCTCCAACAATGCCGGGGTGGATGATGCCGGGCTCGGCCTTTTGCTGAAAACCCGCCAGATTCGCAAAATGATCTCAAGCTATGTCGGCGAAAACGCTGAATTCGCCCGGCAATACCTGGCAGGTGAGCTGGAGATTGAATTCAACCCGCAAGGCACTTTGGCCGAGCGTATTCGCGCCGGCGGCGCGGGCATTCCCGCTTTCTTCACGAAGACCGGCGTTGGCACGGAAGTCGCGAAGGGCAAGGAAACCCGCGAATTTGATGGCGAGACCTATGTGATGGAACGCGGCATTGTGGCCGACCTTGCCATCATCCACGCCTATATGGCCGACCACGAGGGCAATCTGGTCTATCGAAAGACCGCGCGGAACTTCAACCCGATGATGGCAACGGCAGCGCGCGTGACCGTCGCGCAGGTGGAACATCTGGTACGCCCCGGAGAGATTGACGCGGACCACATCCATACGCCGGGTATTTTCGTCAAACGCATGATCACCTGCCCACCCGGCTACGAAAAGCGCATTGAACAGCGCACCGTCCGCAAGCACGCGCCCGCTGCCGCGGCCGGCGCCGAGTCCCAGGGATAAGGAGAAGAATCATGGCCTGGAACCGCGATGAAATGGCCGCCCGTGCGGCGCGCGAATTGCAAGATGGCTTTTATGTGAACCTTGGCATCGGCATCCCGACGCTGGTCGCCAATCACGTCCCCGCCGGCTTCAATGTGCAGCTGCAAAGCGAAAACGGCATGCTGGGCCTTGGCCCCTTCCCTTATGAGGGCGAGGAAGACGCCGATCTGATCAATGCCGGCAAGCAGACGATCACGCAGCTTCCCACAAGCTCCTTCTTCGATTCCGCGCAATCCTTCGGGATGATCAGGGGCGGTCATATCGACCTTTCCATCCTGGGCGCCTTGCAGGTGGCTGAGAATGGCGACCTGGCCAATTGGATGATCCCGGGCAAGATGGTGAAGGGCATGGGCGGCGCCATGGACCTCGTCGCCGGCGTCAAGCGCGTGATTGTGCTGATGGAACACACGGCCGGCGGCAAGCCCAAGCTGCTGAAGCAATGCGCCCTGCCGCTCACGGGCAGCCGCGTGGTGGATATGGTGATCACCGATCTTGGCGTCTTCGAAATCGCCCGGCGTGGCCCGGCGGCGATGAAGCTGGTGGAACTCGCCCCCGGCGTGACCGAGGCTGAGATGCGCGAAAAGACCGAAGCAGATTACACGGTGGCGCTCTCAAAATAGCGCTTTCACCCCGTTTTACAGCCTAAATCATGCCCGCGCCGGGATCGCGCTTGACCCGGCGGGGGCATAGGATCATTTTGCGCCGCAATCTTGAACCCGGGCGCGCCCTGCGCCCTACCATTGAGGCCCGATGCCCAAAGAAGATATGATGGAGTTCAGCGGAGAGGTGGTGGAGCTTCTGCCCAATGCCATGTTCCGCGTGAAACTCGATAATGACCACATGGTCCTGGCGCATACCAGCGGGAAGATGCGCAAGAACCGCATTCGCGTGCTGGCCGGTGATCGCGTCAATGTTGAAATGACGCCCTATGATCTGACCAAGGGCCGCATCACCTTCCGCTTCAAGTAACGTCGCACCGATGGATGCCGCGCGCTTGCCGCTGGTATTGGCGAGCGCCAGCCCCCGCCGCCTGGATTTGCTGGCGCGGCTGGGCATTACGCCCGCGCGCGTGATCGCGACCGATATTGATGAAACGCCCTTGAAGGCAGAGGTGCCGCGCGCCTTGGCGGCCAGGCTCTCGCGCGCCAAGGCGGAAGCGGCAGTGCCCTTGGCCGAGGGCGCGCTGGTGCTGGCTGCCGATACGGTGGTCGGCGTTGGCCGGCGCATCCTGCCCAAGGGCGAAACCGAAGCCGATGCTCGGCACTGCCTGGGGCTGCTGTCCGGCCGGCGGCATTGCGTGACCACAGGCGTGGTACTTGCGCTTCCCGATGGGCGGCGGATCCAGCGCCTGGTCGAAACCAATGTCACCTTCCAGCGCCTGACCGAAGCGCAGATGGAAGACTACATCGCTTCCGGCGAATGGCAGGGCAAGGCCGGCGCCTATGCCATTCAGGGCCGGGCCGAGGCTTTCACGCGCTTCATCTCGGGCAGTCATTCCAATGTGGTCGGCCTGCCTTTGTTCGAGGCCGCGCAAATGCTGCGGGGGATCGGGTGGCTGAAGCCCTGATCCTGGCGGAAGCCTCCCCTGGCGAGGTGCGGACCGCGCTGCTCCTGGGTGGCAGGCTGACCGAAGCCTGGGTGGAACGCCAGGCGCGGCCGGATGGCGTGGGTGATTTGCAGCGCGGGCGGGTAGTGGCGATTTCGGCCGCCATGTCGGGCGCCTTTGTGGCGCTGGCGGGCCATGAAACCGGCTTCCTGCCGGAAAGTGCCGCGAGCACGCCGCGCCAGCCGATCAGACAGGCCGTGCAGGAAGGGCAAATTCTAGGCTTGCGCGTGACGCGCGCCGCGCAAGCGGGCAAGGGGCCAAGGCTTTCCGCGTTGCTTACGGATGCCGAAGCCGCGCTGATCGCCGCCGCGCCCCCTGGCGCGCCGCATTTGGTGGCGCGCGGGCCATGTGCAGCGCAGCGCCTGGCTGCGCGCCATCCGAATGCCGAGATTCGAGTCTGTGGCGCCGCGCTGGTGGCGCGGTTGCGTGCCGTGCTGGGTGATCGCGTGCAGGCGCAGCATGGCACGGTATTCGATGAAGTGATTGAAGGTGAATTCGCCGCGCTTGCAGAAAACGCGGTCGCACTACCGGGCGGCGGTGTGCTGCATATCCAAACCACGCGCGCGCTGACGGCGCTTGATGTGGATAGCGGCGGCGCTGGCGATGGCCTGGCGCGCTTCAATGAAGCCGCTTTGCCGGAAATTGCGCGGCAGATCAGGCTGCGGAACCTCTCGGGCGCTATTTTGCTGGATGTGGCGGGGCTTTCCGCCAAGCGCCGGCAGGCGCTTCTGGAACCGCTGCGCGCTGCGCTGGCGCCGGATCGGCTGGCGCGCTTGGTTGGGCTGACCGGACTTGGCCTGATTGAAATGGTGCGCGACCGCATTCACCCGCCCGTGGCCGAAATCCTGCTCACGCCGCTTGCGGAAGGCTTGGCCGCCTTGCGTCAGGCCGCACGAGATGCCGCCGCGCGCCCTGCGGAACGCCTGATGTTGGAAGCGCGGCCAGAGGTGATTGCGGCCTTGCGCGACTTGCCCGGCGCGCTCGATGAATACGCAGCGCTGACCAGCCGCGCCTTAGAATTGCGCGGCGTTGCATCCGGCACAGCGCAGATACGGGAGGTGCCGCGTGACTGACGCCGAGAAAAAACCACGCCGCCCGCGCTGCCCGATTTGCGGCCGCGCCCCAGTACCGGAACAGCACCCCTTTTGTTCCGATCGCTGCCGACAGGTGGATTTGGGCCGCTGGATGACCGAGGCTTACGCGATCCCGGCCGCCGTCACGCCCGAGGAAACGGAGGATTAGCCCTTCCCGCGCGGCGCTGCCCGGCCTAGCCTTCCTTCAAAGGTTGAGAGGAAAGGTCCATGGAAGAATTCGACTATGTGATTGTGGGCGCCGGTGCCGCCGGCTGCGTGCTCGCCAATCGGCTGAGCGCTTCGGGCAAGAATAGCGTCGCCATCCTGGAAGCGGGCGGCAAGGACAATAACATCTTCATCAAAATCCCAGCTGGCTTCAACAAAACCGTCTATAACCCGAAGCTGAATTGGGGTTATGAAACCGCGCCCGGTCCCTACATTGATAATCGCAAAATCCCTTTCCCGCGCGGCAAGGTTTTAGGCGGTTCCGGTTCCATCAATGGCCATCTTTATGTGCGCGGCCAATCCGCCGATTACGATATGTGGGCGCAGCTTGGCTGCCGCGGCTGGGCCTGGGATGATGTGCTGCCCTATTTCAAGCGCGCGGAAACACGCGGCAATGGCGGCGGCGATCCCGCCGTGCGCGGCAATAACGGGCCGCTTTCCATCGAAGATCAGCGCGACCCGCATGAACTCTCGGAAGCCTATATCGCGGCCAATGAAGCACTCGGCCTGCCGCGCACGCCGGATTACAATTCCGGCAATCAGGAAGGCACCTTCCTTTATCAGCAAATGATGCGCGGGGGTCGGCGTTGGAGTCCGGCGGACGCCTATCTCCGCCCTGCCCTATCGCGGCCCAATCTGAAGCTGATCCAGCGCGCGCTGGCGGAGGCGATTGTCTTTGAAGGCAAGCGCGCGGTCGGTATTCGCTATACGCAGGAAGGCAGCGCGCCGATTACCATTCGCGCGCGGCGCGATGTGATCCTCTCAGGTGGTTCGATCAATACGCCGCAGCTTTTGCAGATTTCCGGCGTTGGTGATCCGGAATGGCTTTCCGGCATTGGCGTTGATGTTGTGCATGCGCTGCCAGGGGTCGGCAAGAATCTGCGCGACCATTACGCGGTGCGAGTCTCGGCCCTGGTGAAGGGTGCCGGGTCGCTCAATGAACGTTCCCGTGGCCTGCGTTTGGCGATGGAAGTGCTGCGCTATGCCTTCACGCGCAAGGGGCTGCTGACGGCAAGCCCAAGCCATGCCGGCGGCTATTTCAAAACGCGTGAGGGTCTGGCCACCCCCGACATGCAGCTGTACTTTGCACCCGCCAGCTACCCGACCGGGCGCTATGGCGTGACGGAGCTTGATACCCAGGCGGGCATGACGCTTGGCTGTTCTCAGCTTCGCCCGGAAAGCAAGGGTTGGCTGAAGGCGCTATCGGCGGACCCGCGCGCCAAGCCGGAGATTCAGCCAAATTATTTGCAGGATCAGATGGACCGTGATGCGCTGCTGGCGGCGATGAAATACATGCGGCAATTGCTGCAGACGCGCCCGCTGGCAGATTATGTTGTTGCCGAGAATTTTCCCGGCCCCGCCGTGCAAACCGATGATCAATGGATGGCCCATGCGCGGGCGACAGGATCCACCACCTATCACCCGATCGGGTCCTGCAAAATGGGGATTGATCCCATGGCGGTGGTGGACCCTGCAACCATGAAGGTGATCGGGCTTGAGGGGCTGCGCGTGGCGGATGCTTCCTGCATGCCGACCATGGTTTCCGGCAATACCTATGCCGCGACCAATATGATTGCTGAGAAAGCCGCTGATCTGATCGCGGCATAATGTTTGGGGAGAGAGCAGATGAGGTTTCGTGATCAAGGCGTTTTGATAACCGGTGCCGCCAGCGGCATTGGCCGACAATTGGCGATTGCCTTTGCTGAGGAAGGCGCGCGGTTGGCGATTGCCGATATTGACAAGGCGGCAGTGGAAGCGACGGCCGCCGATATCCGTAAGCGCGATGGCGAAGCCCATCCCTTTGTGCTGGATGTGGTCAATCCCGATGCGGTACGCGATTTCATCGCGGGCGCGGAAGCGGTACTCGGCCGGCTGGATGTGCTCGCGAATTGCGCTGGTGTGCGGGAAATCAGCCCGCTGCTCGATCTTTCGTTTGACGATTGGCAGCGCACCATGAA
>JBIIGZ010000014.1:0-29009 GCA_044236185.1 Roseomonas sp. | reverse complement strand
GGCGCCGCGCCGACACCGAGCACCGGCGCCGATCCGTCTCTCACGCGCCGCGTGACCGCCAATGCGGCGGATGAAGAACCGCAGCAGCTCTATGTCCTTGGCATGCAGAATCTGCGCGCACGCAATTATGCCCGCGCGGTTGAGTATTTCGATGCCATTGAGCGCGAGCACCCCTATTCCACCTGGTCCACCAGCGCCAAGCTGATGGCGGCCTATACAGAATATTTGCGCAACCGCTACACGGAAGCGATTGGCGCTTTGGATCGCTTCATTCAATTGCACCCGGCGCATCGCGATATCGCTTATGCCTATTACCTGCGCGCGCTGTCCCAATATGAACAGATCACCGATGCGCAGCGCGACCAGCGCCAGACCACGATTGCCATTGCATCCTTGCAGGAAGTCATCAACCGCTTCCCTGACAGCGCCTATGCCCGCGATGCGCGGCTGAAGATTGACCTGGGCCGAGACCATTTGGCCGGGAAGGAAATGACTGTCGGCCGCTTCTATCAGCGCCAGGGCCTGCATCAGGCCGCCATTGGCCGCTATCGCCGCGTAGTTGAGGATTTCCAGACCACGAACCACGTGCCCGAAGCCCTGCACCGGTTGGTGGAAATCTATCTGAACCTTGGCCTGCCGGAAGAAGCGCGCCGCAACGCTGCCGTGCTTGGCTATAATTACCCCGGCAGCGATTGGTATGCCGATAGCTACGCGCTGCTGGTTGCCGCCGGCGCCGAAGCCCGTGGTGAGCGTCCCGGCTTTGTCAGCCGGATGCTGAACAAGATTTTCTGAGCAGCGGGCGGCGCGCCGATGCTCGCCTCTCTGGCCATTCGCGATGTGGTGCTGATCGAAAAGCTTGACCTGAGCTTTGATGCCGGGCTGGCAGTGCTGACAGGCGAAACTGGCGCCGGTAAATCCATTTTGCTGGATAGTCTTGGCTTGGCGCTCGGCCAGCGCGCCGAAGCGGGGCTGGTGCGTGCGGGGCAAACACAAGCAAGTGTCGCCGCTGCCTTCCTGCCAAGCCCCGATCACCCCTGTTTCGATATCCTGCGCGACCAGGGCATCAGCACCGAGGATGAACTGGTCCTGCGCCGCGTGCTGCAAGCCGATGGCAAATCCCGTGCCTTCATCAATGACCAGCCGGTGAGCGTCGCACTGCTGAAGCGCCTGGGTGCCACGCTGGTTGAGGTGCAGGGCCAGCATGAACAGGTGGGCCTTGCCGATCCCGCCACCCACGCCGGCTTGCTGGATGCTTTCGGCGCCTTGGACGGCGAACGCAGCACCACCGCCAGCGCCTGGGTGGCTTGGCGCGATGCCACACGCCGCCTGGCGGCCGCGCGCGAAGCCATCGCCAGCGCGCAGCGCGAAGAAGAATGGCTGCGCCACGCCGTTGGCGAATTGGCCGACCTTGCCCCGGAAGAAGGCGAAGAAGATACCCTCGCCGCCGAACGCCAAAAGCTGCAACAGGGCGAACGCCGGGCGGAGGCCATTGCCGCCGCGCTCGGGGAACTCACGCCGCGTGATCGCCGCGCAGCCTCCCCCGCGCGCGCGCTGCGGGAAGCGGCCCGCGCGCTCGAACGCCTGCCACCACCGAATGAGGAAGCGCAGCCCGCCATCCAGGCGCTTGCCGCCGCGCAGGATGCGTTGAGCGAAGCGGAAACCCTGCTGACGCGCCTGATGAACGAAACCGGCCCGGATCCACGCCGGCTGGAACAGGTGGAAGAACGGCTATTCGCGCTGCGCGCTGCGGCGCGAAAACATACCGTGCCAGTTTCAGAACTCGCCACCTTGCTCGCCAGCTTGCGCGCGCGGTTGGAAGCGCTCGATGCCGGCGCGGGCGAGGTCGCAACGCTTGAAGCCGCCGAGGCCAAGGCGCGCAGCACCTACATCGCCGCAGCCGGCACGCTTTCCGCTGCGCGCCGCAAATCCGCTACGGCTTTGGAAAAGGCTCTGGCTGAGGAACTGCCGCCGCTGAAGCTGGACCGCGCCCGGTTGGTGATCGACATCACCACGCGCGACGAAAACGCCTGGGGCGCGGATGGGCAGGATCGTGTCACCTTCCTGGTCGCGACCAACCCCGGGCAAACGCCGGGACCGCTCGCGAAAATCGCCTCGGGCGGCGAATTGTCGCGGCTGATGCTGGCGCTGAAAGTGGTGCTCGCGCGCGGATCGCCTGTGCCGACACTGATCTTTGACGAAGTGGATAGCGGCATTGGTGGCGCGACCGCCGCGGCCGTGGGTGAGCGCCTGGCGCGTGTGGCAGACCGCGTGCAAGTGCTGGTCGTGACGCATAGCCCGCAAGTCGCGGCACGCGGCGCACGACATTTCCGCGTGGCAAAACAAGTAAAAGGGCAGCGCGCGGAAACGCGCGTTGAAATCCTCGATCAGGCGGAAAGATATGAGGAACTGGCGCGCATGCTGGCGGGGGAAAAGGTAACCGAGGCAGCGCGGGCGGCGGCGCGGAGCCTTTTGGAGGGTAAAGAGTGAGAATTGAAGAAAGGGCGGGGGAGAGAACTCCCCCGCGCCCCCTCCTTTTTTTGATATTCCGCCCTCGCAATGGGGGCGCGTCGTGAAAGCGCCTGCCATACAGGATCTGACGGAATTGGATGCGGCGATTGAGCTTGCGGAGCTCGCGCGCGATATCGCGCGGCATGACAGGCTCTATCACAGCAAAGACCAGCCAGAGATCACAGATGCCGAGTATGACGCGCTGGTCGCGCGCAACCGCGCCATCGAAGCACAGTTTCCCCACCTGATCCGCAGCGATAGCCCATCGCGACGTGTCGGCGCGCCGGTTGCGGAAGGCTTCGCCAAAAGCCGCCATGGCGAGCCGATGCTCAGCTTGGATAACGTGTTTTCGCCCGAGGAATTCAGCGATTTCTGCAAGCGCATCCGCCGCTTTCTGGGACTATCTGAGACCGAAGGGCTGGCCTTTGTGGGCGAACCCAAGATTGATGGGCTTTCGATCAACCTGCTTTATGAAAACGGCGCCTTCATCAAAGGGGCGACGCGCGGCGATGGCGCGGAAGGGGAAGATGTCACCGCCAATTTGCTGACCATCCCGTCCCTGCCTCGGCACCTGAAACCACCCTTCCCCGCGAGCATCGAAATCCGGGGTGAGGTTTTCATGGAAAAGGCAGATTTCCTTGCCTTCCGCGCCACGCAGGAAGCCGCCGCCGAAGCGCGTGAAGCCCGGCGCGCCGCAGGTGAAAAACTGGGCGACGCTGTGGTGATCCCCGCCAATCCGCGCAACGCCGCCGCCGGCGCCGTGCGCCAGCTTGATGCGCGCATCACCGCCACACGACCGCTGAAATTGCTGGCCTATGCCATGGGTGCGGCGAGTGAGGCGCCGGCGGAGACGCATCACGAATTTCTGGACGCGCTTCGCCGCTGGGGCTTTGCGGTGAACCCTCTTTCGCGCCGGTTGGACAGTGAAGACGCCGCCGAACACTTCCAGGCAGAAATTGGCGCGGGCCGAGCGGCACTGCCCTACGATATTGATGGTGTGGTCTATAAGCTTGACCGCATTGATTGGCAGCGCCGGCTTGGTTTTGTGGGGCGCGCGCCGCGTTGGGCCGTGGCGTGGAAGTTTCCTGCCGAACAGGCGGTGACAAAATTGCTGGAGATTGAAATCCAGGTTGGCCGTACCGGCGCGCTGACGCCACGCGCCGTGATGGAACCAGTCAATGTCGGCGGCGTCGTGGTGCGCCATGCAACGCTGCATAATGAGGATGAAATCTCCCGCAAGGATGTACGCATTGGCGATACCGTCATGTTGCAACGCGCCGGCGATGTCATTCCGCAAATCCTGAGTGTGGTGCTGGAAAAACGCCCCGCCGATGCGCAGCCCTATGCCTTTCCGCTGAACTGCCCGGCCTGTGGCAGCCATGCGATCCGCGATGGCGAAGATGTGGTGCGCCGTTGCACCGGCGGGCTGACATGTCCCGCGCAAACCACGGAAAGGCTGCGCCATTTCGTCTCCCGCCGCGCCATGGATATTGAAGGGCTGGGTGAGGAAAACATCCAATTCCTATTCGATGCCGGGCTGATCAAAAGCCCCGCCGATATTTTCCGCCTGCACCAGAAGCGCGAAACCCTGGCAGGCTTTGAAGGTTGGGGTGAACGCAAGATCAGCAAATTGCTCGAAGCAATTGAAGCGCGGCGCAGCGTGGCGCTGGAGCGTTTCATCTTCGCGCTTGGCATTCGCCGCATCGGCGAACAGAATGCCAAGCTATTGGCGCGGCATTATCACAGCCTGGAAGCCTGGCGCGCAGCGATGATTGCAGCATACATCATCGGTTCCGAAGCGCGGGAGGAATTAGGTTCTATCCAGGGAATTGGCCCTGCGATTGCCGAAGAGCTTGTCGAATTCTTCGCCGAGCCGCGCAATCTTTCCGCGCTTGATGACCTCGCTGGCGAGGTTTCGCCCTTACCAGTTGAAGAAGCCAGCGCGGAAGATAGCCCCTTCGCCGGCAAGACCATGGTCTTCACCGGCACCCTTGAGAAAATGACGCGCGATGAGGCTGAAGCACTCGCCGAACGCCTCGGCGCCAAGGTCACGAAATCGGTTTCGAAAAAAACCGATTTCGTTGTGGTCGGCGCGGATGCCGGATCAAAGGCCACCAAGGCGGTAGAGCTTGGGGTGAAGACCCTCACCGAAGCCGAATGGCTGGAACTGGCGGGCGCCTGATCCGCGTAGAGCGTGTTGCGTTCACATGTATTCACGCCACCCGCTCTACCTCGTTGTTTTTCGAGCATCTTCACACGTTCACATGATTCCACCTGAACGTGATCTGCTCTCGGTCGCATGACCGAAGCGGTGAATCAGTCGCCCAAAATAAATTCACGCCTAAATAGGCGCGCAGGCCGCGCGTAACCACGCGGCGGTCCCCGCATCCAAGTGCGGCGCCACCTCCGCCGCCACACGCGCGTGATAGGCATTCAGCCATTCGCGCTCAGCGACCGTCAGCAAAGCGGGTTCGATCAAGGCACGATCGAACGGCGCCAGCGTCAGGGTCTCAAACTCCAGAAATGGCTTGGCGGCGTCGGCAATTTCGGCCTTTTGCACCAGCAGCAGATTTTCCAACCGAATGCCGAATTCGCCGGTGGCGTAATAGCCAGGTTCATTCGACAAGATCATGCCCTCAGCCAAGGCCACCACGCGCGCCGCGCGGCTGAAGGCAGCCGGTCCTTCATGCACGGAAAGATAGGAACCAACGCCATGGCCTGTGCCGTGATCATAATCCAACCCCGCATCCCATAACGGGCGCCGCGCCAGCGCATCCAGATGCGGCCCGGCAACGCCAGCCGGAAAGCGCAAGGTAGCGAGCGCGATATGGCCCTTCAGCACGCGCGTGACACATTCTCGTAAGCGCTGCGGCGCTCCGCCCGGCCCGGTCCAAAGCGTGCGCGTTATATCCGTGGTGCCGTCCAGATATTGTCCACCGGAATCGATCAAATAGCATTCATTGGGGTTGATGGCGCGGTGGCTCGCCTCCGTCGCGCGGTAATGCACAATGGCGCCGTTTTCGCCGGCACCACTGATCGCGGGGAAGCTTTCCGCCTGGAACAAGGGCACGTCGCGGCGAAACGCCAACAGGCGCGCGGCGGCGGAGATTTCATTCAAGCCACCCTTCGGCGCTTCTTCGGCAAACCACCTCAGGAAGCGCGCCATCGCCACTGCATCGCGCTGATGCGCCGCGCGCGCGCCTTGCTGTTCCACCGCGTTTTTGCAGGCGCGCGGCATGCGGCAAGGGTCTTCGTCGGCGCGAATTTCAGCGCCCGCTTCGCGCAGCCAATCGGTGAACCAGGAAGGAGTCGCTTCGCGGTCAATCCGCACGCGCTTGCCCTTCAGCGTACGCAGCGCCGCTGGCATGGCATCGCGCGGCGCGATCGAAACTGCATTGCCCAGATAGGCGCGCGTTTCATGGTCCAGCTTCGCCGGTTCCATGAATAACGACACCGCCCCATCCGCAAACAAAAGCGCAAAGCCAAGCGCCAATGGCGTGTGGTCCAAATCGCCACCGCGAATATTCAAGAGCCACGCGATGGAATGCGCATCGGCCAGCACCACCGCATCATCGCCCGCCGCGCGCAATTCGGCGGCCGCTTCAGCGCGCTTTTCAGGCGAAGGCTTGCCGGCATAGGCAAGCGGATGCGCGCGGGCCGGCGCTTCCGGGGCACGAGGCCGGTCGGGCCAGATCACATCAATCGGGTTTGCGGACAGCGCGCGGAAAGTCAGGCCGGGGCGGCGCAGCCGTTCCAGCGCCGGTTCGCTATGCAGCCAGGGGTCGTAGCCAATCACCAGGCCATCCGCATGGGCAGCGAGCCATTCGGCGGGGGGTTCTTCCGTGATGTGGCGCGGTTCCCAATGGGCGACATCAATCTGGCTGCGGATTTGCAGCGTGTAGCGGCCATCGGAAAACACTGCCGCCTGCCTTGGCAGCACAATCGCGAGGCCAGCGCTGCCGGTGAAGCCGGTCAGCCAGGCCAGCCTTTCGGCTGAACGCGGCACATATTCGCCAAGATGCTCATCCGCGCGCGGGATCAGAAAGCCCTGCACCCCCATCCGCGCGAGTTCGGCGCGCAAGGCGCCCAAGCGTTCAGCTCGGTTCATGAGCAACTCCTGGCCAAATATTTCACAATTGTTGCATGCCTTCCTGTGGATGCATGCGTCTGGCGCATGGCTATACTGTTGTCTTCGCGCATCACCTGTGCCCCAGAAGCCTCTATATCATCGCCCATCGGACAGCGATCCTGCCCTATCGGCCGGCGCCTCCGCAAAGGAAAGCTAAACATGAACCCGCATTTCGCCAATCTTGAAACCAGCCTCTCGGCCCGCGCCGCGACGATTGAGGCTATTCACCGCGAAGCCGCCGCCGCCCGCGCCGCCGCGCGCCGCCACACCTTTGGCAATGCCTTCAAGATGATCGGGGCCGGCATCGGCGCCGTGCTGACTGCCATCGCCACCTGGCCGACAAAGCGCGACACTTATAAGGCGCTGGATCAGCTTTCGGACACGCAGCTTGCCGATATCGGCTTGGCGCGCGGTGAAATCAGCCGCGTTTTTGAACCGGGCTTTGCGCTGCAAGCCGCCAATGATGGCGTGCTGCCCACGGGGCGCGCTGCCTAGCCTTTAAATATCCTGCGGAGCCAGGATTTCAGGCCGCCCCCCTCGGGCGGCCTTTTTTTTGGTTGATGCGTCACATGCGGCCGCCGCGCTGGGGGGGCGAGGGCCGAGGCCATGCTGTGCCGCCCCATATCCTCTGCCGCAATCAGCCTTGCTTCCAAAGCCGTTACTTGCGCCACGGCTTCGGGCGGATTGAGCGCATCAAGCGCTTCCGCCGCCGCTGCCGCCTCAGCAAAATCCCCCGCACGGCGGAGCGCATCTATCACGCGAACGGATTGTTCAGCATCAAGCGCCGGGCCGCTCCGCCACAGCGCCACCGCTTCGCGCCGCCATTGCCGCGCCAGATCTTCGCGGTTCAGATCATCCGCGACCCAAGCCGCATGTAGCGTTGCTTCTGCTGCCGCGTGCAAGGCGCCGGTTTCCTCCAGCACATGCGCCCAGGCCAGAAAGCGCCGCGCCAAAACAGGGTGCGCCGTATCCGCAATCAAAGCCCGGTAGGGCGCTGCCGCCACAGCCTGCGCGCCTGCGGGATGCGCTTCTGTGATATCGGGCGCCGCGTAGCCGCAATGCGGGCAGGCTTGCAGCCAGCGCGCCATGGTGGAACGCACGGGCTCACCGGGTCGCAAATCCAAATCAGGCGCCTGTTCCGGCACGGGCGGGCGAAAGCTGGGTTGGCGGCTTTCATGGCCGCATACCCCGCAGCGCTTTTCCCGCCCCGCAGATGTTGGCGCAGTGGCCATTATGCGGTGCGATCTGCCCCGCCCGATTGCAGCGCCGCCTGCGCCGCCGCCAGGCGCGCCACCGGCACGCGATAGGGCGAACAGGAAACATAATCCAAGCCCACACTTTCACAGAAATGGATGGAGGATGGATCGCCGCCATGCTCCCCACAAATGCCAAGCTTGATATCGGCTTTCACGCTGCGGCCTTTTTCCGCGGCAATGCGCACCAAAGCACCCACACCATCCGGGTCAATCGATACGAAGGGATCCTTCGGGAAGATGCCTTTTTCGATGTAAAGCGGCAGGAACTTTCCGGCATCATCGCGCGAAAGACCGAAGGTTGTTTGCGTCAGGTCATTCGTGCCGAAGGAAAAGAAATCCGCGACACTTGCAATGGCATCCGCCGTCAGCGCCGCGCGCGGCAATTCGATCATGGTGCCGACGCTATAGACCACATGATAACCGCCTTCGGCGAAAACTTCCTGCGCCACGCGATCCACCATGGCGCGGGTGATTTCCAATTCGCGTTTGGTGGCAACCAGTGGAATCATAATCTCCGGCACCGGGGCTTTGTGCGTCTTGCGGCCAATTTCAGCCGCCGCTTCGAAAATCGCGCGCGCCTGCATTTCATAAATTTCCGGGTAGGAAATGCCCAAGCGGCAGCCACGATGCCCGAGCATCGGGTTCGCTTCCGATAATTCCTGCATGCGCCGCTGCATCGCCTCAACCTCAGTGCCGAGGGATGCCGCCACTTCTGCGATTTCATATTCGCTATGCGGCAGGAATTCATGGAGCGGCGGATCAAGCAGGCGGATCGTTACCGGCAGCCCGGCCATGATTTCAAACAGGTCCAGAAAATCCTTGCGCTGGAAGGGCAGCAAGCGCGCCAGTGCAGCGCGCCGGCCCTGTTCAGTTTCCGCCATGATCATCTGGCGCACCGCGCCAATCCGCTCAGGATCGAAGAACATGTGCTCAGTGCGGCAGAGCCCGATGCCTTCCGCGCCAAAGCGCCGCGCGGTTTCGGCATCAAGCGGCGTTTCCGCATTGGCCCGCACACGCAAGCGGCGCACCTTGTCGGCCCAACCCATGAGCGTTGCGAAATCGCCCGAAAGCTGCGGTTCCACCATGGCCACAGTGCCGATGAAAACCTCACCAGTTGCACCATCCAACGTGATGGTCTGGCCAGCTTCAATGCGCACGCCGCCCGCGCTGAGATATTGGTTGTTGTAATCCACCGTGACACCGCCGCAACCCGCGACACAGGGCCGGCCCATGCCGCGCGCCACCACCGCCGCGTGGCTCGTCATGCCGCCGCGTGTGGTCAGCACACCGCGCGCCGCATGCATCCCGTGAATATCCTCGGGCGAGGTTTCTATGCGCACCAGAATGACGCTTTCGCCCTTCTGGGCGCGCGCTTCAGCCTCATCCGCGCTGAACACCACAATGCCACAGGCTGCACCGGGTGAAGCAGGTAGGCCCTTCGCCAGCAGCTTGCGCGGCGCCTTTGGGTCCAGCGTTGGGTGCAGCAATTGGTCAAGCGCTGCCGGGTTCACGCGCCGCACGGCTTCGGTGTGGTCAATCAGCCCCTCACGCGCCATATCCACGGCAATTTTCAAGGACGCGGCGGCAGTGCGCTTGCCATTGCGTGTTTGCAACATATAGAGCTTGTTGCTCTGCACCGTGAATTCAATGTCCTGCATGTCACGGTAATGGCGTTCCAGCGTGGCGCGTACCTGCACCAATTCGGCATAGGCTGCCGGCATGGCATCTTCCATGCTGCGCTCAGTCGGCTTTGAGCGTTCCTTCGCCATGGGCTGCGGCGTACGAATGCCCGCCACCACATCCTCACCCTGCGCATTGATCAGATATTCGCCGTAGAAGATGTTTTCGCCCGTGGAGGGATCGCGCGTGAAACACACGCCCGTGGCGCAATCCTCACCCATATTGCCGAAGACCATGGCTTGCACATTGACCGCCGTGCCCCATTCGGCCGGGATGTCATGCAGGCGCCGATACGTCACCGCGCGCTGGTTCATCCAACTGCCAAACACCGCACCAATCGCGCCCCAAAGCTGCGTTTCAGGATCTTGCGGGAAGGGCCTGCCGGTCACTTCCGCGACCATTTCCTTATAGCCATCCACCACGCGATGCCATTCGGATGCGGTGAGTTCAGTATCTTCGTTCTTGCCGGTGTCGAGCTTCACATGCTCGATAATTTCCTCAAAGCGATGATGATCAACGTCGAGCACGACGGACCCATACATCTGGATGAAGCGGCGATAGGAATCCCAGGCAAAACGCGCATCGCCGGAAGCCAGGACCAAACCTTCAACCGTTTGGTCATTCAGGCCAAGGTTCAGCACCGTATCCATCATGCCGGGCATGGAAACCCGCGCGCCGGAGCGCACAGATACCAGCAAGGGCCGGTGATGATCACCGAAGCGGTTGCCCACCGCTTCTTCAATGCGCGCCAGCGCGGCGCGCACCTGCGCCGCCAGATCAGCCGGGTATTTTTGCCCGTTTTCGTAATAGGCGGTGCAGACTTCGGTGGTGATGGTGAAGCCAGGTGGCACGGGCAGGCCGATCGAGGCCATTTCGGCCAGGTTGGCGCCCTTGCCACCCAGAAGATTCCGCATATCGGCACGGCCCTCATTATGGCCGGCACCGAAGCTATAGACCCATTGTGTCATGGGGGGGTTCCTCAGGCTTCAATCTTGGAGAAATCCGCCACGGCATCCATGGCGGCACGAAGGCGGGCGAGCAGTCGCAGACGATTGCGGCGAAGTTCCGGCGCGGGATCGTTCACGATCACTTTTTCGAAAAAAGCATCCACCGGGGCGCGGAGCCCGGCCATGGCTTCCATGGCACGCTCAAAATCCTCAGCCTCAATATCCAGACGGATGCGGGTACCGGCTTCTTCAAGCGCGGCGGCGAGCGTGGCTTCTTCCGGCAGTTTCAGCAGATGGGCTTCATAGCCGGTATCAAAAGCGTGGCCATCGCGCTTTTCCTCGATACGGAGGATATTGATCGCGCGGCGATGCGCCGCCAGCAGATTGGCGCCGGCCTCGCTTTCAACAAAACCGCGGACGGCGTCGGCGCGGGCGAGCAGGCGGTTGAGGTCATCATCTGGCGCGGCGCCAAAGACCGCGGCGACCACATCATGGCGTGCGCCTTCGCCGCGGAGTTGCACGCGCAGGCGTTCGGCGAGGAAGTCGAGCAAACCGGCGGCAAAGGCAGCGACCATCGGGGGGTGCGTGGCACCGCTTGGTGCTTGCCAGCCCGTCGCGCGTTTCGCCTCGGCAATTTCCAAGCCGAAGTCGGGTGTCGCGGTGGCGTTGGTCGCCTGCGGATATAGGAAGAAAGCCTCGCCCATCAGATCAGCCAGTGGCAGGCGCAGCCCATTTTCGCGAATGATGCGAATGATGCCAAGCGCCGCACGGCGCAGCGCAAAGGGATCACCGCTGCCGGTTGGCTTTTCGCCCACGGCGAAGAAACCGACCAATTGGTCAATCTTATCGGCGAGCGCGACGGCAATGGCGATGGGCTCCTGCGGCACGGCATCGCCGGCGCCGGCAGGGCGGTAATGCGCGGCGATGGCTTCGGCCACGCGGGCATCCTCACCCTGACCCAGCGCGTAATAGCGGCCCATGACGCCTTGCAATTCCGGGAATTCACCGACCATGCCGGAAGCAAGGTCAGCCTTGGCCAAGCGCGCCGCGCGCCGCGCCAGCACCGCATCTGCGCCGAGTTTTTCCGCAATCAGCCCAGCCAGGTTTTCAAGCCGCGCCACACGCTGGCCTTGTGTGCCAAGCTTAGCGTGGAACACCACGCTATCCAGCTTCGCTAGGTTCAATCCGGCTATAACTGTGGCAGTCGAGCTGAGCGTTGCAGGCTCAAGTGTCACACTGAGGTTTGCATTGATGACACTCGTTGAAAGATCGGCGCTACTCGAGGGTCTGGGTGGCAAGTTAATTGGTGCGCGGTCCAAATCCCAGAAGAAGCGCGCATCGGCCAGCCGCGCACGCAGCACGCGCTCATTGCCGGCGATAATCGCCGCACCGCCATCAGGGGCCGCGATATTAGCCACCAACGCAAAGCGCGGCGCTGCGGTGCCATCCGGCTTGCGCAGGGCGAAATAGCGTTGGTTGACGCGCATGGTGGTGCGCATCACCTCGGGCGGCAGATCCATGAAGGCGTCATCAATCCGCCCGAGCAAAGGCACTGGCCATTCCACCAGCCCCGCCACTTCGGCGATCAAAGCTTCATCCGGCAGCACGTCCAGCCCTTCGGCGGCAGCGAGTGCGGTGATGCCATCACGGATCATGCGCGCGCGGTCTTCCGCTTCCAGCACAACCTGGCGCTCGGCAAGTTCGGCCTTATACTCGGCAAAGTCCCGCACGCTGAAAGCGCCCGGCGACATGATGCGATGGCCTTCGGTCAAATCGCCACTCGCCAAGCCGTGCCCATCATCCGTGCCTTGCGCCAGGGTGAAGGGCACCACGGCGCCATCCAGAACGCAGAGGATGCGCTTCAAGGGCCGCACCCAAACCATGGAAGATGTGCCGCCCCAGCGCATGGATTTCGGCCAGGGGAAGGCACGAATCAGTGCGGGCATGGCTTCCGCCACTAGCGCGTGCGCTTCCAGCGTGCGGCCCGGCTTGGACAGCACCCAGAACTGCCCTTCTTCCTTCAGCGCATCGCGCGTCGCGCCGTGTTTCTTCAGGAAGCCTTCGATCGCCTGATCCGGCGCACCAATGCGCGGGCCGCGTTCTTCCTTGCCTTCAGTGGTCACGCTTGGCTTTAACTGCGCTGTCAGCCCAATGCGGCGCGCGCCATAAAAACCACGCGGTGGCGCTTCCAAAAGCGCGGCGCAGGCATCGGCAAATAGGCGCGTCAGATCTTCAGCCGCGCGCGCCTGCATGCGTGCCGGGATTTCTTCACAAAATAATTCAAGCAGTAGTTCAGCCATGGGTTTTGATCGCCGGCTCTATATCGGTTGCGGCGAAATCATCGCCCTTGAACAGTAGTTTCTGGCCGCGTTCCTTGGCCAGTGCATAAGCAAAACAATCGCCCAGATTGAGCCCCGCCTTGTGGCGGCCCTTGCCGTAACGGCGCCAGGCATCACGGGCAAGGCTGGCATGTTGCGCCGTGAATGGCACGATTTCGGGACGGATGGCCCCCATTAACGCATCAAGCTTTTCCGCCATGCCGGGCAGGGTCCGGCCCTCCGCGACAATCGCGGTTTCTAGCAAGGTTGGCGCGGCAATTGCCGTGGTGTCTGTGTCCCGGATCATGGCAGCCAGGCGCTCCGCCTCTGGCTCCTTGAACAGGATCGCGACCAGGGCGGAGGAATCAAGGATCATCGCGGCAGACCATCATCATCATAAAGGTCGCGATGATCGCTGGTCACACCTGGGGGGACAAGCTTGGAGGCTTCCTCCGCAATCGCCATGATAGCGTCGAACTTGCGCTGCCGCGCCGCTTTTTCCCGCGCCAGTTTTTCCGCCACCGCTTCGCGGACAGCCCCGGTCGCTGTGGTGCCAAGCATTGCCGCAAGCTCCTTCGCTTCAGCAATCAGGGCAGCGTCCTTGATGTTCAACTGGCCCATAGCACACCTTTGGTAGAAGGTACCCCTGATATGGTAGAAAACCCCCAAAAGCGCAAGGTCACGCCCCTTCGCCGGCCAGCCAGGCCTCACAACACCCCTTCGCCAGCGTCCGCACCCGGCCGATATAGGCCGCGCGCTCCGTCACGCTGATCGCACCCCGCGCATCCAGCAGGTTGAAGCGATGCGATGCCTTGATGCATTGATCATAGGCCGGCAAGGCGAGCTTTCTTTCCAGCAGCGCGGCGCATTCGGCCTCCGCATCCTCAAAATGGCGAAACAGCATCTTTGTGTCGGCGGCTTCGAAATTATGCGCGCTATATTCGCGTTCGGCCCGCAAGAAAACTTCGCCGTATTTCACGCCATCATTGTTGAAATCGAGGTCATAAACATTCTCGACCCCCTGGATATACATGGCCAGGCGTTCCAGGCCGTAGGTGAGTTCAGCGCTTGGCTTGTCGCAGGCGATGCCGCCGACCTGCTGGAAATAGGTGAATTGCGTCACCTCCATCCCATCGCACCACACCTCCCACCCCAGGCCCCAGGCGCCAAGCGTTGGGCTTTCCCAATCATCCTCAACAAAGCGGATGTCATGCAAGGCGGGGTCAATGCCAAGCGCGCGATAGCTTTCAATCAGCAGGGCCTGCGGGTCCGCGGGCGATGGCTTCAGGATCACCTGGTATTGGTAATAGTGCTGAAGCCGATTGGGGTTTTCGCCATAGCGGCCATCGGCCGGCCGGCGCGATGGCTGCACATAGGCGGCCTTCCAGGGTTTCGGGCCCAGCGCGCGCAAGGTGGTGGCCGGGTGAAAAGTGCCCGCACCCACCTCCATGTCATAGGGCTGCAAAATCACGCAGCCCTGATCCGCCCAAAAGCGATGCAGGCGCAGGATGATGTCCTGAAAACTGGGGGGCTTGGCGGTCATGGCGGTTCCAGGCTCTGGCGCAAGGCTCGTGCGGGATGCTCTATAGGCAGGGGACCGAGACCGGGCAAGGAAAGCCATCATGAACACCACGCAAGATATCATCACCGCCTATTTGGCCGCCTTCAATCGCGGGGATTGGGCGGGCATGCTGGCGCTGCTGGCCGATGATGTGGTGCATGACATCAACCAGGGCGGCGCCGAGCATGGCAAGTCGGCCTTTGCTGTCTTTCTGGACCGGATGGCGCGCTGCTACCGGGAAGAATTGCGCGATATCGTGATCATGGTCGGCGCGGATGGCGCCCGTGCCGCGGCGGAATTCCAGGTGCATGGCGAATACCTGGCGGAGGATGCCGGGCTGCCGCCGGCGCGTGGCCAGCGCTATGCCCTGCCGGCCGGGGCGTTTTTCAGTCTGGAGGATGGGCGGATCAGCCGGGTCACGATGTATTATAATTTGCAGGAATGGCTGCGGCAGGTTGGTGCGTAAAGCCTTGCGTTGCGGGGGCGGGCAGTGCTTTCTGGCGCGATGAAGCTGCTTTCCGGTCATGCCCGGCTCGCCGGGGTTTTCGGCCATCCGGTCACCCATTCCCGTTCGCCACGCCTGCACGGGTTTTGGCTGCAACGCTATGGCATTGATGGGGCCTATATCCCGCTGGGGGTGCCGTCCGAACGCTTTGGCGCGGCGGTGCGGTCGCTGGTGGATCTCGGCTTTCGCGGCGCCAATGTCACCATCCCCCATAAGCTTGCAGCCTTCGAGATTTGTGATGAGGTCGCGCCCTTCGCGCGCCGTGCCGGCGCGGTGAATACGTTAATTTTCCGCGATGGCCGGATTGAGGGGTCCAATACTGATGGCTTCGGCTTTCTGGAAAGTATCCGCGAAGCCGCGCCGGGCTGGCGGGCGGATGCTGGCCCTGCCGTGCTTTTGGGCGCGGGCGGCGCCGCGCGGGCCATTGCCGCGGCCTTGCTTGATGCCGGCGCGCCGCGCGTGACGCTGGTGAACCGCACTGCTGCCAAGGCCGAAGCCCTGGCGCGGGACCTTGGGGGCCTGATCCAGGTGGCAGATCGGCCGCCCTTGGAAGACGCGGCCTTGCTCGTGAATACCACCTCTCTCGGCATGCAGGGTCAGCCGGGGCTGGAGGTGGATTTGGCGCCTTTGCCGGCCAGCGCCGTGGTGGCGGATATTGTCTATGTGCCGCTTGAAACCCGGCTTTTGGCGACGGCGCGGGCGCGTGGCCTGGTCGCCGTAGATGGGCTTGGCATGTTGCTCCATCAGGCGCGGCCGGGTTTTGAGGCCTGGTTTGGTGTGGCGCCGCAGGTAGATCAGGCGTTGCGTGATGTGGTCGCCGCCGATATCCCGAAGCGGGATGGCGCATGAAGATCATTGGCCTGACAGGCGGGATCGGCATGGGGAAATCCACTGCCTCGGCCACCTTTCGCCGGCATGGCGTGCCGATATTTGACGCGGATCAGGCGGTGCATGAATTGCAGGCAGTGGGTGGGCGCGCGGTGCGACCGATTGAGGCGGCTTTCCCAGGTACCACGCGTGGCGGCGCGGTAGATCGGGAAGCACTACGCCGGGCTGTACTCGGCAATCCAGCGGCGTTGAAGGTTCTGGAACGCATCGTCCACCCCCTGGTGCGTGAGGCCGAGAAGCGTTTTCTGGCCGCGGCGCGGCGCGCTGGGAAACCGCTCGTGGTTTTGGATATTCCGCTGTTGCTGGAAACCGGTGGCGAAAAGCGGGTTGATGAAGTGGTAGTGGTCTCAGCGCCTGCTGCGGTGCAGGCCGCGCGCGTGATGCGTCGGTCAGGCATGACAGCGGAACGGCTTACCGCCATTCGCGCGCGGCAAATGCCAGATGCCGAAAAGCGCCGCGGAGCCGATGTAGTGATCCATACCGGGCTGTCGCGGCATTTCGCGGTAGCGGCGATCAGGCGCCTGATGCATCGGCTGAGGGATGCGCGCTGATGCGCCAGATTGTGCTGGACACCGAGACCACCGGGCTTGATCCGCTGACAGGTGACCGCGTGATTGAAGTGGCTGCGGTGGAATTATTGAACTTGCTGCCGACAGGTGAGGTGTTTCACAGCCTGATTGATCCGGAACGCGATATCCCGGCCGAGGCATCACGTATCCATGGCTTCACCAATGGCGATGTCGCCGGCAAGCCGAAATTTGCTGAGATTGCCGATGCCTTGCTGGCGTTTTTGGGCGATTCCGACATCATCGCGCATAATGCGCCGTTCGATTTTGGTTTCCTCGATGCGGAATTATTCCGCTGCGATCGGCCCATCCTCAACCGCAGCCGCATGATTGACAGCCTGGCGATGGCGAAGACGCGCTTTCCCGGCATGCCGAATAATCTTGATGCGCTTTGCCGCCGGCTTGGCGTGGATAATTCGATGCGCGGCAGCCACAACGCCATTCTTGACTGTCAGCTTCTGGCGCAGGTCTATCTTGAACTGATGGGCGGCAAGCAGCCGGGCCTGGAATTGGCGGCCAAGGCTGCGCCGCGCCTTGTGACGCTTGACGTGGAAAAGGTTGAGCGCGCCGCATTGTTTATAGCGCCGCCAGCCGAGGCACTCGCGGCGCATGAAGCCTTCGTCAAAGCCAAGATCAAGGATGCGATTTGGCTGAAACCGCCTTTCGCATCAGATGAAGTGAACTGAAGCGCCTCAACTGCTGCGAATAATGCGCATGAGCTGCGCAACATGCTCAGGCGGCGTTGGCGGGATGATGCCATGGCCCAGATTAAAGATAAAAGGGCGGCCGCGCATGGCGGCCAGAATACTGCGGGCCTCGGCTTCCAAAGCCGCACCGCCGGCTACCAGCGCTAGCGGGTCGAGATTGCCTTGCAGGGGCATGGTGGCGGGTACCGCCTGGGCGGCCCAGCGCGGGTCCATGCTCGTATCCATGGCAACTCCATCCACCGCGGCGCGGCTGGCGTAATCCGGCAGCATTGGCCCGGCCAGGCGGGGGAAGCCGATGATGGGGGTGGTGGGACAGCGCTTGCGTACTGCGCGGGCGATGGCGGCTGACGGTTCGATCACCCAGCGACGGAATTGGCTCGGCGGCAGCAGGCCGGCCCAGGTGTCGAAGAGCATCAGCGCCTCGGCCCCCGCTTCCACCTGGGCGACTAAATACTCGACAGTGGCAACCTGTAGAATGCTGATCAGCCTGCCGAAGCTGCCTGGGTCGCTGTAGGCCATGCCACGGGTTGCAGCGAAATCCTTGCTGCCGCGGCCTTCCACCATGTAACAGGCCACGGTGAAGGGCGACCCGGCGAAGCCGATCAGCGCGGTTTTCGGGTGATCCTGGTTAAGCCCGGCGCGGGTCAGGCGCACGGTTTCAAAAATCGGCGCTGCTTTCGTGAGCAAGCCATCCAGATCGAGCGCGGCGATGCCCTCGGGAGAGCGGATTGGATCGAGCAGCGGGCCCTCACCTTCGGCAAAGCGCAGACCTTGGCCAAGCGCCCAGGGCACGATCAGGATGTCGGAAAAAAGGATGGCAGCGTCCATGCCATAGCGGCGAATGGGTTGCAGCGTGACCTCGGCCGCCAGATCCGGCGTGGTACAAAGCGAAATGAAATCGCCCGCCTTGGCGCGTGTGGCGCGATATTCGGGCAAATACCGCCCGGCTTGCCGCATGAGCCATACGGGGGGCGGCCAGACGGCCTCTCCGGCCAAGACGCGCAAAAAGGGTTTGGCCCGGCTGGGCTCGGTTTCCGTTTCCATAACCCGAACCTAAGCATTGAATCTAAGATTCTGAAAGATGAGGTAGCTTGTAGGGCCTGTGGATGATGGGGAGGCAAGTGTTGCCAGTTCGATCCACAGGCTTGTCCCGTAGCAAGAAACAGATACTTGTCTGATCCCGTCACAAGAAAAGTGCCAAGCGCCCATAATGCCAAGGGGAGGCTGGAATTCATTCAGGCTTGCGCCCCGGCATGGTTTCGTCCCCATTATAGGCCAGGGCGGGATCATCGGCTGAAACCACCCCCGTTATCCACATTGATTCACGGAATTCTCCCGCCATGCCCCACAGGCAAATCGATCTGCATCTTGTATCGGATTCAACCGGGGAGACGCTGCAATCCATCGCGCGTGCGACCCTGGCGCGTTTTGATGATCATCATGTGGTGGATCATCGCTGGAGCCTGATCCGATCGCGCCTCCAGTTGGATCGGGTACTCGAAGGCATTCAGCATGAACCCGGACCGGTGCTCTATACGCTCGTCGATTCGAGCCTCAGGCATATTCTGGAAGAAGCCTGCCAGCGCATGGGTGTCCCCTGTCTCTCACCGCTTGATCCCGTCATGGCGCTATTGCAGGAAGCCACGGGCGTGCGGGCGCGCGAAAAACGCGCGGCACAGCATGTGATGGATGCGGATTATTTCCGGCGCATTGATGCGATGCATTATGTGCTGTCGCATGATGATGGGCAGGGCACGGTTGGCATCCGCAATGCCGATGTGGTGTTGGTAGGGGTATCACGCAGCAGCAAGACACCGACCTGCTTTTATTTGGCCAATCGGGGCATCAAGGCAGCGAATGTACCGATCGTTCCTGGGGCAAGTTTGCCCGAGATTTTGAACGATCCGCCCTGCCCCGTAGTTGGGCTTTATATTGAAGCCAACGCTTTGATTGATATCCGCCGGCATCGCTTGAAGATCATCGGCGGTCAGGGTGTGCGACACGATACCACTGAGTATATTGATCCTGAGGCGGTGAAGGCGGAAATCATCGCCGCACGCCGGCTCTGCACTACGCAGGGTTGGCCGGTGATTGATGTGACCAGACGTAGCATTGAAGAAACGGCGGCTACTATCCTGCAATTGATGGAAGCCTGGCATGCCCGCCGGCGAGAAGCGAAGGCTGCGCCTGCACCGGAAGACCCAGCAGCGGGTGTCATTGGCAAGGTCTGAACATGGCTGGTGAAGAAGTGCCTGACGTAGCTGCGCTGGAACGCGCTTGCTTGACTGCTGTGCCAGCGCAGCGTGTCGCCTTCGATGGTAGTTTTGTGGTGCGAAGCTTTCTGGGTGGTACGGGACGGGCCAATGCGGCCAGCTCCCTGTGGCCGATGGATGATCCCGATCTGCTGGCGCGTATTGTACGGATTGAGTCGCTTTATGAGGCGCAGGGCTTGCCCGTGCGCTTTCGGTCTATGCCCCTTGATCCGCCAGGCCTCGCGGCAATGCTTATCGCTCGTGGCTATGTCACCAAGGACGAGACTATTGTTTTTACTGTATCCGCTGAGATCCTGGCCCGCGCCGATGAGGCTGTCACTGTATTGGCGGTGCCCGATGCGGATTGGATGGCGATCACCGCGACCGCCGAGCATCAGATACCCGCTCGACGTGCGGAGAAGGAGCGTGCCGTCGGTATGATGATGGTGCCGGCGACATGGTTGGTATTGCATGAGGCGGGTAAACCGGTTGCCTGCATTTCAGCCGTGGCAGATGGAAATCTGGCCGGCCTTTTCGACTTGGCAGTCGTTCCAGAAGCGCGGCGCCGGGGCCTTTCGGCCCGTATCACGCGCGCAGCGGCACATTGGGCGGCAGCGCAAGGGGCGCGCTGGATTTGGGCGCAAGTGGCCGCTAGCAACCAAGCATCCTGCGCAGCACAGCGAAGCCTCGGCATGCAAGAAGCCTATCGGTACATCTATTACGTGCGCCCGCAGGAAAACCTGCCGTCGATGCGGTTTGGGTGACAGAATTGCGTCGCTGGGCTTTGGTGGTGATTTACCAAAGCCCAGCTTCGTTTGTTACGGAATAAGAATGGTGCTGCCCGTGGTCTTGCGCGCTTCAAGCGCGATATGGGCAGAAGCCGCATCCTTCAGGGCATAGCTTTGATTGACACGAATCTTGACAGCGCCAGAGGCCACAACCTCAAACAAATCATTGGCGCGCGCCACCAGATCCTCCCGCTGCGCCGTATAGGTCGCGAGCGTGGGGCGCGTGACATAGAGTGAGCCCTTGGCTGCGAGAATGCCAAGATCGGGAATGGCAACAGGACCCGAAGCATTGCCGTAGGAAATCATCAGCCCGTAGGGGGCAAGGCAATCAAGCGAGGTTAGGAAACTATCCTTGCCGACACTGTCATACACCACGGGTAGCATCGCACCCTTGGTGATGTCTTTGACCCGGGCGGGGATATCATCGCTGGTGAGCAGCGCGTGATCCACACCATGCTCCTTCACGAGCGCTGCCTTCTCCGCCGTGCTGACAACACCAATGACAGTGCAGCCAAGATGCTTTGCCCATTGGCTCAGGATCAGGCCAACCCCGCCGGCGGCCGCATGGATCAGCACGGTTTGGCCAGCCTTGGCGGCGTAGCATTTCTTGATCAGGAAGGCCGCCGTCATGCCTTGCAGCATCATCGCAGCACCTTGTTCAAAGCTGATGGCTTCCGGCATTTTCACCAGACGATCAGCCTTGATGGTGCGCGCTTCCGCATAGGCACCGATCGGGCCAGTAGCATAAGCAACTCGGTCGCCGACCTTCACCTCCGTCACGCCCTCACCAATCGCTTCCACAATGCCGGAGGCTTCCATGCCGATAATTGCCGGCATGCTAGGGGCCTTGTAGAGACCGGTGCGGAAATAAACATCGATATAGTTGAGGCCGACTGCCTTGTGGCGAACCAAGGCCTCACCAGGCTTGGGAGAGGGAAGGGGCACTTCTTCCCAAACCATTTTCTCCGGGCCGCCGGTTTCATGGATGCGGATAGCGTGATTCATGGGGGTATCCATCAGGGGCGCTTGCGGGGCGCCGGGGGGTTGAGGGGGAGTTGAAGCGCTCGGCTTTCGAGGTTCAAAAGATGTTGCTTTGTAGCCGGTCCTTCGCCGCCGGAATAGCCGCCGAGCGAACCATCTGCTGCGATGACACGGTGGCAAGGAATGATAATGGGAATGGGGTTGGCACCATTAGCCCCGCCAATTGCCCGCGGCGCTGAACCGATGGCCCGGGCGATATCGGCGTAGCTGCGCGTCTCGCCAAGCGGGATGGTGCAGAGCGCGGCCCAGACGCGTTTCTGGAAAGGGGAGCCATGGGGTGCCAGTGGTAGGTTGAAGGTCAGGCGCTTGCCGTCGAAATATTCTTGCAGCTGATCTCGGGCGCGACAGAGAAGGCGGGTTTCTGTCTGATCTCGCCCGCGGCCCCAATCAAGCGCGACAATAGCGCCATCTTCTTCCGAGATGGTGAGGTCGCCAAAATTGGTCAGGAGAGAAAGTTGCGGCATGACGCGGGGGCGAAGTGGCATTATGGCTGCGCAGCGTCAAGCGGTGGTGTTTTGGACGAATATGGAGAGAGGAAAACCAGTGGGTGAAATGAAAGCCGAGGCGCAGAGTGTAGTGGATCCACCGCCCTATTTTCAGGCGCATGTCTTTGTTTGCTGCAATCGGCGCCCTGATGACCATAAGCGTGGTTCCTGCGCGGCGCGGGGCAGCGAGGGTCTGCGCGATTACATGAAGGCGCGCGCCAAGGAGTTGGGGCTGACCGGGGTGCGGGTGAATATGGCCGGTTGTCTGGACCGCTGCGAATTCGGCCCCGCCATGGTGATCTACCCCGAGGGAATTTGGTACAAAATCGAAACGAAATCCGATATTGATGAGGTTTTGGAAGCACATTTGTGCCAGAGGGGCCGTGTGGCGCGGCTGATGCTGACGGAGCGCGATGTCCCGCCTGGGAAGGCCTGAGACCGAGTAAGTGTTTCACGTGAAACGAGGTGGCAGGTGAGCGCAGCTGACACGATTTATGCCCTGGCAAGCGGTGCTGCGGCCGGCGCGGTCGCGGTATTGCGGTTATCGGGGCCTGGTTCCGCTGAGGCGGTGGTGCGCCTGGCAGGCGGTCTGCCGCCGCCGCGCCATGCCAGCTTGCGGCGACTGCGCGCGGCTGATGGCGAAACCTTGGACCACGCTTTGGTGCTGTGGTTTCCGGGCCCGGCTTCTTATACGGGTGAGGATGCGGCGGAGTTCCATCTGCATGGCGGCCGCAGCGTTATTGCCGGTGCGATGGAAGCATTGACGGCGCTTGGCTTGCGCCAGGCAGAGCCAGGTGAATTTACTCGCCGCGCCTTTATGCATGGCAAGATGGACCTGACCGCCGCCGAGGGCATCGCTGATCTAATTGCTGCTGAGACTGCGGCGCAGCGCCGTCAGGCACTGCATCAGGCGGGCGGGGGCTTGGCCAAGCTTTACGGGGCCTGGGCTGAACGCTTGGCCCGGTTGCTAGCCCATCAGGAAGCCGCGATTGAATTCGCCGAGGATGGCTTGCCGACAGATTTGGACGCCAAGGTGCGCAGCGGAGCGGGCGAACTGCGTACGGAAATCGCGGCCCATCTGGCCGACGCTCGGCGTGGCGAATTACTGCGTGAGGGCTTAGTCTTCGCCATCATCGGCGCGCCAAATGCCGGAAAATCATCGCTTCTCAATGCCTTGGTTGGCCGGGAGGCAGCCATAGTCTCGGCCCGGGCGGGCACGACGCGGGACATTGTGGAGGCGCGGTTGGATTTGGCGGGCGTGCCCGTGACGCTTTCCGACACGGCGGGCCTGAGAGAAGCTGGCGATGAGATTGAAGCCGAGGGGATCAAACGCGCCGAGCGCCGGGCGCAGGAGGCGGAGCTTGTCATTACCGTCTTTGCCGCCGATCAGGCGCCTGATGCGGAGACACTACGTTGGGCCCGCCCTGGGGCACTTGTGCTGGTCAATAAATGCGACCTTCAGGCCGCTCCGACCGAAATTGCCGGCGTTCCAGCCATGGCAGTATCGGCGCGCGAGGGCATCGGGCTGGATGTGTTGAGAGAAAGGCTTGCCGATGCGGCGCTTCGGCTCACTGGCGCGGGGAAAGGCAATCAACTCACGCGCCCGCGGCATCGTGCCATTCTGACTGAAGCGGTATCATTGCTCGCTGAAGCAGAAGCAGCCAGCCTACCGGAATTGACGGCCGAGGCGCTGCGCGCCGGGCTTTTTGCTCTTGGTCGGCTGACAGGGCGCGTTGGTGTTGAGGAAATTCTCGATATCGTTTTCCGGGACTTCTGTATCGGCAAGTAATGCTGATATAGGCGGCGCATGACGGGCGCAGATTTGACCTTCGACGTTGTAGTGGTGGGTGGTGGCCATGCCGGCTGTGAGGCTGCGGCGGCCGCAGCACGCTGTGGCGCGCGCACGCTGCTACTGACCCATAAGATTGAAACCATTGGCGAAATGTCCTGCAACCCGGCCATTGGCGGCGTGGGGAAGGGGCATTTGGTTCGTGAAATTGATGCCCTGGATGGTATTATGGCCCGGGCAGCGGATGCGGCGGCCATTCACGTCAAGATGCTCAATTTGTCCAAGGGTCCGGCGGTCCGTGGACCGCGCGCCCAAGCGGATCGCCGACTTTACCGTGAGGCGGTGCAGGCGCTGCTCCGCGCGCAGCCAGGCCTTACGATCATGGCCGGCGGCGCGGAAGGGCTTGAGCTTGACCAGACGGGCGCGCTCACTGCGATCATTACGGGCGATGGCCAGCGCATCCGCTGTGGGGCAACGATCATTACCACGGGCACGTTCCTACGCGGCGAAATCCATATTGGCGAAAAGCGCTTCCCGGCCGGACGCGTGGGTGATGCGCCGGCTATTGGTTTGGCACTCGCGTTTGAACGGCTTGGCCTGCCACTTGCGCGCCTCAAGACCGGCACCCCACCCAGGCTGGATGGCCGGACGATTGATTGGGGGGCTTTGGAAGCCCAGCCTGGTGATGACCCGCCGGAGCCGCTTTCCTGGCTGACTGAGCGCATTACCAACCGTCAGGTGAACTGCGGCATCACGGCGACAACGCCCGAAACCCACGCCATCATCCGCGCCAACCTTCAGTCAAGCGCTGTCTATGGCGGCCGCATCCAGGGCGTTGGCCCGCGGTATTGCCCTTCCATTGAAGACAAGGTGGTGCGCTTTGCTGAACGCGAGCGGCATCAGATTTTCCTTGAACCTGAGGGGCTTGATGACCCAACGGTCTATCCCAATGGCATTTCCACCAGCCTTTCGGAAGCTGTGCAGGAGCAGGTGGTTGCCTCAATCCCTGGTCTTTCTAAGGCCCGCATTTTGCGGCCGGGCTATGCCATTGAATATGATCACATCGATCCTCGCGCACTGACGCCGGCGCTCGAATTGCGGCACGTGCCGCGTCTGTTTCTTGCTGGTCAGATCAATGGCACCACGGGGTATGAGGAAGCTGGTGCTCAGGGGATCATGGCCGGGATCAACGCCGCACGCCGCGCCTCTGGCGGCCAGCCGGACGTAACGCTGACACGCAGCGAAGCTTATATCGGCGTGCTGGTGGATGATCTCACACTTCAGGGTGTCTCGGAGCCCTATCGCATGCTGACAGCACGGGCCGAACATCGCCTGTCGCTCCGTGCGGATAATGCGGGGCTTCGGCTCACCGAGCGTGGCATAGAATGGGGATGTGTGGGCGCTGATCGGGCAGCACGCCATCGTACCTTCGCAAAGGCCGTTGCCGATGCCCTCGCGCATGCCGCTATCGATGGTGCGACGCCCGCCGCGCTTGCCGGGTTCGGTATCGCCGTCAATCAAGACGGCCGTCGGCGCTCAGTGCTTGAAGTGCTCGCTCTGCCGGGGGTGGCGCAGGAGAGGGTCGAAACCGCCTTTCCGTGGTTGCGGGCAGTCTGCCCCACCATCCGCACGCAGCTAGAAGCCGAAGCGCTCTACGCGCCCTATTTGCGACGGCAGGAAACAGAGCGACGCCTGCTGGAACGTGAAGAGAAAGCCGCCATAGCCGAAACGCTGGACTTCGATGAGGTGGATGGGCTTTCCGCCGAAATGCGCCAGCGCCTTAAGGCCGCCCGCCCGGTCACTCTGGGTGCCGCTGGCCGCGTTCAGGGGGTAACACCAGCTGCCCTGGCGGCGCTTGCGGTGCATTTGCGGCGTGACGCCCAACGTTTCACGTGAAACATAGCCCCGAAACCACGGAACGGCTTGCACTCTTTCGGGACCTGCTGCTCCGCTGGAATGCCCGGATCAATCTGATTTCGGGCGACACCGTCGCTGAGGTAGATCAGCGGCACATTACCGACTGTGCGCAACTGCAGCCGCTTCTGCCAAAGGATGGCCCGATCGCCGATATTGGCTCCGGCGCTGGCTTACCGGGCATGGTGCTTGCGATCCTGCAGCCAGACCGCGAATTCCATTTGGTGGAGTCAGACAAGCGCAAGGCCGCCTTTCTGGTCGAAGCAAGCGCCCAATTGAAGCTGCCCAAGCTCCGCGTGCATTCCTGTCGCGCCGAAAACGCAAAGCTACCCTCGCTTGCTGCCATCACCGCCCGTGCTCTTGCCCCCCTTGCCTCCTTGCTGCCCTATGCCGCCAAATTTCTGGCCCAAGGCGGTGTCGCGCTGTTCCCGAAGGGTAAAAGCGCCGAGAAAGAGTTGACGGAAGCCGGCCAAGACTGGCACTTCACGCTTGAGCGCTTTCCAAGCATTACCAATCCCGAAGCAACCATTCTGCGCCTGAGCAATATCACCCGTGTCCAACCCTAGCCCCGCCAGGCCGAAAATCATTGCCATCGCCAATCAAAAAGGCGGGGTCGGTAAGACCACGACAGCGATCAATCTTGCCACGGCGCTGGCCACCACGCGCAAGGTTCTGCTGATTGACCTTGACCCGCAGGGTAATGCCTCCACCGGTCTGGGTCTGCCGCGGCAGGAAAGGGGACAAGGCAGCTACGCGCTGCTCGTCGGGGCAGCACCCTTGGCCGAGCTCATCAAGCCATCGCGTATCCCGCAACTGGCTCTGCTCCCGGCCGATGCCGATTTAGCTGGCGCCGAGATCGAATTGATTGATGTCGAAGCACGTGAAAGGCGTTTGCTGAACGCCCTGGAGGCTGCCGGCGATACGCTGGCCGGCACCGACCTGATCATCATTGATTGCCCGCCTTCGCTAGGCCTGATCACGCTCAATGCCCTGGTCGCGGCGGATGAAGTTTTAGTCCCGCTTCAATGCGAATTCTTCGCCCTTGAGGGTGTATCCCAAATCACGCGCACCATTGAACGTGTGAGCAAAAGCCTGAACCCAAATCTAAAGCTTGGCGGCATCATCCTGACAATGTTCGATAAACGCAACAATCTATCGGAACTTGTTGCTGCCGACGTGCGCGAATTTTTTGGCGAAAAGGTTTATGAAACGGTAATTCCTCGAAACATACGCATCACCGAGGCACCCTCACACGGTCTGCCCGTACTGGTCTATGATCATCGCTCGGCGGGTGCGGAAGCCTATGTCGCACTTGCGCAGGAATGGATCCGCCGAGAGAAGCAACTGAAGGAAGCGACCCAATGAAAAAGCCAACACGGCTCGGCATGGGTCTTTCGGCCCTGATGGGGGATGCGCCGGCGGCGCCAAGCGCCCCCCAGGTTGGCCCGCCGCGTAACCTGCCGATTGCCTCAATCGAACCCGGCCCGTTCCAGCCACGCATGGAACCTGACCGTCAGGCGTTGCAGGAACTGGCTGCTTCCATTACCGAACATGGCATTTTGCAGCCCCTGCTGGTCCGCCCAAAGCCCGGCGCTGCAGGACGCTACCAGATTATTGGCGGCGAACGTCGCTGGCGCGCAGCGCAGATCGCCAAACTCCATGATGTGCCCGTTGTCATTCGCGATTTCGATGATCGCATGGCGATGGCCGCTGGCCTGGTTGAAAACCTCCAGCGCGAAGACCTGAACGCGATTGAGGAAGCGGAAGGCTTTGCGCGCCTCATTGACCAATTCGGTCTCAATCAGGAAAGCTTGGCGCGCGCGGTTGGCAAATCGCGCAGCCATATCGCCAATACGCTTCGCCTGCTCAATTTGCCGGCCACCATTCGCGAGCATTTGCGCGCCGGGCGCCTCAGCGCCGGCCATGCCCGCGCGCTGCTGGGCGCGGAGGAGCCTGAAAAACTCGCCACACAAATCCTGACGCGTGGGCTTTCAGTGCGGCAGGCCGAAGCCATGGCCGCCGCGCAGCCAAAGAACCCCGAAGCGCGGCGCACCAATGCCAAGGATTCCGATACGCTGGCGCTGGAGCGCCAATTGCTCGAACGCCTAGGCTTGCAAGTCGCGATCAAGCATTTCGGCAAGGGTGGCCAAGTGACCATCAGCTATAATGACCTTGACCAGCTTGATGGTCTGATCCGCCTGTTGATGCCCGAAGCATGACGCAGCCCTTTCTGGCAGGAGGCCACCTTGTCCAAGCCTAATGATCTGGATGCGACCGATCTTGCCATCCTTCGCCTGATTCAGGCAGATGCCTCCCTCTCCCTCGGCGATATCGCGAAAGAGGTCGGGCTGACGCAAACCCCATGCTGGAAACGCATCCGCCGCATGGAGGAAACCGGTATCATCACCGGCCGCGTCACGCTGGTAAACGCGGAAAAGCTCGGCCTTGGCATTTCGGTTTTTGTTGCCATCGAAACCGGCGATCATTCCGCCACCTGGATCGAAAGCTTTGCCAAATCGGTGGCTGAGATGCCAGAGATTGTCGAATGCTGGCGGCTTGGTGGTGATGTGGATTATCTGCTCCGCGTCGTTGTTTCGGACATGACGGCCTATGATGTCTTCTACCGCAAGCTGACCGCGCGGGTTTCCAGCCTGCGCAAAGTGACATCCCGCTTCGCCATGGAATGCGTGAAATCCACCACCGCGCTGCCCCTTTAAACGCGCGCAGCCAATTGACCCGGAACGGGCCGCGCCCTAGCTTTTTCTCACCATCATCAAAAGAGGGAGGATATGCCGGCATGACCGTGCATTTCTGTGTGCATGACGAAGGCGATTCCGTCGGCGTCGTCGTTGTCGAAGGGATCAAATCCGGCCAGGCGTTGAATGGCTGGATCATGGATCAGGACAAGATGATCACCTTCAACGCGAAGTCGGATATCCCGATCGGCCATAAGCTTGCCATTCGCGCCATCACTGCCGGCGATACCATCATCAAATACGGCATTGATATCGGCAAGGCGGTGAAGGACATCTCCGCCGGCGAGCATCTCCATGTCCATAACGTCAAGACGAAGCGGTGGTGAGCGCCATGGGCATTAATCTGAAAAACGCCTCCTTCGAAGGCTGGCGCCGCGAAAATGGCCGCATGGGTGTGCGCAACCATGTCATCATCCTGCCGGTTGATGATCTTTCCAACGCGGCTTGCGAAGCGGTGGCGAACAACATCAAGGGCGCACTTGCGATCCCGCACGCCTATGGCCGCCTGCAATTCGGCGCCGATCTTGATTTGCATTTCCGCACGCTGATCGGCACGGGGACCAACCCGAATGTCGCCGGCGTGGTGGTGATTGGGATTGAGCCTGGCTGGACTGGGCGCATTGTTGAAGGCATCGCCAAATCCGGCAAGCCGGTGGAAGGCTTCGCCATTGAACAGAATGGCGATATCAACACCATCGCCCATGCCTCCCGCGCCGCTTACCGCATGGTCAAGCACGCATCACGCTTGAAGAAGACCCGCGCCTCCATCCAGGAATTGTGGGTTTCCACAAAATGCGGCGAAAGCGATACCACATCGGGCCTCGCTTCCTGCCCGACGGTCGGCAATTCCTTCGACAAGCTCTGGGAAAACGGCAATACGCTGGTTTTCGGTGAAACCACGGAACTCACGGGTGGTGAG
>JBIIGZ010000013.1:0-29122 GCA_044236185.1 Roseomonas sp. | reverse complement strand
CCAAATCTTCCTGGGCGAAATTGGCGCGGGCTTCGGCTTCCTCAACACGGTGCCGTGCTTCGCGATCATCCAACTGCGCCATGGGCTGGCCGGCTTCAACACGTGCACCTTCTTCGACCAGCACCGCTGTGATGCGTGCGCGTACCGCCGGGCCAACCTTGGCCCAATGGACCGGTTCGACATTGCCGGTGGCATAGACCGCCTGCACGGCTGGGCCGAGGGTTGCGGTGCCGACAGCGACAGCCGGCGGCAGGCCGCGCCAGACCCAGGCGCCAGCCAGGCCAAGCAGAAGCAATAAAATCGGGATGATGATCCGGGCACGCATGTTGTCAGCCTAGCATGACACCCGTTCCTTGGCTCCCCTTACGGGACAAGGGGCACGGGAGTGGGGGCAATATGGGGATGGTTGTGCGAAGGCTTGGCTGGGGGTAAGACGCGTCCCTTGGCGGTTTTCCGCGTGATTGGGCCGACTTAGCTCAGGGGTAGAGCAACTGATTCGTAATCAGTAGGTCCGGGGTTCGATTCCCCGAGTCGGCACCAGTTTTCAATGGGTTAGAACCCATTCGCCTGACTAACCGGGCTTGGCCTGTAATGCGCATTTCCCGTGAGTGTGCCAGTTGGATCCATTCACCAGACTTGCGCTGAAAAGGCGCTGCGCACTTCTTTCAATGGGCACGCCCAGTCACCAGGGTGTCTCTGCCGGAAAAGCCTGATGGAAGGGCACCAGGGACTATCTTCCCGATCGAGCAACCAGCGCCAAGACGGATTGAAGGGCAACATGACCCAGCAATTCCGGCCCATGGGCAAAGCCGATGCGCTCAGCCGCTGCATTCTTTGGGTTAAGCCGTGCGGCCTGTTCAAAACCCTCAACTGCGGTGCTTGTATCTTCAAGTCCAAGCAGCGCGAGGCCCTTATTGCTCCAAGCTTCCGCAAAATCAGGCGCCACCGCTATGGCGCGGTCCGCTGCGGCCAAGGCTTGCGAAGCTTCTTTCAAATCCAGCAGGATTGCAGCGTGATTATTAGGCGCGAGCCCTTGGAGCGTGTTGGACTCACATGGGTTCACGCAACCCGCTCTACATCGTTGTTTTTCGAGCATCTTTACACGTTCAGATTTTCCATCTGAACGTGATCTGCTCTAGAGAAGAATCGAGCGCGGTCGCCTGATCAAAGGCAAGAAGCGCGGCAGCAAAATCCCGCAAGGCTTCTTTCGCCGCGCCGTTTTCCATCAGCGCCACACCGCGATCATTCAGATCATCGGGATTGCGCTGTTCAAGAGCAATTTCGTGCCCCAAAGCGGCCGCGGCTTCCTGATACCGGCCCAGCGCTTGCTGTCTTTTTCCCAACCCATACGGTGGAGGATGGACGCACGGATCACGTGAACCAGCCTAGCGGAAGGCTTCAGCCGCATCACGATCTCAAACGTTTCAGAACAAACACCAGTGCCTTAGCGCCCGGCTGATTGGCTCCGCAATTCGCGCGCGCGGGTCAGCACCTTGTCTTCCAATTCCGCCGCTGTCGCGGTGCTCACTGGCGCATCAACCCAACCACCTGGTCCGCGCACCTGGCGAAATACTGAAATGCGCACCCCGTCAGACCGCAATTGCCGCCCGAGCACATAGGCAGTCGCCTTGAAACGCTCATTGGAAACGCCGCCCGGCGCATGCCAATCCGTGATGATCACACCGCCAAAGGGATCCGCGGATGCAAGCGGCATGAAGGAAAGCGTGTCCAGCGTGGCACGCCACAGGAAGGCATTCACGCCAAGGCCGCCACTGCCGCGGCTATCTTCCTGGCCTTTTTCCGTGCCGGCGCCCAGAATAGTGATCCCGCCCGCGCTTCCCTGTGGAGACGTGGCGCGCAGCAAGCGATCGCGCCGACTATCGGAATTATATTCATCGCGCCCCACCTCTCGGATCTGAGAGGAGGTGTCACCGCCGCAGGCGACCATGAGCAGGCCTAGCGGCAGAAGAAGGGCGTTGCGCGGCGCAAGGAACCAAAGGCGGGTTTTCATCATCATCGCTATGTAGCCCATCCGCCCCGATGCTGAAAAGGGAATGCGCAAGACTCGCCCTCGGGCCCTTATACTGGCGCCATCAGGCGCAATAAGGCGGCCGAGGCCAGCCGCGCCATGGCATTATCCGCCCGGCTGGTCAGCGCCATGGGCACGCGCAGGCCGAGCACAATCCCGGCCGATTCCGCGCCCCCTAAATAGGCCAATTGCTTGGCGAGCATATTCCCGGCCTCCAGATCCGGCACCAGCAGAATATCGGCCTGGCCCGCCACCGGGGATTGAATGCCCTTGGCCGCGACTGCCACCGGGCTGATGGCGTTATCGAAAGCTAGCGGTCCATCCAGCACGCCGCCGGTGATCTGCCCACGCTCCGCCATTTTGCAAAGCGCCGCGGCATCCAGGGTCGCCTGCATCTTGGGTGTCACGGTCTCGACCGCCGCCAGAATGGCAACCTTGGGTGTTTCGATACCAATCGCCTGCGCCAGTTTGATGGCGTTGCGGATGATATCCGCCTTGGCTTCCAGATCGGGCGCGATGTTCACCGCCGCATCCGTGATGATCAGCGGGCGCGGATAAAGCGGCGCATCCAGCACAAAGGCGTGGCTCACGCGCCGTTCCGTGCGAAGCCCCGCTTCTTTCGCCAAGGCCGCGCCCAGCAATTCATCCGTATGCAGGCTGCCCTTCATCAGCGCCGCCGCCCGGCCTTCGCGCACCAGCGCCACCGCTGCCTCGGCCGAGGCATGGCTGTGTTCCGTGCCAATCAGCGTGATGCCTGAAAGGTCAAGCGATTCCTTTGCCGCAATGGCGCGAATCCGTGCCTCCGGCCCTGTCAGGATCGGCGTGATTAGTCCCTGCTGCGCGGCCAGGATCGCCCCGCGCAGGCTTTCCGCATCGCAGGGATGCGCAACCGCAGTCGGCACGGGCGGCAGGGCACGGCAGCGCGCGAAAAGGTCTGCCATCACCTTGCCGGCATGGGGGCCAAGCCCGGTCATTTGCGGCAGCGCGCGTTCTTCGGCGGTGGTGGGGGGCAGCACCTCAACCTCGCCTTCTGCCAGCACCAGGCCCTCAGGGCCGGTGACGCGGCACCCCAGCCGCGCCAGGCCCGCCTTATGGTCAATATCCAGCACCACCAGGCCCGTGGTCAGCACATCGCCTTCCGCCATGCCGCCGCCATAGCGCAGGTTTTCCGCGACAATCCTGCTACCCGGCCCTGGAAAACGTGTGGTGATGACATGCGCAAGCAGCGTTCCCGCCGCCCGTGCAGGTAGGGTCCTGTCATCCAGTCCGAATAGAACTGAAAAGCTCGCGACGTTCGCCGCGCTCAGCGTGTGTTCCGCCTTAAAGACCTCACCGCGATCCAGTTCGGCAAGCGGCTTGGCGCGCCGGATATTGAGCATGACAACCCGCCTTTCCTTTGGAGGAATTTACCGCCAGCGGCGATGCATCCAAAGCCATTGGCCGGGATATTCCCTGACCCAGCTTTCAATCACCTCATTCATTTTTTGCGTGGCGGCGTTGATGTCAATCAAGCCCTCCGCATCGCGTGGCAGGGGGATTTCCCCGGTCAAATCCAGACGAAACCGCCCGCCAGGCAGGCGAATGGCGCGGGCACCATGCACCGGGCAATCATAGCGCCGCGCCAATTGCGCGAGCAGCGGATTGGCGGCGGCTTCGCGCCCCATGAACATCACGCGCGGGCCGCGCCCAAAACGCTGATCCACCAGCATGCCGATATGCTGCCCTGCTTCCAGCGCGCGCGCCAAACGTAGCGGTGCCCCCATGCCCGCCGGCACCAGAACGCCCATGCTATCCTTGCGTAGCCTCAGGATTTCCCGCGCCACGGCGGCGTTATTCGGCGTGCGATACAACACCGCACTATCAATGCCATGCTTCGCCGCCGCCACCGCTGGCAATTCCCAATTCGCGAGATGCGCGGAAAACACGATGGCGGGCTTCCCGTCATCGCGCAGCCTTTCATAAAGTGCGACGGTTTCAGCGGAGGCGCTGATATGACCACCCGGCTTCGGGTTTTCGGGGTCGAAATCCCAAATCCGGTCCATATGCACATATTCGCAGGCGGTGCGGCCCAGATTGTCCCAGGCTTCGCGCAAAATGGCGGCACGCTCACCCGCTGTTTTTTCCGGAAAGGCGGCGGCGATATTATCCCGCCCGATGCGATGCGCCGGGGTGATCGGACCCAGATTGCGCGCCAGAAAAGCCCCAAGCGCCGGGGCAAGGCGCGGCCCAAGCAGGCGCAAAAAGCCGAAGCCCGCGCGCAGCAAAAGCCCGATCAGAAAATTCATCCGCGCGGCATGACGCGATTCACAGCGTCACCACGATCTTGCCAAAGACGCGGCGGCTTTCCAGCCGTTCCAGCCCCTCGGCAAAGCGTTCCAGCGGCACCACCGTATCCAGCACAGGCAGAATACCCCGCGCCATTTTCGCGTAGCCATCGGCGATATTGCGCATGGAAGCACCGAAGGACCCGAAGATACGGAGCTGACGCTGAAACAGCATCATCAGATTGGTTTCCGCCGAAACCCCCGATGTGGACCCGCAAGTCACCAAGCGCCCGCCCATTTTCAGCGAGAGTAAGCTGCCGCTCCATGTGGATGCGCCGACATGTTCGAATACCACATCCACGCCACGCTTGCCGGTGACGCGCCGCGCCACGGTTGGGAAATTCTGCGTGGAGTAATTCACCACATGATCCGCGCCCAATGCCTTGGCCTTGGCGCATTTCTCATCATCGCCGGCGGTCGCGATCACGGTGCAGCCCAGATCCTTCGCGATGCGCACCGCCACCGTGCCAATGCCAGAACCCGCGGCATGGATCAGGATGGTTTCACCCGCTTCCAATTTCGCATTGTCGAATAGCATGTGTTCGACGGTGGAAAAGGTGATCGGCCCGCAAGCGGCATCTTCGAAGGAAAGCCCATCCGGCACGCGCACCAGAAGCCGCGCATCCTGGTTCATCAGCTCCTGCGCGAAGCCATCCAAATGGAAGCCCTTTACGCCGCCGACATCTTCGCAGAGATTATCGCGCCCTTCACGGCACGCCTTGCAGACGCCGCAAGTCGCGGCACCATAGGGCGCGACATGATCGCCAATTTTCCAGCCTGCCACGCCGGAACCAAGCGCGACAATCTCACCAACCGCTTCCGCGCCCACTGTCAGCGGCAGATTGCGCTTGGCGAAGGCCATGCCGCGAAAGCCCCAAACATCAATATGGTTCAGCGCCACGGCACGGATGCGAAGCTGCACCTCATGCGCCGCCGGTGGCGGCGGTGGCGCCACGGATTCCAGCCGCAGATCACGATCCCCATGCAGGCGAAGCGCGCGCATCATGGCGCGGCACTCAGCACGAGACAGACATTCTGCCCGCCAAAGCCGAAGGAGTTTGAGAGCACATGGCGCAAGCCTGAAACCCGCCGCGCCTCATTCGGCACCACATCCAGCCCAAGTGTGGGGTCTGGTTCCGCATGATTGATGGTGGGCGGCAGGATTTGATCGCGCAGCGTGAGGAGGCTGAAGGCGGCTTCAATCGCGCCGGCGGCGGAAAGCGTATGCCCGATCATAGATTTATTGGAGGAAATCGGCGGCGGCGCCTCACCAAATACGGCGCGCATGCCAAGCGCTTCCATCTTGTCATTCTCCGGCGTGCTGGTGCCATGGGCATTCACATAACCGACATTACCTGGCTGCAAGCCGGCATCGGCAATGGCGTTGCGCATGGCGCCAATGATGGATGAACCATCGGGGTTCGATCGCGTGCGGTGGAAATTATCCGCCCTTTCGCCGCAGCCACTGACCAGGCCGATCACGGTCGCACCCCGCGCGCGGGCATGGTCCAGATCTTCCAGAATAAGCGCCGCCGCACCTTCGCTCATCACGAAACCATCACGGGATTTCTCGAAGGGCCGCGACGCCTTGGTGGGGTCTTCATTGCGTGACGATAGCGCGGAGAGCAGCGAAAACCGGATCACCGCTTCCGGTTGCACCGATCCATCCGTGCCAAGTGCGATGACGGATTTCGCTTCACCGCGCTGAATCGCCTCAACACCAAGCTGAATGGCGGAAGCGCCGGTGGCGCAGGCGGTGGTGATTGCAATCGGCGCGCCCTTGGTGCCGAAACGCAGCGCCAACCTTTCGCCGACGCCGCCATACAAAAAAGTCTCATACAAATCGCGCTGGCCGATACTCGCCACCGAAAGCGCGGCATGGCCAGGCCCGCCCGCGCGCCGCGCCAGCGCGACACGCTGCGGCCATTCCATCTCAACCGGCGGCATGCCGAGCATGAGCGGGCCATCAAACGCCCCTTCCTGCATGCCTGCCGCAACCAGCGCTTCCGCAATCGCGGCAGCCGCCATGCGTTCCACGCGCACCGGCGCGGGCAGGGGTTCGGCGCCCGCGATTTCTTCCGGCAAATCCACCGTGCCGGCCATGGTGGTTTTCAGATGATCGGTCGCGAAACGGCGAATGCGCGTAATGCCGGATGTGCCCGCCAGCAGCGCCGCCCAATTCTTATCCAAGCCCCAGCCGAGCGGGCTCACCAGCCCAATCCCCGTCACGGCCACCAAGGGGCGGCCCAGATGATCCTTCATGGCGCTTTCTCCAGCAGGGCAAGCGCTTCGCCGCGCCATTGGCCGAAGCCAGTCACCAGAATGCGCTCCACCGGGCCGTCACCGGCATCGGCGGGGTCCATCGCCGGATAAAAACCACCGCGCGAAAGCGCGAGTGCCGCGAGCGCAACATTGGCCGGAAAACTCGCCTCAACCCCATGCCCAAGCAAGGAAGTGCTGCGCCGTACCGGCACGCTACCAAGCCCCGACAGGAAGGCTTCTTCTTCAGCGCGCGCTTCCGCAACACCGGTCATGCCGGAAATCACACCGAGCCCGGCTTGCGGCGCTGCCATGCCCTGCCAAAGCGCCTTGGCCGCTGCGGCACTGCCGCCGCCCGCGCGCTGATGCGCCGCATCGCTGGCGATGCCACCAATCCGCGCCAGAGCCGTGGCGCCGCGTGCGCGTGCATGTTCTGCTGTCTCAAGCACCAGAAACGCCGCCATGCCGCCCAGGATCAGCCCGCCCGCATCGCCACGCGCGGAAACCGGCGCGTAATCGCCCTGCCACAACACGCCACCCGGCGCATAAAGCAGCACCATATCCCAGCGCTGAGACGCAAAAGCGCCGCCCACCAAGGCAATCTCGCCACGCCCTTCCGCCAAGCGCGCGGCGGCAATGCGGATGGCGTCCGCCGCCGCTTCCTCTTCGCCCATCAGCGTGCGCGATGATCCCGTCACGCCATGCACGATCGAGATATTGCCCGCGAGCAGATTGGAAAGCTGCGCCAGAAACAGCGTCGGCCGCAATTCAGTCGCCAGTTTTTCATTGAGCAATGCGCCGGAGGTTTCCGGCGTGGCGCTGGTCAGTGCCGCCGTCATCGCCTCATCCACCGCGATGTCACGTTCGCCACCGCCGGCGGCCACCACCAAATGCATGTCGGAAACCAGGCCGCGCGCCCCGGCATGGTCAATGGCAAGCCCCGCAGCATAGGTGCCCAGCCGCTGCCAGGGTTCCATCTGGCGCTGATCACCCTTTTTCGGGATTTGCGCATCAAGGCTAAGCGCGGGCAGCGGATGCACCGGGAAGGGCGCGAAGCTTGTCGCATCCACCACGGGCTTCGCGCCCTTGGTCAGTGCTTCCCAATGCGCCTCAGGCCCTTCGCCCAAGGAGGAGACCAAACCAATCCCGGTAATGACGACATCGCGCCTTGTCATAGCAGCCCCAATTCCCGGCCCCGCCCGCGCATGGCATCGGCCAATTCCGGCGCGGGGTAATCCATGATGCGGAAGGTCAGCTCCGCATCGGTGATGCGCTTGCCATCGGCTTCAATCCGCGCCTCGGTCACCGCAAAGCCTGATCCATCATGCAGGCGCTTGGCATGCACGCGCACCAAGGTGCCGGGGCCGATGAAGCTGCGGAACTTTGCTTCCTTCACCGCCATCAGGAAGGGCATGCGCGCAAAACCCATCAGATCAAGCAGCAGCCAGCCGGAAGCCTGCGCCATGGTTTCCACCAACAGCACGCCCGGCATCAGCGGATGGCCGGGGAAATGCCCTTCAAACACCGGGGAAGCATCCGGGATGCGGCTTTCCACGATGATGGCATCGCCTTCGCGCGCTGCCACCCGATCTATCATCTGGAAGTATTCCAGGCGCATCGCGTCAGGGGTCCGTGGTTTCGGTGGCGCGTGGCTTGGTGGTTTGGTCAGCCGGCCTTGGCCGCGACCAGCTCATCCACACGTTCGGCCAGGTTCTTCATGACGAAGTATTTTTCTGCCGGCGCATTGCCTGCATTCACTTCCTGCGTCCAGGCTTCCACCGGCACCTTGATGCCGAAGGCCTTGTCAATGGCGAAGACGATATCCAGGAAGTCCAGGCTATCAATGCCAAGATCATTGATCACATGGCTATCGGGCAGGATCTTGTCCCGCGGGACTTCGCTGTTTTCAGCGATGATATCGGCGATACGGTCGAAGGACGAGGCCATGCGAGGCCCTCCATGCAGAATCAGGAGTGAAGGATCGGAGGGTTCTTTGGCCCGAAAGGGGGCCAAAGGCAAGCTAAGCCTGTCTGAAGGCCGCCCGATCAGTGGGCGTGGCCGCGCGCCCCGGCGGCTTCGACACTCAGGCTCACCTGCACCTCCCCGGCCCTTTCGAACCGGAGGGTCAGCGGCACCGTGGCCCCCTGGCGCAGCGGCTCATTCAGCCCGATCAGCATGATATGCAGCCCGCCGGGGCGGAGATGCACGGTCTGGCCGGGCGGGATCGGGATATCCGCGACCGGGCGCATGCGCATGACATCGCCTTCCCGGATATGGGTATGGAGTTCCACGACCCGGGCGGCGGGGCTGGCGGCGGAGACCAGCCGATCAGGCGCCGCGCCGTTATTGCGCAGCGTCAGGAAGCCCGCGCCATTGGCATTGGCCCCGGCGGCGCGGGTCCAGGGATGGCCGATCACAAGGTCGCCCTTGGTGACATCATGATGCGCCAGCGCGGCGGAGGCCGGTAAGGCAAGGATCAGGGCGCCGAGGGCACGACGGTTCAAATAGGACATGAGGTTTTCCTTCTTTCCAATGGGTTCAGCCACGCGGCGCGGGGGCAATGCCGCCCAGCCTTTGCAGCGTGATGGCGGGCGGGGCCAGGCCCAGCCGTGCTTCGATATGGCCGATCAGGCGCATGATGCCGGCGGCTTCGCGGGTGCCCTGGGCGGGGTCCCCGGTTTCGCAGGCATCCCCGGCACGGGCCAGCGCAGCGGCCAGGGCGGTTTTTTCCGCCGGAGGCAGTTGCGCCATGATCGCTTCAGCCGCTGCGCGGGTGGGGTTGAGCGCGCCCAGGCAAATCGTGGTCATTTCCGCATTGATCGCTTCCATATCGCAGGCGCGCGCCAAGGGGGGTGCGGCCAGCAGCAGGGCGGCAAGCGGCAGGGTTTTCAGCATGGGGTGCATTCTCAGTGGCCTCCGGCAGTGCGGGGTGGGGTCAGGCGGAGTGAGGGCGCGGGGTAGCGGTAATCGGTGCTCCGCCGCCCGGCTTCGGGGATTTCTACCCAAGCGGCGATGCCGCCGCCATCGCAATGCTGCACGGTCGGAATCCAGATGGTTTCATCCGGACGGTTCGGCGTGCGCATGGCGATGACAAACTCATCATAATGTTCATTGGGCAGCGGGCCGCCTTCCCAGACAATCTGCGTGATCGCGTGGGTGATCATGCCGCCATGGCCATCGGAAACTGGGGTGGCGAGTGGTTGGCGCGTGATGGAAATGCGCCAGCCGGCCTTCGGCATGGGCCGCGCGACGGTGGTGCCTTCCGGCAGCGTGACGGTCACGCGGATGGTAGCCTGCTGGCCGCAGCCATGCGGCACACGAAACGCTGCGCGCAAATAGCCATTGGCCTGGGCCTGGGGCGGGTCAATGGTGACATGCGCTGCCGCCGGGGTGGCGCAAAGCAGCGCGGCAAGAACAAGAAGCTTCTTCATGATGCGTTGCTTTCCTTCAGAAACGATATTGCAGGCCGGCAAAAACGCTGCGCCCCGTGCCGGGTTCGTAAAGCGCGGAATTCGGCGTAGCTGTCGCCGCAACAGAGGCCGAGGCGATGTAGCGCGTATCAGCCAGGTTGCGCGCTTCCAGAAAGGCTGAAAGCCCGTTTTCGAAATCCCAACCGGCGCGCAACCCAAACAGCACATAGCTATCGGTCTTTTGTGTATTGGCATTGTCCACGTAATAGGCTTGCGGCACCCAATCCGTGGTCGGCCCGAACCAGGCGCCAGAGGGGTGGCGGTAGCGCATCTCCGCCCGGAACAAATGCCGCGGCACGCCGGGGAGTTCGTTATTCTTGAAGGTCGCGTCATCATCAAAGCGGAAATCGCTGAAGGTATAAGCGGGGCGGAAGCTCAGCCCATCTCCCTTTGTTCCGATATCACGGAGAAACACCCAATCCGCCCCGGCTTCAATGCCCTGATGGATGGAACGATCCAGATTGAGCGCGACGCATTGGCTAAAGCCCACCGTCTGGCACTGGATTTCATCGCGCAGGCGCGAATGATAGGCCGCGACTTCCCAGGTGATATCGCCACGGCGGCCCCGCGTGCCGATTTCAAGCGTGGCGCTCCGCTGCGCATCCAATTTGGAAAAGCCCTGCACATCCTTCGCTTGCGGGATCAGATCAGACAGGGTTGGCGGTTCCGTGGTCCAGGACAGATTGCCGAAAACCTGCGCCCCTTCCGCTGCCTGCCACAGCACGCCAAAGCGCGGATTGACCCAGCCCCAATCGCCCTTGCCGGAATCATCGCCATTGGAAAGGAAGCCATCATCACTTTCACGCCATGCTCTGCCGGCGGAAGCGCCGGCGATGAAGGCGAATCCCGGCAGCACTTCCAGGCTGTTTTCCAGATAGGCATCCAGATTGGTGGCGCGATCAATGGAATTGGCCGTCATCACCGTGGTGGGGCGCCCATCATTATTGAAAAAGCGCAGTGATCGATTGCGGCCCTTGGCTGCATTGACGCCGATGATGGTGCGATTTTCGCGCCCGAAGATTTGCCGATCAAAGGTACTGCGGCCAAAGGCGGAAACATCCGCCGTGCGCTGATCAATGTACTGATAGAATCCAGGCGCGAAGGCGACCGGGTGATCCAATTCGCGGCTGACGAAACCGGCGCCGGCTTCCACCAGAATACCTTCTTCCGGGCGGATGGCGGTGATGGTGCCAAGGCGCGTGCTTTCCAGATTGCGCATCGCATTCGCGGCCAGATTGGCGCTATTGGCCGCTCGTGGATTATTCAGCGCCTGGCTGCGCGTCACCGCGCCCGGGATCTGCTGCCAGATATTGTTATAGGCGATGAAAATGCGCGTCTCCGCATTGTCTGCCCATTGCCAGCCCGTATTGCCATTCAGCCGATAGGCGCGCCCGGCGCTGTGATCCCGATAGCCTTCCTGGGTCATCCCGCTGAAGCTGGCCCAGGCATCATGCGCGCCTTCCGCCCAGCCATGCGCCACCTGGCCACGCGCAAAGCCGAAGGAACCACCCTCCCCGCGCAGGATGGTACCCGGCGCGGTGCGGCCTGTTGGCGTGATGAAATTCAACGCCCCGCCGAGCGTATTGGCCCCCAGCGCGAAGGCATTGGCGCCTCGAAATACTTCAACCCGCTGGAAGGTCAGCGGGTCCAATTCCTGGAAATCCCCGCTGCCATCAGCCTGATTGATGGAAAGCCCATCCTGGAAAAGCCGCACGCCGCGCAAGTGGAAGTTACGCGCGATGCCGGACCCGCGAATGGAAAGCCTTGAATCCTCGCCCCATTTCGGCTCGGCAAAGACGCCGGGCGTGTACAGCAGCATGTCGCGGATGGTGGTCGCGCCCGCCCTGTCGCGGAAATCACTGGCCGGGACGATGGTGACATTGCCGGGGTTGCGGCGCGCTTCCTCGGCGGCTTGTTCATCGGATGGCCGGGTCAGGCTGCCCGCAATGGGGGCGGCGGTGACGATGGTGGGCGGCAGCGTGGCGCTGGGTGTGGCCGGGGTGCTGGTTTGCGCCTGTGCTGTAAAGGCGCTGGCCGCCAAGGCGGCCGCGGCGGCGAAAAGCCGCGCATGATGGATGTGGAACACGAAAAATCTCCTGAGGTCGAATGACGGGACGGCTTGTGGCCGCCCGCATCCGGGCGGCCTCAGGAGAAAGCTGGGGGACCTGTCGGTTCGTAGGGCGGTGCGCGCGCCGCCGGGCGCCAGCCGGCATCGCCGGTGGCGAACCAGATGATCGCGCTGCCGAGTTCCGCCGGGGTGGAGAGCAGGGGCGCGACGGGGAGATCGGCTTGCGGTAGGGCATGGCAGGCAAGGCAGAAGCCGCTATGCGCTTCGGGGGCGGGCAATTCCTCCCCGTTTGTGCCCAGATGCACGGTGCGATCCCCATCCGGGGAGCAGATGACCGTCGCCATCCCAGCACTTACCGCATGGGCAAGGCAAAGCGCCGGCGCGAGGACGGTCTGCACCAGCAGCAGGGCCGCGATCAGGCGCGCGAAGAAGGTGGCGGGGCGTTTCACGGGGTTGTGCTTAATCCGGTGGGCGGTGGCTGCCAAGGTGGTTTGAGGGATGTTGCGGCGACGAACGCCGGAAGCAGTGAGCGCGCCCAAACTAGCGCAAGGCCCGCAAAACGGCCTCAGGCTCCCGCTCAATCACGAGCAACAAGGCGCGCGCAGCAGGATCGGGGCTGCGGCGCCCCTGTTCCCAGTTATTCACGGTCGCCGCTGGGATGCCGAAGCGCAGTTCGAATTCGCGGGCCGAACGTGCCACGCATTTGCGAATGGCGCGGATGCGGCTGGGCGGCATTGGATCAATCTTGACAACCTCAAGCGCCACCTCGCCGCGCTTCCAGGCCACCGCCTCACGCAGCCCCTCCACCAAACCTTCACCAAAGTTGGGTTCTTTGCCTTTACCGGCCATCGGTCATCTCCTTGAGCAAAGCCAGCGCTGCCTTGCGCTGCTCCGTCGTCAAATCTTCCTGAGCGGATTTCGCATAGGCAAAAATCATCACCGCCACATCATCGGACACCATCAGAAAATAGACCGCTCTGCCACCGCCCCTCTTGCCCTTATTGCCCAAAGCAAAACGGATTTTTCGAAGCCCCATCAGGCCTGGAATGACGTCCCCGGCTTGCGGGTTCACGGCGATTTCTGCCTCAAGCCGCCCCATATCGGTGCTTGATGCGCCAAGGCGCTTCATTTGCCGAAGGTACAGCCCGGTGCGAACAATCTGCATGTCGAAAACTACGCCATTGGCGTATATTTGGCAAGGGTTTTCTTACCTTGAGCGCACCGCGTCCCTGAAAAAACGACGCCTTTCCCCCCCCTCAAGCCGTCACGCGCGCCACCAAATCGTAATCCACTTCCGGCGTATAAACCGAAGCCTCCTTCCCCAAGCGGGACGAAAACAGCGTGAAATGCTCCACCTCCACCGGTGTCGCGCGGAACAAATTATAGGCCTGCACAAAGGCCATCAGCTTTTCCGGCGCGGCGCGGTCGGTCCGCGCCAGGGTCACATGCGGTGAAAAGCGCTTGCGCTCCGCTTGCAGGCCCACGCGTTGCAAAGCGGTTTCCACCTTGGTCTGCAAATGGGTCAGCGCGTCATTGCGCTCAGCCCCCACCCAAAGCGATTGGATGCGCCCGGCTTTCTCGAATGTGCCAACGCCGGCAAGCTGCAAGGTGAAGGGCCGCGCGCGGATTGCCATCAGCGCGTCATCCACTTCCTGGGCGCGCCAGGGCTCAATCTCGCCAATGAAGCGCAAAGTTAGGTGGTAATTATCGGGCGGCACCCAGCGCGCGCCGGGAATACCGCCAACCAGGCCCGCAATTTCCGCCCGCAGCGTGGCCGGCAAGGCAAGGGCGACGAAAAGACGCAGCATGGCGGGGGCCCTTCTGTGCAATCCGGCGGTTAGCCTAGGGGAGTGTCACCTTCCCCAGCAGCGAATCGACATAGGGTAGCATGCGACGAACCATCTCCGCGACGCCAGCGGGATTTGGGTGAATGCCGTCCGGTTGATTGAGCGAAAGATCACCCGCCACCCCATCCAGCAGGAAGGGGTAGAAGACCACGGCGGGCCTTTCGCGCGCCAAGTCACTGAAACTCGAAGCGAATTCCCGCCCATAATCGGCACCAAGATTGGGGGGCGCCAGCATCCCGGCGAACATGGTGGGCAGGCGTTTCGCGGCCAAAGCGTCCAGAATGGCGGCCAGATTGGCCCGGCTGGCGCGGGGTTCCAGCGCGCGCAGCCCATCATTCCCGCCAAGCGCCACAATCACCGCATGGGGATTTTCGGCCAAGGCCCAATCAAGGCGCGCCCGCCCGCCCGCCGTGGTATCCCCGGACACCCCGGCATCAATCACCCGCACAGCCCGGCCTTTGGCGCGCAAGGCCGCTTCCAGCCTGGCCGGCAAAGCCTCGCCCCGCGCCAGCCCATACCCGGCGGTAATCGAATCGCCGAGCATCATCAGCCGGATTTCCGCCGCCTGGACCGGCAGCGCCCCCAAAGCCAGCAGCGCCAGCGATTGGCGCCAGAGCCATCTGCGACCATATGCGCGGGCAGGATAGGAGATCAGCGATACCATGGATGCCCTTCACGTCACCGAGACGACCAGCGCCGGGGCGACAAAACCCCTGATCGAAGCGCGCGGCCTTGGCTTCAAAGTGAGGGCGGGGGCGGGCGAGATCAACATCCTCCGCGGCCTTGATTTACGCGTGGCGGCGGGTGAGGCGGTGGGGATCGTCGGCCCATCGGGTTCCGGCAAGACCAGCCTGCTGATGCTGCTGGCGGGGCTGGAACGCCCGACCTCAGGCACGTTGCTGATTGATGGCGCGGATATCGGCGCCATGGAGGAAGATGCGCTCGCGCGTTTCCGGCGTGAGCGGCTCGGCATTGTCTTTCAGGCCTTTCACTTGATCCCGACCATGACGGCGCTTGAGAACGTCGCCGTGCCCCTGGAATTCGCCGGCGTGCGCGATGCTTTTGATCGCGCGGCGGAAGCCTTGCGCGCGGTTGGGCTGGGCCATCGCCTGGGCCATTACCCGGCGCAGCTTTCCGGTGGCGAACAGCAGCGTGTGGCCCTCGCCCGTGCCTTTGTTGCGGAACCGCGCTTGCTGCTGGCCGATGAACCCACCGGCAACCTCGACCGCGCAAAGGGCGAGGAAGTGATGGCGTTGCTGTTTGATTTGCGCGCGCGGCTTGGCACCACGTTGTTATTGATCACGCATGATCCCGCACTGGCGGCGCGCTGCCCGCGGCAATTGCGGATCGAGGATGGGCTTATCGTGTCCGATCAAAGGGCGGCGGCGTGAGCAATTTGTCACTCGCTTTTCGGATTGCGCGGCGCGAGTTGCGCGGCGGTTTGCGCGGCTTGCGCATTGTGCTGGCCTGTCTGGCGCTGGGTGTTGCGGCCATTACCGCGGTGGGCACGTTGCGCGCCGGCGTGGATGCTGGGCTTGCCGCGGATGGCGCGCGCATTCTGGGCGGCGATGTTGAAATCGCCTCCCCCTATCGGCCTTTGGGTGAAGCGCCGCGCGCCTGGCTTGCGGCGCGTGGCGCACGCATGTCGGAAGTGGTCACGCTGCGCGCCATGGCGGTGGCGGAATCCGGCCAGCGCATGCTGGTGGAAGTGAAGGCGGTGGATGGCGCCTATCCGCTTTTCGGCACGCTTGAGGTGCAACCACCGGTGGCGCTTGCTGCGGGTGATATCCTGCTTGATCCTTTCATTGCCGAAAAGCTTGAAGTGGCGCCGGGCGCGGTACTGCGCATTGGTGAAGCGCGCTTCACGTTCAGCGCCACCATCGCGCAGGAACCGGATAAGGTCGCGAGCCCCTCCTTGCTCGGGCCGCGCGCCATGATTGCCTTGGCGTCTTTGGCTGAGACACGGCTGATCCAACCGGGCAGTCTGGTGACCTATGAATATCGGCTGGCGCTGCCGCCGGGTCTGGATCGCCAGCGCTTCATTGCCGATCTGCGCAGGGATTTTCCGGAATCCGGCTGGCGGATACGCAGTTCTGATGTCGCTGCCCCAGGCGTTAATCGCTTCCTGGATCGGGCGGCGTTTTTCCTGACACTGGCCAGCCTGACGGCGCTGCTGGTGGGCGGGATCGGCATTGCAACGGGTGTTTCCGCCTGGCTTGAGCAACGTGCGCGCACCATTGCAACGCTCCGTTGCCTTGGCGCGCCGCCATCGCTGATTTTCACGACCTATCTGTTGCAGGTGATGGCGCTGGCGTTGCTGGGCATTGCGCTTGGCTTGGTCATTGGCTTTGGGCTGACCTGGGCGGGGGCAGCGGCACTCGCTTCCATTCTGCCGGTAGCGCCACGCATTCTGCCTTATCCGGTGCCGCTTTTATTGGCGGCGGCTTATGGCTTGCTCACGGCGCTTGCCTTCACCCTGTGGCCACTTGGTCGCGCCGGCAGCATTCCGGGGGCAGCACTGTTTCGTGATGTGGTGGCGCCAAGCGCGGGCAGGCCAAGCCTTGGCATTCTGGTGGCGATCCTTGCAGCAGCAGGAGCACTTTCCGCCTTGGTGATCGGTACGGCGGAAAATCCGCGTTTCGCGGCGGGGTTCATCGTGGCCGTGATCGGCACGCTATTGCTGTTCCGCCTTGGCGCTGGGGCGCTGATGGCACTCGCGCGGCGCCTGCCGCATGCAAGGCGACCGGCGCTGCGCCTGGGGCTCGCCAATCTGCATCGCCCCGGCGCGCCGACGCCCTTGATGTTGGTCTCGCTTGGCGTGGGGCTCACGGTACTTGCTGCCATTGCGCTGATTGAAGGCAATCTCCGCCGGCAATTGGCCAATGAAATGCCGGCCGCCGCGCCGAATTTCTACTTCATTGATATCCAATCCGATCAGATTCAGGCGTTCGAGGCACTGGCCCGCGCGCAAACCGGCGTGACCGAAATTCGCAGCGTGCCCAATCTGCGCGCGCGCATTGTTGCGGTGAATGGCGTGCCGGCGGAACAGGTAAGCGCAACGCCCGAAACCGCCTGGGCCTTGCGCGGCGATCGTGGCCTCACCTATTCAGCGACCCCGCCGGAAGGCGCCAAGCTGGTCGCGGGTGAGTGGTGGCCAGCGGATTATGCAGGCCCACCCTTGGTTTCCTTCGATGCGCAACTGGCGCGCGGTTGGGGCATTGGTGTTGGCGACACCATCACGGTGAATGTTCTGGGCCGCGACATCACGTTGAAAATCGCAAGCCTGCGAGAGATCGCCTGGCGCGGCCTTGGCATCAATTACGTGCTGGTGGCCTCACCTGGTTTGCTTTCTGCCGCGCCGCATACGCATATTGCCACCATGCGCAATGATGTGGCGCAGGAAGCGACCTTGCTGCGCTTGCTGACCGATCGCTTCCCGAATGTCTCGGGCATTCGTGTACGCGATGCCTTGGATCAGGTGGTCGGGTTGTTGGAGAAGATTGGCTTCGCGCTTTCGGCCGTGGCGGGCATTACCTTGCTGGCGGGCTTGCTGGTACTGGCGGGCGCAGTGGCGGCAGGGCAAAGGCGGCGCATCCGGGATGCGGTGGTGCTGAAGACCATCGGCGCGACACGCGCGCAAATCCGCGCGAGCTTTTTGGTGGAATTCGGGCTGCTTGGCCTGACGGCGGGGTTGCTGGCGGCGGCGGCTGGCACCGCGGCGGCCTGGGGTGTGGTGCGCTTTGTGATGCGCGCCGATTGGGTGTTCTTGCCGGGCACCTTGGCAATCACGGTGCTGGCCTGCATGGCCATAACACTTGCCTTCGGTTATGCCGGCACGGCCTTTGCGCTGCGCGCCAAGGCGGCACCCTTGCTCCGCAATGAATAGGAAGCCCGCTATGGCCGAGGATGACAAACTCTCCGCGCTTGATGCCACGATGCTCCGCCGCGCCTTTGCGCTGGCCGGTGAGGCGCGTGCGCGCGGTGATCGCCCCTTCGCCGCCGTGATTGCAGATGAGAAAGGACAGGTGCTGGCCGAGGCCGGGTCCACTCAGGGCAAGGGGGGTGGTGGGACGTTGGCGCATTCCGAGATGAATGCGCTGCACGCGGTTTTGCGGGCCGGGCTGCCGCGCGATGTGCTGCGGAATGCCACGATCTATTCCTCGGGCGAGCCCTGCGCCATGTGTTCGGCGGCGATATTCTACACCGGCATCGGCCGCGCAGTTTACGGGCTTTCCGCCGGCGCCATTTTGCATTTGCGCAATGCGCAGCCCCATACGGCGGGGCTTTCGCTCTCCTGCCGGGCAGTTCTGGATAGCGCGGCGGAAAAGGTGGCGGTGGTTGGGCCGTGTCTGGAAGACGAAGGTGCGGTGCCGCATCAGGGCTATTGGCAGGAAGGGGCTGCCTGACGGCGCCGGTTGCCGCGCGAAAGTAACCATGCCTTAATTCGCCGCCTTTGATTGACGGCAAATCAGGAAGGAAAGCCACATCATGTTCGCAACCCTCTCCGCGCGCCTGCGCCAAGGCGCCGTGCTTGCCCTGCCGCTTTTGGCGCTGATCGGCTGCGCCACGCCCACCCCGGAACCGCCGGTAGTGGCCTCCACCACCCGCGAAATGGTGGCGGCGGTGGACCGCGTGGATGCCCGCACCCGCACCATTGTTGTGCGCGGTCCGGACAATAAGCCGCAAACCCTGCAGCTTGGCCCGGAAGTGCAGAACTTCGCCCAAATCCGCCGTGGCGACCGCGTGCGGCTGCATTATGAGGAAGCCGTTGCCGTCCGCATGGCACCCCGTGGCGGCCGGATGGAACCCGAAACTATGGTCGGCGCCGCCCGCGCTGAACCCGGCGCTCGCCCCGCCGCTGGCGCCGCCGCCGCGACGCGCGCCCAGGTGCGCATCACCGCCGTGGATGCCGCCAACAATACCGTGAGCTTCGTCGGCCCGTCCCGCGTGGAGCGTACGGTGGCCGTCCGCGCCCCTGAACTGCGCGAATTCCTGAAGACCTTGAAAGTTGGTGACCGGGTGGATGTTGCCATTGCGGAAGCTGTCGCCATCCGGGTGGAACCGCCGGAGCGTTGATCGGGTCTGGGCGCCCGCTGGTTTCGCCGGCGGGCGGCCCCCCTATTGATCTGCATTACGGAATATCCATATTATCGACCAACGGGGAATTCTCCCCATCAACAGGAGTCTCACTCGTCATGGCCTTTGGTCCCGACACGCGTTTTACCACCGGCTGGGGTCGCCCCGTCGCAGCCGATGCGGCCGCGATTGATGCCGGGCTGCGGGCATATATGCTCCGCGTCTATAACTGGATGGCGTCCGGCCTGCTGGTCACCGGCATTGTCGCTTACGTGATCTATTCCTCGCCTGAGCTGCAGCAGATGTTCTGGTCCGTGACCCGCGCTGCCAATGGCGCGCGCATCGTCTCGCCGACCATCCTTGGCTGGGCCGCGATGCTCTCGCCGCTCGCCTTCATCCTGGTGCTGTCCTTTGGCATCAATAAGCTCTCGCGCCCTGCGACGCAGGCGCTGTTCTGGGTTTTTGCCGCCTGTATGGGGGCAAGCCTTTCGAACATCTTTCTGCGCTACACGGGCCAGTCCATCGCGACCACCTTCTTCGTGACGGCTTCCATGTTCGCCGCGGTTAGCCTTTACGGCTACACGACAAAAGCGGATCTGACGCGCTTTGGCAGCTTCATGATCATGGGCCTGATCGGCATTCTGATCGCGGGTCTGGTCAATATCTTCCTGGCGTCTTCGGCGCTGGCCTTTGCGATCAGCGTGATCGGCGTGGTCGTGTTCGTTGGCCTCACGGCCTATGACACGCAGCGCATCAAGGCGGATTACCTGCAATTCGCCTATGCGGAAGGCACGGATGAAGCCGGCAAGCGGAGCGTGATGGATGCGCTTGGCCTGTATCTGAACTTCGTCAACCTGTTCCAGCTGCTGCTTTCCTTCATGGGTCAGCGCAACAGCGATTGATCAGGGCCTGGCGGCTTTGATTAGAAACCCCGGGGGAAACCTCGGGGTTTTTTTATTTCCGTTCACAAACCCTGATCAATGGGAACACGGAGCGCTTCCGCCAAGCGATTGGTTTCTGCCGCCATGCCAAGCACAGCCAGCAATTCACCATGCATCGCTTCCGTCATGCCCTTGGCGCGCGCTGCCGCAGTGTGGGACGCCGTGCAATAGGCACAACCCGCCGCTGCTGACGCCGCGAGATAGAGCATTTCCTTCGTCAGTGGATCGAGCGCACCCGGCGCCATCACCTGCTTCAGGCTTTCCCAGGTGCGCTTCAGCGTTGGCGGATGCACCGCCAGCGCCTTCCAGAAATTATTGACATCCGCGACCCCGCGCGTTGCTTTGATGTCATCAAATACCGCGCGCACTTCGGGCGCAGCGTCAGCATATTCAATCAGCGCCATCAGGCACCGCCGGGCAAGGGCCGGTAGGGGAGCGCAGCCAGGCGCGTCGCGTGCAGCGTGATATCCTGCCAAACGCCACCCGTCACATAGGGGTCTTCGGCCATCCAGGCGCGGGCGGCTTCGTCTGTCGCGTGGCGCGTGACGGTAATGGAACCGATCATGCGGCTTCCGGCCTCATCCAGAATGGCGCCACCAATCGCGAGCGTGCCATCAGCCGCCATGGGCTGCATGCGGGCGATATGCGCGGGGCGCGCCGCTTGCCGGCGGGCGGGTGCCTCGGCATCCGCGCCATCATAGGCGATGGCAACCGTATGGGTGCGGGTGCTTGCCACTGGACCGCCCGGCTTGGGCAGGCGCTGATAGGGCAAAGTCGCAATGCGGAAGGGCAGGATGCGGACATCCCCCCAGACGCCCTCCACCGAGAAGGGTTCTTCCGCCAAATAGGCGCGAACACCCGCCATATCCGGCATATCCAGGATCATCAGCGATCCGGAGGGTACCCATTCGCTCGTGAAAAGCGGCGTGCCGAAGGGCATCCGCCCATCCTCAGCCCAACGGCTGATCACCGCCCGGTGGCGGTCCATCGCCGCGGTACGGCGGGTTTTATCGGCACCATCGAAAGCAAGTATGGCGTAGCCCATGGCATTTCCCCCATCTGAAAGGGGCAGCATGCCATGGCGCCGCGCTTATGCCAGGGGCCGGGAGCATTTTCGAGCCAAGTGGTAACGCTTGGCGACTCGGAAAATGCGACCCAATAAAAACCCAGAGCATGTCCGGTGAGCGGTTGCGAAACAGACATGGTCTGGCCCCCCGCATCAATACATATGCTGACCGCCATTGATGGACAGCGTGGACCCGGTGATGAAATCCGCGTCCTCGGCAGTCAGGAAGACCACGCCGCGCGCGATATCCTCGGCCTTGCCAAGGCGGCCACGCGGAATGCGCGCGATGATCTTTTCCAGAACATCAGGCGGCACGGCGCGCACCATTTCGGTATCCACATAACCGGGGGCGACCGCATTCACGGTAATGCCAAGCTTCGCCCCTTCCTGGGCCAGCGCCTTGGTGAAGCCATGGATGCCGGATTTCGCCGCGGCGTAATTCACCTGGCCATATTGCCCGGCCTGGCCATTGACAGAGCCGATATTCACGATGCGGCCAAACTTGCGCGCATTCATGCCTTCCCAGACCAGCTTGCAAAGATTGTAGCAGGAACCAAGGTTTGTATCGATCACCGCATCCCACATGTCGCGGTTCAGTTTGCGCATGGTGGCATCGCGCGTAATGCCTGCGTTGTTCACCAGAATTTCAATCGGCCCCACTTCGGCTTCGATCTTGGCAATCGCTTCCGCGCATTGCGCGTAATCGGCGACATCGAATTTATAGCAAGGAATGCCGGTGCGATCGGTAAACGCTTTCGCCGCCGCATCATTGCCGGCATAGGAAGCCACTACGGAACGGCCTGCTGCTTGCAGCCCTTCGCTGATTGCGGCGCCAATGCCTCTTTGGCCCCCGGTGACAAGTGCAACACGCGCCATGAAACTCTCTCCTCAATCGCTGGTGACTGGCTGGCCGCCCCATGGCAGCCGGCTGGTATTGGGTATTTGCGCCAGATCAATAACGGCTTGGCGTTTTCGCGCCACAAGAATCACGCAGGCGGCGTGATTTTCCGCCCTGCGGATAGCTTCTCCTCCTTTGGACGTGACTTCACGGCGCGGCTTCCCCCCAGGCCGCGCCGTTTTTTTTGACTAGTCGGCAGGACGTGCTAGTTTTGGCGCTTGGTTGTCAGGGTTCACCTTTTCCGAATTACCGCCGCGGCCGCCTGAGGCGCCGGGCTTGGGGCCTGTGTGCCTGCCGGTTGGCCGCCCATGCACTGCCCCGCAACCCGGAACCGGACCTGACCAATGCTCTCTACCCCTTTGACCACGCGCTTTGACCTGCGCGCCGAACCCAGCCCTGGCCTGCTGCCCCGCCTATTGCAGCCCTTCGCCAAGCGCGATGTGACGCCTGATCTGTTCCAGGCCCGCCGCTCGGGTGAGGAGATGGACATCACCATCGCCTGTGAGAACCTTGAACCCGGCATGGCCGCGCTGATCGCGGGTAATCTCGGCCAGGTCATTGGCGTGAACCGCGTGGTGGTGACGCCGGGGGAAAGCCTCGCCACGCGCCGGGCCTAGGGTTAGAAGAACCCCATGAAACCGCTGATCCTGACCATGGGTGAGCCCGCCGGGATCGGCGCGGAAATCACCGCCGGCGCCTGGCGCGCCTTGCGGGGCAGTGGGCCATGCTTTGCGCTGATTGACGATGCCGGGCGCGATTTTGGCGTGCCGGTGGCGCGGATTTCCGCCCCTGAAGACGCCAATGCGGTCTTTGCGCAGGCGCTGCCCATTCTTGATCGGCCTTTGGCCGTGCCGGTGGTCCCCGGCAAGCCGAACACAGCCCATGCAAGGGCGGTGATTGGCGCCATTGCGGAAGCGGTGGCTTTCGCAAAATCAGGCCGTGCCGCAGGCGTGGTGACCAACCCGATCCAGAAGGCAAGCCTGACCGCGACGGGCTTCCCGCATCCCGGCCATACGGAGTTTTTGGGCGAGCTCGCCGGCACCGGCGTGCCGCCAGTGATGATGCTGGCCTGCCCGGAACTCCGCGTTGTGCCGGTGACGGTGCATGAAGCCTTGGCCAAGGCGATTGCACGGCTGAACCCCGCACTGATTATTGAGACCACACGGATTGTGGACGCGGCGTTGAAGCGCGACTTCGGCATTGCCGCGCCGCGCTTGGCGATTGCGGGCTTGAACCCCCATGCCGGGGAAGCGGGCACCATGGGGCGGGAAGAAATTGACATCATCGCCCCCGCTATCGCGGCGCTGCGGGCCGAGGGCATTGATGCGCGCGGGCCGATGCCGCCCGATACCATGTTCACGGCGCTCGCGCGGCCTGGCTATGACGCGGCGATCTGCCTTTATCACGACCAGGCGCTGATCCCGATCAAGACGATTGACATGGCAGGCGGCGTCAATGTGACGCTTGGGCTTTCCATTATCCGCACCAGCCCCGATCACGGCACGGCCTTGGATATTGCCGGCAAGGGGCTGGCCGACCCCGCTTCGCTGATCGCGGCCATCAGGCTGGCCGGGCAACTTGCTGAAAAAAGAGGTTTGGCGTGAAGCATCTCGACCTATCGGTGAATGTTGATCATGTGGCGACACTGCGTAATGCGCGCGGTGGGACGCATCCCTGCCCGGTGGAGGCATCACGCATTGCGGTGGCAGCCGGCGCTGATGGCATTACTGTGCATCTCCGCGAAGATCGGCGCCACATCAGGGATCGCGATGTGGAACGCATCCGTGCCGAGATCGCGGCCCCCATGAATTTCGAAATGGCGGCGACTGAGGAAATGGTCGCCTTCGCGGAACGCATCCGCCCGCCCTATTGCTGCATTGTGCCGGAAAAACGTGCGGAATTGACGACAGAAGGCGGCTTGGACGTGCTGCGCTCTGGGCCGTTTCTGCGGGAAGCCGTGGCGCGGCTGCGTGCGGCCGATGTGCGCGTTTCCATTTTCATCGAAGCCGATGCGGCGCAGATCGAAGCGGCCGCCGCGATTGGTGCGGCTGCGATTGAATTGCACACGGGCACCTATGCCGAAGGGCCGGTGGCGGATAGGCCCGCACAATTGGCGCGCTTGCAGGCTGGTGTGGTGGCGGCGCGGCGGGCAGGCTTGCTCTGCCATGCCGGGCATGGGCTGACCTATGAGACGGTGACCGATATCGCCCGGATGGAGGAGGTGACGGAAATCTCCATCGGGCATTTCCTGATTTCACAGAGCGTTTTTGAAGGGTTGCCCGCTGTGGTGCGTCGTTTCAAGACGCTGATCACCGCGGCGCGCGGCGCTTGAGGAGAATGTAATGCCGACAATGAGCGTTGATGGTTATCCGATTGCCTATGCCGAAGCAGGCAATGGCGTGCCTGTGGTGATGGTGCATGGCACGCTTGGGGATCAGCGTTCCTTCGCGGGGCAGATGGAAGCTTTTGGCGCGCAATATCACGCCATTGCGATCAGCCTGCGCCATTGCTGGCCCGACAAGTGGCGCGAAGATGGGGATTTCACCATTGCGCGCCATACCGCGGATGTGGCGGGCTTCATCCGTGGGCTCGGCAAGGGCCGCGTGCATTTGATCGGCCATTCACGCGGCGGGCATATCGCCTTTCGCGTGGCGCAGCATCATCCGGAATTATTGGAATCGGTTGTGCTGCTGGAGCCAGGTGGTGAGTTGGATGAAAGCCTGGGTGGCGCGCCGCCGGCGGGCAATCAGGCATCGGCCTTTGCGCGCGGCGCGGCTTTGATCGCGGAAGGTAAGATCGAGGAAGGCCTGACAGTTGTGGCCGAACATACCGGCGGGCCGGGTGCCTGGGCCAAGCGGTCAGAGGCGCGCAAGACCGTCAATCGCGACAATGCGACAACCCTGCTTGGGCAGATCAAGGAACAGCGCAAGCCCTATGCGCGGGCGGAGGCAGCGGGGATTAAGACGCGCACGCTGCTGGTGGGGGGTGATCAATCCCAACCGCAATTCGGGCGCATTCTGGATGCCTTGGAAGGCGCGATGCCCAACGCGCAGCGTGTGACGATTGCGCGCGCCGCGCATAGTGTGCAGGCGGATAACCCTGCCGATTTCAATACGGCGGTGTTAAGGTTTTTGGCGGGCTAGCGTAGCGTTCGTTCTTTCGGAACCGCGTGACGGTTCTGCAAACCAACACAAGCCTTTCCAGCTTGCGTGTCTTTAGGGCGAGAAATCCGATCTGATGATTTCATCAGATGGACTATTGCTCCTGTTACCCAGAGGCAGAGCGACCCTTGCCATTTGCGGTACCAAGGCCGATTTTTTTCGCCATGGAGGATCTTTGCTTCGCATATCGGGGCGCCACCATGGGGTAATCGGCGGGTAGCCCCCAACGCTGCCTGTATTGGTCGGGGGTCAGATTGAAGGACGCTTTCAGATGCCGCTTGAGCATCTTCAGTTTCTTTCCATCTTCCAGGCAGATGACGTAATCCTGGGTAACGGATTTCGAGATGGGTACCGCGGGTTCTGGGCGGGGTGGTGCCTCAGTCGGAGCGCGCTGGATCGACACCAGCGTCAAATGAACTTCCTGAATCAATGCCGGCAATGCCGAGGTCGGGACAGCATTATGGGCAGCGTGAGCCGCTACAATCTGCGCCGTAAGAGCTAAGATATCATCCCGTTGTTTGGAATCCGCCAAAGTTTCCTCCGTGATATTGCGCAAATTGCAATAATTTCGGAGTATAAAGATAGATCTTGGCCCAAAATCAACAACAAAATCACACCGTAAGCAAATTATTCAAACATACTTAATAATTTCTGCCCATTTACCCAAAAGGGCTTGGAATTTCCCGGAAATAGCCAATTTCAGAAGCCCGTTGGTACCCGAAGGTCTCTCGGCGTCGGGCGAGGCTCTCTGAGGAAGCTGCCGGGTCGTTGGACGACTATGGCGCTGCCAGCGCAGTGCCGCTGCCGCAACAACAGCCATTTGGGTGGTTGGTGGTGCCGGGTGAGGGATTTGAACCCCCGACCTTCTGATTACAAATCAGCTGCACTACCCCTGTGCTAACCCGGCGCGCCGAATTGATGTAGCAGAGTGCGCCTATTCGGCAACTCGGCGCTGCGCCGAGTCCCAAATTTCCAGTGTCAGGACCCTTTCGCCCTCGCCATGCGCCGCGCCGAACCTAGATTGCCCCGCCCCGGCGCGCCTGACGCCGAGGGGCGGCGGCCCGTAAGCTGGCTGAGCCCCAAGCGGCCCGGCCTGGGTGGGCGCGCGATTCTGGCTGCGGTCCTGGCGCACCTGTTGTTTACCGTGGTGGTGTTTCTGGAATTGGACCCGCGGGCGCCCCGCCAGGGCGCCTTGGAGGTTGAAGAGCAGGGTTTTGACATTGTCTTCAATTCGGCAGCGCCGCCTGGCGCCCCGGTTGAAGTGCCCTCCTCACCACCGCCAGTGCCGCCGCCACCCACACCCCAGGCCCCGCCGGCGCCGCCCCTACCGCCCCAAGCGGTAGCGCCGCCAGCCCCGCCGGCACCGCCGCGGCCGCCGCAGCCGATCACGCCCCAAGCGCCACCAAGCCCGGCACCGCCCCCGCCCCCAAGGCCGCTGGCCGAGGCACCTGCACCGCCACCTCCTCCGCCACCTCCGCCACCCCCGCCACCCCAAATGGCTGAAGCACCGCGTCCAACGCCGCCCCCACCGCCGACCGAGCCCCCGCCACGCGCTGAGCAGCAGCGGCCCAGTGCGGAACCACGCCCGCCGCTTGATCTTTCACACCTGCCGCCGATAAGGCTTGGGGAGCAGGGCTACCGACCGCGCAATCAATTGGATTTCACGCCAGGTCCGGTGCCGAATGCAGCGCTTGGTGTGCCCAATCTGCAAGTGCGCGGTGCGGATGATGCCGATGATTGGCAGCGGGAATTCTATCGCTGGCTACAGGATAATCTGCGTTATCCGCGCGACGCGGCGGAATTCGGGGAACAGGGTTTGGTTGGCGTGCGCATCATAACCGCGCCTGACGGTACAGTGCGGCGCGTGGAATTGCGCACCGCGTCGCGTTCCATCACGCTTAATCACTATTCGCAATCCGTGTTTCGCGGTGCGAAGCTACCCGCTTTCAAGCGCCCGACTTCCAATGAAATCGAGATTGATCTGCGTATTCGCTATAATCTGATCCGTCGCTGATCAGGCGTGGCCAACCTGACCGAAGCTTTCATCATGGGTGGTGCGCACCAGCGCGGCGAAAAGCCTGAGCGCATCGGGCCCGCCGCGATCGCGCAAAGCGCCATCTTCCATTTCGGCGGCAAGCATTTCGGCGTGTTCGGCAAGCGTATCAGCGGCGCGGCGCATGGCTTCACGGGAAAGCACAAGTTGCACTTCGTCCGGGAGAAGCTTCCAATCGGCGGTCTGCATGGTTTTGGTCCATTCACACAGCCGTTTTGGCAAGGTCGGGGCGTGATCAACGCCGTGGCACATGTGTAACCCTGGAAAGGTTAATAAGAGGTAAGCGAAAAGGTAAATGCCGAGAATTTATTTGCAATTAATTGACATCTTGGGCGCGGCTCGTTCGACCGCGCCCGGAAGGGATATCAGGTAAAGGTCAAGGCAACTTTACCAAGCGTGTCGAATTCGACCAGCACATCGCAGGGACCATCGAGCCAAATGGGCGGCGTGACCGATCCCAGGAACACCACCTGCCCTGCCTTCAGCCCGCCAAATTCGCGCGCGCAATCAGACCCCGCAAGCCAGGCCAGTGCCTCCATCGGGTGGCCCAATAGGTCAGCGCCCACGCCTTCACCGCGCACGCTGCCTGCAACGGTCATGCGCCCACGCGTCGCCCCCAGATCAAGCGCGCGCCAATTCGGCGTGGGCGCGCCAAGCACCCCGGCAGCATGAAATACCTGGTCCGCAATCAGGCTTGGCGTGCCGAGCGCTGCCAAATCGCCATAGCGCTTTTCAACAATCTCAATCGCCGGGAAAACCTCGGCCACCGCGGCGGCGACGCTTTCACGGGTATGCGCGCCATGCGGCAAATCCTGGCCAAGCCTGAGACCCACTTCGCATTCCACGCCGGGGTTGAGGAAATCCGCGAAGCGAAAAGCAGCCGGCGTATTGCGGAGCCCTTCCTTGGGCACAAAGCCGCCAGCGGGGCCGGTCAGGCCCAGGATAGTCTGCATCTGCTTGGTGGTGGCGCCGATCTTGAAACCGGCCGGCGGCACGGCGCCAAGCTTTGTCGCCACCTGATATTGCAGTCGATAGCCTTCGGCTGGCGTCGCGGGGGCAGCGGCCCCCAAAGGCGCCAGCAGCTGCTTGGCGCGGCGTGTGGCGAGGATGTGTTCGGCGGTGTCCTGGCTCATATCAGCCTCCCGTTTGGTGATTATCGCGGACCCTGGGCGCGGCCGGGTGTCCATACCGCGTCAGGCTTGGCCCAAAGCGCGGCATCGCGCAATTCCCGCGCCAGGCCTGCTGCCATGGCTTCAAAAATCGCCTTGCCCTTTTCGGCCGTGGCCGCGCGGGCATCACCGCGAACCCCCGTAACGGGCGCACGTTCGGAAAAGGACCAAAACCGCGTCACTGCCTGACCCGAGGCATCGAAATTCCCCGGTGAGACGGAATTGGCAATCTGGTCCATCCGCACCTGGGAAGGATCAAGATGCAGCCACAGGCTGGTCTCGCCCTCGCAGGCATGATGAATGCCCGGCTGCGCCGTAAGCGCCGCGGCGATTTCCTTAGGCGCCACGCGCGTGATGGAGGTGGTCAGCACCGGCACGCCAAATTCATGCGCCATCTCGCGTGATGCCACCGCCAAGGGTTCGATGTTTCCGCCATGGGAATTGAACAGCATCAGCCGCGAAAACCCATCCGCGAGCAAGGATCGCATCACGCAGCGCAGCACGCCGGCAAAGGTTGCGTAATCAAGGCTGATCGTGCCACCGAACGGGAAATGATGTTCAGACAAGCCCATCCACATCGGCGGTAGCACCACGGCGGGCAGATCGGCGCAAAGCTCGGCCGCGCGAATGGCGACCGAATGGCCGATGAAACTATCCGTCCACACCGGCAAATGCGGCCCATGCTGTTCCAGCGCGGCCACGGGCAGGATCACCACGGCATTGCGTTCAGCCAGCGCGCGCAATTCCGGCGCTGTCATGCG
>JBIIGZ010000287.1:0-2678 GCA_044236185.1 Roseomonas sp. | reverse complement strand
AGGACCATCCGAGCCTCCCCGGCTTTCGGGTGACAATCGCACTTGACATATACTAATGTAAAGCATGGAAATCAGCCATGGCAGGTCAAGGATCGCTTCGCCCCTTTGCCCGCCCTTGCCTGGGCATAAGGCCGGGTAGGGCGCCGTGAATCACGTGCCGGCTTTCCGCGCCTTTGCGCCGCCTCGGTCGGAACCTCTGCCCGCGCTGATTGCGCTGATGCGCTGCATGATCAGGGGTGATGGCGATTTGCTCTCGCTTTTGCCGGCCGAGGCCTATCGCATGCCAATCGGCCCGCTTGGCTATTCACGGCGATCCACCATCATCGTCAATCGCCCCGATCTGGTGCGCGAAGTGCTGACCGATCCCAAGGGCATTCTGCCCAAAAGCGATCTGATGGTGCATGCGCTGGACCCGCTGATTGGCGATTCGATCTTTGTCTCTTCTGGCGCCACATGGCGGCGCCAGCGCGCCATGATTGACCCGGCCTTGACGATGATGCGCGTCAACCGTGCCTTTCCTGCCATGGAAGCCGGCGCGGCGGCGGCGGAAGCCACACTTGCCGATCACGCAGCACGCGATACGCGCTTTTCGCTCGACCTGATGATGAGCCACATGACGGCAGACATCATCTGCCGCACTGTTTTCTCAACGGGCCTGGAGTCACGCGTGGCGCATGAAGTCTTCGATGCCTTCACCGAATTCGAACATAGCGTCGCACAGGTGGAAATCCGCCGGTTGATTTTTGATCGCGCCTGGAAGCGTATTCCACAAAAGGAAAGCGTGCTGAACGCCTGCCGCCTTATTCGCGGTTATCTTGGCGAATTGCTCGATACGCATTTGGGTGATGGCGCAACCAGCTTTGATGATATCGCAAGCGCCATCATCGCCGCGCATGATGTGGAAGGCAAAGCCTTCACGCGGGAGGAGCTGATTGATCAGCTTGGCGTGCTGTTCCTGGCTGGGCATGAAACCAGCGCCAGCGCACTGACTTGGGTTTTCTATCTGCTCGCGACGCAACCCGCCTTGGTCGCACGGCTGCGCGCCGAAATTGATGAGATTGTCGGCCCAGGGCCGATCCTGTTCGAACACACGCGCAAACTTCTTTTTATACGCAATGTGTTTCGCGAAACGCTGCGGCTTTATCCGCCCATCACCTTCCTGCCGCGTGTCGCGAATGAGGCAACGCGCATCGGTGATTATCCGGTGAAGAAGGGCGCGCTGATCATGGTGGCACCTTGGGTGCTGCATCGGCACCAGGCCTATTGGCGCGATCCGCATTTGTTTGACCCCGATCGTTTCCTGCCCGAACGCGAAGCGGAAATGACCGCCGGCGCCTATATTCCCTTCGGCATTGGCCCCCGGGTTTGCGCGGGTGCCGCTTTTGCGCAGGTGGAAGCGGTACTGCTGATTGCGCGGCTGTTTCGCCATTTTGATTTCCACATCGAAGCGCCTGGTGATGTGCGCCCCGCCGCGCGGCTCACCACGCGCCCGGCGCGGCAGGTGATGTGCCGCGTCACCCGCGTGGCATGACAGGCAATCTGCTGCTGACCCTTGGCCGCCTGCCCAAGGCGCTGGATGTGGCGCGCGGCTTTGCCGATCTTGGCTGGCGCGTGGTGGTGGCGGAACCTTTCAAGCGCCATCTGGCGGGCGCGTCGCGCGCCGTGGCGCGAAGCCATCGCGTGACGGCGCCAGCGGAGGACAAGCAGGCCTATCTGGCTGACCTCAGGCGCATCATCTCCGAGGAAAAGATTGATCTTGTCGTGCCGGTTTCGGAAGAAACCATGCATGTCGCCTTTCTGCGCGAAAACCTGCCCACCAGCACGCGCCTTTTCACCATGCCGCCCGAAATCCTGCTTCGGCTGCACAGCAAGCATGACTTTGCGCAGCAGGCTGCCGCCTGGGGGCTTGCGGTGCCGGAGACCCATGCGCTGGGCGATCCATCAGCCCAGGCTTTGGCACAATCCGGCCCCGCGGTGATCAAGCCAGTGCATTCCTGTTCCGGTCGCGGCGTGCGGCTTTTGCCCGCCGGCGCTGCCCTACCCGCGCCGGAGCCCACCATTCCCGCCATTGTGCAGCGCTGCGTGATCGGCGCGGAATATAGTTCCTGCTCCATCGCGCATGATGGTCGCGTTGCTTCTACTGTCATCTATCGCGCGGCGCAGAAATCAGGCTCGGTCGCGGTGGCGTTTGAACGGGTGGAACACCCCGCGATTGCCGATTGGATCACGCGCTTCATTGCTGCGGCAAAATGGACCGGCTTCATCGCTTTCGACATTATAGTGGATGAAGCGGGGCAGCCCTGGGGCATTGAATGCAATCCGCGCACAACAAGCGGCCTGCATTTCTGGGAACGTGCTGATATCGCGCGCGCCGTGCTGGAACCGGGTTTCATCCCGCGCTATCGGCCCGAGGCACGTTTGCAGCAATTCTATTCTGCTTTGACCGAAACACAGATGTCACTATTCCGTCGCGGCCCATTTCGCGAAAATCTGCGCCAGTTGTTCTCCACCCGCGATGTCAGCTGGGATAGGCGGGACCCCATGCCCTTCCTCACCATGACTGTAACGTCATGGCCCATCATTCGCATGGCCATGGCGCGCGGTGCAACTTTTGGTGAGGTCGCAACGCTTGATGTTGGTTGGTATGATTAGAGCATTTTCAAGCCAAGTGTCTTCAC
>JBIIGZ010000146.1:0-8773 GCA_044236185.1 Roseomonas sp. | reverse complement strand
GAATGGCGAACAGGGCGCCAAGGAAGCCGGCAAGATGCGCGTGGAAGGCAAGGAATATGTCGTGCGCGATGGCGATGTGATGCTGTTTCGCTTCAACGTTTAACTTGCCTGCGCCTGCTGTGTGCCGCGGCAGGCGATCAGCATATTGCGCGTATGGGTGGTGGCGGCGAAGCCGCCACCGGCAGAACCACGGCGGGAATAGGCGCCTGAGCGGTTACGATCCGTGTCGCGGGAAAGCACATCATAGCCCCGGGCGCCGCAAATCTCCCCCGCGCGTTCCATGCAGGCGCCCCAATCGCGCATCAAACCGCCGCAATTCACCGCATGAGCGGCGCGCCCATCCGGCGCATAGGTTTGGGTGGCAGAGGCGCAGCCGAGCAGGATGGGCAAGGCAAGTAGTGGGGCGAGGCGGGGCATGGGGTTCTCCCAGGCTGAGCGTTACGCAACCATAGGTAGAGAAACAACCATCTGAAAGCAACCTAAAACTATCTACGCGCCCACGGACACACTTCAGTGAAAAATCCGCCCGGCATCAATCACGATGGTCTGGCCCGTCATGGTGTCCGTTCGGCACATGGTGACAACCATATCGGCGCAATCTTCCTTATCGGCAGCCTTTTGCAGGAGCGAGGAGGCCGCCGAGCGTTCGATCTGTTCCGGTCGCAGGTTGGCGGTGGCGCGGGTGCCCTCCAGCAGGCCGGGGGCGACGCAATTCACCAGCGTTTCGGGGGCGAGTGCCACGGCCATGCATCGTGTCAGGTGGATCAGCCCGGCTTTGGAGACGGCATAAGCAATTGATGACCCGGTCGGCCCAAGCCCGGCGACCGAGGAGATATTGACGATCCGCCCCGCGCCGCTGGCCTTCAGCGCGGGTGCCGCCGCCTTGATCAGCCGCATGGGTCCCGTCAGGTTCACCGCCATGATTTTCTCCCAGAGGTCGATGGTCAGGCCATCAAGGTCTTGGAAGGGCACGGATTTATTGAAGGCCGCGTCGTTGATGAGAATATCAAGCCGCCCGAAGCGTGCGGTGACCGCCGCGACCAGGTTTTCAACCGCCGCTCCATCGGTGATGTCACAGCCAAAGGCAGCGGCGTTGATCTGGTATTGGCTGGCAAGGTCTCGCGCCACGCCTTCCGCCTGATCCTTGCTTTGCGCGTACATGACCGCGATATGCACACCTCCGCGCGCGAGTGCGTGGCAGATGCGTTGCCCAAGCCCGCCATTCCCGCCCGTGACGAGCGCCACTTTGCCCCTGAGTTCCATTGCGCGTTTCCCCCATTATGCGGGGGAAGCTTGCGCGTTGGGGTGCGCCAAGTCCAGGCGGGGTCCGGGGTGGCACGGCCACCCCGGCGGAGCACGAGGCAGAGCCTCGCCCTTATCCTCTCCCAACGATTTCGTTTTGCGTGCGGCGACCGGGCTTTCAGCCCCGCCGCGAGACGTAGATTTTGCGTGTGGCGACCGGGCTTTCAGCCCCGCCGCGAGACGTAGATTTTGCGTGCGGCGATCGCGCTTTCAGCCCCGCCGCGAGACGTAGATTTTGCGTGCGGCGCCCGGGCTTTCAGCCCCGCCGCGAGACGTAGATTTTGCGTGCGGCGATCGCGCTTTCAGCCCCGCCGCACGACGTAATCCCCCGCCTCGAGCGCTGCGATGATCGCATCGCCCTGCGCCGTGTCGCGCACTTCGATCATCAGTTCCAATTCTGCGCTTTGCACGCTGGGGGCGGCGAAAAGCCGTTGGTGGCTGACTTCGATCACATTGCCGCCGGCGGCGGCCACGCGGGTGGCGATATCGGCCAGCACGCCGGGCCGATCTGGGATGTCCAGATGGAGCCGCAGGATGCGCCCATCGCGCAGAAGCTCGCGCAGCAGCACATTCGCCAGAATGCGCGGGTCTATATTCCCGCCGCAGACAATGGTGCCCACGGTCTTGCCCGCGAAGCGTTCTGGGAAAGCGAGGATAGCGGCAAGGCCGGCCGCGCCGGCACCTTCGGCCAGCACCTTGGCGCCTTCCGCCAAAAGCACGATGGCTTGCTCCACCGCGCGTTCCGGTACGACCAGCACCTCAACACCCAGGCGCTTCAGGATGGCGAGTGGCGCCTCACCCACATCGCGCACTGCGATCCCTTCCGCGATGGTGGGGCCGCCGACCTGCACCGGCCTGCCGGCCAGGCGTTGCGCCATGGCAGGGTAGAATTCCACCTCCACCCCGAAAACCGGCAGGCCGGGGCGGAGTTCTGCGGCGGCAATGGCCGCGCCGGCGCAAAGCCCACCACCGCCAATCGGAATGACCACGGCTTCGATGGCTGGCGCATCTTCCAGCATTTCGAGCGTCGCGGTGCCTTGGCCCGCGATCACGGCAGGGTCGTCATAGGGGTGGATGAAGACCAGGCCCTCGGCCGCCGCCAGCGCATGGGCATGGGCGGCTGCTTCGGCAAGCGTCGTGCCGTGCAGCACAACCCGCGCCCCCCAGGCTTCCGTGCGGGTGACCTTGGTGGCGGGGGTGAATTTCGGCATGACGATGGTGGCGGCGATGCCGGCGAGTGAGGCATGGCGCGCAACCGCCTGGGCGTGGTTGCCGGCCGACATGGCAATGACCCCAGCGGCCCTTTCCCGGGCGGAAAGCAGCGCCAGCCGATTGGCCGCGCCCCTTTCCTTGAAGGCCCCGGTAGCCTGCAGATTATCCAGCTTGAGGAAGACCTTGGCCCCGGTCGCGCGGGATACCGCCTGGCTTTCGAGGGTCGGCGTGCGCAGCACGGCGCCCGAAATGCGCCCGGCGGCGGCGCGGATATCGGCCAGGGTAATGGCGCGGCCTTCGGCCAGCGCCGCGCGCATCGGCATGGGACTGGCCTTGATTAGACGAAACGAACCGCGGTGATTTCGACCGAACGGGAACCGCCCGGCGCGGGCACTTCCACCGAATCGCCCACCTTCCGCCCCATTAGCGCCTTGGCGAGCGGTGAGGAGACCGAGATCGAGCCATTCTTCATATCGGCCTCATACTGGCCGACGATGCGGTAGTTTTTCTCGTCGTCTGATTCTTCGTCGACGATGGTGACATAGGCACCGAAACGCACCTGATTTCCAGTAAGCCTTTTGGAATCAATAACTTCGACCGAAGGGATCACCGCTTCCAATTCGGCGATACGGCCTTCAATGAAGGATTGGCGTTCGCGCGCCGCGTGATATTCGGCGTTTTCGGAAAGGTCCCCATGTGCGCGCGCTTCGGCGATCGCCCGGATGATCGCGGGGCGTTCTTCCGATTTCAACTGCTTGAGTTCCTCCTCCAAGCGCGCGAGGCCCTCGGCGGTCATTGGGAACTTTTGCACGGCAATACTTCCTTGGCTTCGTTCCGTCCGGCTAGCGCCGAGCGGAAATGATTAAGGGGCCGCTTAGTGCGCCCCCCGTTCACATTCGTTCACCGGGCGCGCACCAAATCCTTGTTTGGTCGCATTTTCCGAGTCGCCAAGTGTTTCCACTTGGCTTTAAAATGCTTCGCACGGACCCAGCATTCAAAAGTTTTTTTCAAAATATGCCTGAAGCGGCGCAACATCAAGGGTTCCGGCGCGTAAAGCCGCAATGGCGTGCACGGCGGCCCGGGCGCCGGCGAGCGTTGTATAATGCGGCACCCCCTGGGTCAGTGCGCTGCGGCGGATATCGAAGCTGTCAGAAACGGATTGCCCGCCCCCGGTGGTATTGATCACCAGTTGAATATCGCCGGATTTGATCGCGTCCACACAATGCGGGCGGCCTTCCAGCACCTTGTTCACAATTTCGCAGGGGAAGCCGGCATCGCGAATGCGCGCCGCGGTGCCGCGTGTGGCGACCACACGGAAGCCCATTTCAGCGAGTCGCCGCGCCAAGGTAACGGCCGCGCCCTTGTCTGATTCCTTCACGGAAATGAAGGCAGTGCCGGATTCCGGCAGCTTAACCCCGGCGCCAAGCTGGGATTTCAGGAAGGCACGCTCAAAGGAAACATCAAGGCCCATCACTTCGCCGGTGGATTTCATTTCCGGGCCCAGGATCACATCCACATTCGGGAAGCGGTTGAAGGGGAAGACCGCTTCCTTCACCGCGACATGGCGATAGATCGCGTCATCATCCAGATTGAATTCGGCAAGCTTGGCGCCGGCCATGACGCGCGCGCCGATTTTCGCCACCGCCACGCCAGTTGCTTTGGCAACGAAAGGCACGGTGCGTGATGCGCGCGGGTTCACTTCCAGCACGTAGATTTCATTATCCTTGACGGCATATTGCACATTCATCAACCCCTGCACCTTTAGCGCGCGGGCCATGGCAACGGTTTCCGCCTTCAATTCCGTGACAATGGCGGGTGGCAGCGAATAGGGCGGGAGCGAACAGGCGGAATCGCCGGAATGAATACCGGCTTCTTCGATATGTTCCATCACGCCGGCGACATGCACATTCCCGTCCATGTCTGCGATGCAATCCACATCCACTTCAATCGCATCCACCAAATATTGGTCAATCAGGATCGGGTTTTCGCCGGAAACCTTCACCGCTTCCGCGCCGAAACGCATGAGCTGTTCGCGGTTATAGGCAATTTCCATGGCGCGCCCGCCCAGCACATAGGAAGGCCGCACCACAACGGGGTAGCCGATCCGCTCCGCCTCATCAGCGGCTTCTTCCAGCGTGCGCACAGTGCCATTGCGCGGCTGCTTCAGGCCAAGGCCCTTCAGCAATTGTTGGAAGCGTTCACGGTCTTCGGCGATATCAATCGCCTCAGCGCTGGTGCCCAGGATCGGTATGCCCGCCTTGTGCAAGGCCTGGCTCAGCTTCAGCGGCGTCTGCCCACCATATTGCACAATGCAGCCGAGCAATTCGCCGGATTCCTGTTCCTTGCGGATCAGCGAAATCACATCCTCAGCCGTTAGCGGTTCGAAATACAGCCGATCAGATGTGTCGTAATCCGTACTCACGGTTTCAGGATTGCAATTGACCATGATGGTCTCAAACCCGGCTTCCTTGAGCGCGTAGGCCGCATGCACACAGCAATAATCAAATTCAATACCTTGGCCGATACGGTTTGGCCCGCCACCCAGGATGATGATTTTCTGCCGCGCCGTTGGGCGGCTTTCGCAGACCGGCACGCCGAAGCCGCCTTCATAGGTGGAATACATATAAGGCGTTTCGGAGGCGAATTCGGCAGCGCAAGTGTCAATCCGCTTATAGACTGGTGTCACGCCAAGCTTGGCGCGCAGCGCTGCCACATCGGCTTCGCGGCTGCCGGTGAGGTCCGCAAGGCGCTTATCGGCAAAGCCCATGGCCTTGATGCGGCGCAGCGCCGTGGCATCACGCGGCAGGCCATTGCTGTGAATGTCGGTTTCCACGCGCACAAGCTTTTCAATTTCGCGCAGGAACCAGGGATCGAATTTACAGGCCTCGTGAATCGCTTCCACACTCATGCCCGCGCGCATGGCTTGTGCGGCGATCAGGATGCGATTGGGCTGCGGCGTGGCGAGTGCGGCATGAAAAGCCTGCGCGCTGCCATCGCCTGGCACTTCCACCTCATCAAGGCCAGAGAAGCCAACTTCCAAACCGCGCAGGCCCTTTTGCATGGCCTCCGCGAAGGAACGGCCAATCGCCATCGTCTCCCCCACTGATTTCATGGAGGTGGTGAGCGTTGCTGGCGTGCCGGGGAATTTTTCGAAGGTGAAGCGCGGGATTTTTACCACGACATAGTCAATGGTGGGCTCGAAGCTCGCGGGTGTTACCTTGGTGATGTCATTGGCCAATTCATCCAGCGTATAGCCAACGGCAAGCTTCGCCGCGACCTTGGCGATGGGAAAGCCCGTTGCCTTGGACGCCAACGCGGAAGAACGCGAAACGCGCGGGTTCATTTCAATGATCACCATGCGCCCATCGGCCGGGTTGATACCGAATTGCACATTGGACCCGCCAGTATCCACACCGATTTCACGCAAGCACGCGATAGAGGCATCGCGCATGCGCTGATATTCCTTATCGGTCAGCGTCAGCGCCGGGGCGATGGTAACCGAATCACCCGTATGCACGCCCATCGCATCCAGGTTTTCGATGGAACAGATGATGATGCAATTATCCGCGCGATCGCGGACCACTTCCATTTCAAACTCTTTCCACCCCAGCACGCTTTCTTCCACCAGTACTTCACTGGTCATGGAGGCCGCGAGACCGGCCGAGACGATTTGTTCGAATTCTTCCCGGTTATAGGCAATGCCGCCACCCGTGCCGCCTAGCGTGAAGGAAGGACGAATGACGCAGGGCAGCCCCACGATTTTCAGCGCATCCCAGGCTTCGGCCATGGTATGAGCGATTTCACTTTTCGGGCTTTCAATGCCGATTTTGGTCATGGCATTGCGGAACTTCTGGCGGTCTTCGGCCTTATCAATCACCTCGGCCTTCGCACCAATCAATTCGCAGCCGTATTTTTCAAGCACACCCGCTTCCGCGAGCTTGAGCGAGGTATTGAGCGCGGTCTGCCCACCCATGGTCGGCAGCAGCGCATCCGGGCGTTCCTTGGCGATGATTTTCTCAACAATCTCAACCGTGATCGGTTCGATATAGGTGGCATCGGCCAGCCCCGGATCGGTCATGATTGTGGCCGGGTTGGAATTCACCAGAATGACGCGATAGCCCTCAGCCCGTAGCGCCTTGCAGGCTTGCGCGCCCGAGTAATCGAATTCGCAGGCCTGGCCGATGACGATCGGCCCGGCGCCGATGATCATGATGGATTTGATGTCTGTGCGTTTCGGCATGGTTCAGGGCCTTGAGAGTTGCATCAGGGTGAGAGGGGGGTTCATGCGCGGCTTTCGGTGGCGAGCTTGAGCGCGATCAGCGCAAGCGCACCGCCCAAAATCCAACGCTGTGCGGCCATCCAGGTCGGGTTTTCGCTGAGAAAGCGCGAAACCCCGGCGGCGCCGTAAATCAACACGCCATCGAAGATGATGGCGATGGCGATTTGCACCGCGCCAAGTGCGATGCCTTGCAGAAAAACATCGCCGCGCGCGGGATCAATGAAGGGTGGCAGTACGGCTACATAAAAGATTGCAACTTTCGGATTGAGCGCGGCGGTAGCGAAGCCAACACCAAACAGGCGCGATGCCGGTTCGCGCGGCATGGGGCGTGCCGCGAAAATCGGCTGTCCACCGGGGCGGAGGCATTGCCACGCGAGGAACGCGAGATACGCCGCACCACCAATACGCAGCACATCCCAGGCATAGGGAATGGCGAAGAGTGCGGCCGTAATCCCCGCCGCCGCGCATAGCATAATGACCAACGACCCGCATTGGCAGCCGATCAGTGAAATCATGCCAGCGCCAACACCCTGCGCGAGAGAACGCGAGACAAGATAAAGCATATTCGGCCCCGGCGTTGCGGCGAGGCCGAGCGAAAGGGCGGCGAAGATCAGCAGGGTTTCGAGGGTGGGCATTAGAATAATGACCGAAGTAATGTAGAGATAGAAGAGAATGCAGTTTTTGCGATCTCACCGAGCGTCGTCCCGCTCAGTTTATCAACTAACCAAGCTAAAACTCCGCGCGGCGCCACTGCATTCACGAGATCGCCTACGCGTACCCAGCCTCCCGATAACCGCTCCCGTAATGGCCGGGTCTCGGAAAGCACAACTAGCCGCTCGTCAGCAGTTAGTTTCAGTTCATTGCTACCCGAAGTTAACTCAACCTCTATTTTTTCAAGAATCTCGACCGCTTCCCTTCGTCCGGGCGCATTATCATCCAGACGAACAATACGATCAGATGCTGGTGCAAAACCCGCGATACCCTGAGAACTTACTTCCCCACTCCCAGCAACAAGATTAGTCGATGTATCGACGGCAGATTCGTTTGCTTGAATAGAGGAGCCGACACTGTCCTTTCCAGAAAATTTTGGAACCTTGATACCGTTTGCGAACAGCAGACCCTTTAGACGCTCAGCTTCTAGAAAGCCCACCCCGTTCAAGGTCGCGTGAATTCCGCCATCCTCACCGCCACCTAACGTATACTCGATGTGTGCCCAGGATTTATCAGAAAATACCTCACTTGCACGCCTGATCCAGCCCGGAATGAAAGCGAGATCATAGGCTTTGGCGATTTCTACAAGCTCGAGTATCCCGCGACTGAATTCGCCCCGAGCTTGTCTATCAGTGTAGTCTGCCATTGCGACAATTAGGTGCGTGCAGAATGAGGAAAAATTGGTCGGAGAAGAACCGGCTTGGCCTTGAGATTCTCTGATTTTTGCGCGCGCGGTCTCTATACCCTTGGGTGTAAATTGCCAGAAAGTGCCCCGAGGTAGGTTTGTATCGATAGAGATACCAACACCTTTATGGAGTAAGCCAGCTTCTGTTGCAGCTGGCAAAAGGGCGCGTACGTCCATTGCTGGTAGCGCTTCAGGCAAATGAGGGATGGCGCGTTCCTCCAGAAAACCTTTTGAGCCAGGCTCGGCCATCCACTGATAGAGAACTACCAGTATGCCCAGGTCGGCGTCGCTCAGCTTCTCCGGCACGCGATATTACCCCTGCACCGAATACCCACCATCCACTGGGATCGCGACCCCGGTGATGAAAGCTGCCGCATCGGAAGCGAGGAAAGCGGCAACCCCCTCAAAATCCGCCGGCACGCCCCAGCGCTTGGAAGGCGTGCGCGCCAGCACATTGTCATTGAGGCCGGCCATATCCTGCCGCGCCTTGCGCGTCAGGTCCGTATCAATCCAGCCAGGCAGGATCACATTCACCGTAATGCCATCGGCGGCCCAGGCGACGGCGGTGGATTTCGTCATCTGCA
>JBIIGZ010000286.1:0-2691 GCA_044236185.1 Roseomonas sp. | reverse complement strand
GCTATTCCGTGCCGAAATGGCCGCGCTGCAGGATTGGTCCCATACCCTTGTGGTCTCCCACTGGGGCTTCATTCTGGCCTTCACCGGCAAAAGCGTCATGAATGGCCAAATGCTGCGGGTGGACCCGACCGAGGCGCCACCCGCCGAAATCACCTGGAAGCATTAAACGGGGCGCAAGCCCCGGCGTCAGGACCGGGTTGTGGCGAAGGCCGTGGACGGGCGGCGCAGCGGGGGAAAGCCTGCTTCCTCAGCGTCTGACTTATCGGCATCGCCCATGGCCAGACGGTAGCCGCCGCCTTCGGTCAATAGAATGCGCGCCTCTGCCGGGTTGGGTTCGATCTTCTGGCGCAGACGATAGATATGTGTTTCCAGGGTATGGGTGGTGACGTGGCTATTGTAGCCCCAAACCTTGGTCAGCAGGATTTGCCGAGAAACCGGCCTGCCATCGGCGCGGTATAAAAACTTCAGGATCGCGGTTTCCTTTTCCGTCAGCCTGATTTTCCGGTTGCGCTTGGGTTCCTGCAACAGTTTGGCCGAGGGACGAAAATCATAGGGCCCAACAGTGAAAACAGCATCTTCACTGCCTTCGAAAATGCGGATTTGTGCGCGCAGCCGCGCCAGCAATTCCTGCACCCGGAAAGGCTTTGCGATATAGTCATTTGCCCCCGCATCAAGGCAGCGCACCACATCCTGTTCCCCATCCGCACCGGTCAGGATGATGATGGGCATACGCAGGCCCGCACGGCGAAGCTTCACGCAGAAATCCCGCCCATGCCCATCTGGCATGCCAAGATCGAGCAGAATGGCATCGAAACGCGACCCATCAGTGCGCAGCAGGGCTTCCGCATCGGCAAGGCTCGCAGCGCCGGTTGCAGTGAATTCGCCATCAAACGCCACCTGTTCCGCGAGGCTTGTGCGCAGCGCGTCATTGTCGTCCACAATCAGTATCGGGTGCGGGGAATTCATGATGAACGAGCCTTTCCTTGTTGTCTGCATCTTCCCTGACGCGGAACGATGCTCTTATGCCCGCGTCAAATGCCACCCGCCCCCATCCCTCCGCAAGCACTTCCTCACGGGGGTTTGATCTCGGTATGGAAAAAATCAGGCCCGCCAAGGGGGCTCGTAAAGTGCCGTATCAGTGCCACATTCCACATGATTGAATAAAAGCGTATTGGAAACCCGACACATGTCCCCACAAGGTATTCTTTTGCCGAAGCAGCCAGAACCCACCCATGATCAGCGCCGCCTTTCCATGCGCGGGGTGCATCGTGCCATTTCCGATTTGCGCCGTGGCACACCAGTGCTGATTGTGCAGCAAGACGCGGCCCTGCTGGTGGGAACGGCGGAAACCCTGGGCGCGATGGGTTTGTCCGATATCGCCACCGCCGGGCTTGCCTTGCCGGTTTTGCTGCTGGCGCCCGTGCGCGCGGCGGCGCTGCTGCGCCGGCCCGTGACGCAGGCGGAAGACCAGCCCGTGGTCGCGCTGCGCCTGCCCGCGGCCGCTTTGGCCCCCGCCAAATTACGTGGCTTCGCCGACCCAACCGCCGAAAGCCTGTTGCCCGCTGAGGCCGAACAGGTTCCTCCGCCCCCGCTTGCTGGCGCAGCCCTGGCGCTGGCCAAGCTTGGTCGCCTGCTGCCGGCCCTGGTGGTGGCACCTGCCGCCCCCGGCGTTGCTGAGCGGCTTTCGCTGCTGACGGTGCCGGCCGAGGATATTTTGAGCTACCCCATCAGTGCCGCTTCCAGCCTGAAGCGCGTGGCCGAAGCCCGCGTACCGCTGGAAGATGCACCGGAAGCGCGCATCATCGCCTTTCGTGCCGCCGATGGCGGGATTGAACACCTTGCCATTTTGGTGGGCGATCCGGAAGCGAGCATGGCGGCCGGGCAGGCGCCTTTGGTGCGGGCGCATTCCGAATGTTTCACCGGTGATCTTTTGGGTTCGCTCCGCTGCGATTGCGGCCCGCAGCTGCGCGGTGCGATCAAGCGCATGGCAGACGACCCGGCGGGCGGCGTGCTGCTTTACCTGGCGCAAGAAGGGCGCGGCATTGGCTTGGTGAACAAGCTGCGCGCCTACACGCTGCAGGATCGTGGGCTTGATACACTCGATGCCAATCGCGCGCTTGGCTATGGCGCGGATGAGCGCAACTTCCTGGTGGCCGCGACCATGTTGCGTGAGATCAACATGCCGCGCGTGCGGCTGCTGACCAATAATCCGGATAAGCTCTCAGGCCTTGCCGCTTGCGGGATTGAGGTGGTGGGCCGCGAAGCCCATGCCTTTGATCCGAATGGCGTGAATGACGCCTATCTGGATACCAAGGCGCGGCGCTTCGGCCATATGCTGGGGTAGGTGATGCGCCAAGGGAGCATGGCTCAACTTGGTCCGGATGGGCTGCTGCGTTTTCAGGGCGGGATTTATCGTTGTGCCATCGGCAAGGGTGGCCGGCGTGCCGATAAGCGCGAAGGCGATGGCGCAACGCCGATAGGCTTATTGCCGCTGCGACGTTTGCTTTATCGCGCGGATCGTCTGGCGCCGCCGCGCGCTGCGGTGCCAGTGGCACCCATCGCGCCGGATGATGGCTGGTGCGATGATGCGACGCATGCCGATTACAATACGCAAATCCGCCTGCCGCACCCTGCGCGACATGAGGAACTTTGGCGTTCGGATGCGATTTACGATGTGATTGGCGTGCTTGG
>JBIIGZ010000145.1:0-8785 GCA_044236185.1 Roseomonas sp. | reverse complement strand
GTGCGCCGCGCGGGCCGGAAATTCGCCGTCAGGATTTCGCGCGCGTCATCTTCGGTGATGTTGCGCAGCACTTCCAGATTGCCATCCAGAAAACCATCGCTGATGGCGGTGACAATGATGTCCCCAACCCGGCGATGATAGACGCCTGGAATTTGTGTGCTTGGCGCGCTTTTCATGATGCCATTCCCCCCGATGCCGCACTGGGCCGAAGCCCGCGTCTGGCCTGAAAGCAAAAGCCTATGGAAGGGAAGGCCGCGTGGCAATATTCCGCGGCAGCCAATGGGACACGAAATTGGTGAGCTCGGAGGGATTCGAACCCTCGACCTACAGATTAAAAGTCCGTTGCTCTACCAGCTGAGCTACGAGCTCCCAAACACGGCGGCGCCTTAGCACGGCGCCGCGCGTTTACCAACAGCAGGCTTCAGGCGTTATCCGCTGCCACCTTCATGCTACGAATCCGGTCCGGGCCCTGCACCATGCCGGAACCGCCGGAGCCGCGCTTGATCTTGTCCACGGCTTCCATGCCGGAAGTGACTTCACCCCAAATGGTATATTGGCCATCAAGGCTTGGGATCGGCGCGAACATGATGAAGAATTGACTATTGGCGCTATCGGGATTGCTGGTGCGCGCCATGCCGCAAACGCCACGCAGGAAGCGCGCACGCGAAGGTTCGCTGAATTCCGCCGGCAGATCCGGCAAATCCGAACCACCCGTGCCCGTGCCGGTTGGATCACCACCTTGGGCCATGAAGCCTTCGATCACGCGATGGAAGGGCACATTGTCGTAGAACCCTTTGCGCGCCAGGGTTTTGATGCGTTCCACATGCAGGGGCGCCAGATCAGGGCGCAGCTTGATGGTGATGGTGCCATGCTCGATTTCCATGAGCAGGGTGTTTTCGGCATCCCCGGCAGGGGCTTCGGTTTCTGACATTATTTCTGGTCTTTCGGTTCGGGTCTCAACGAATATCAGCGGCCACGCGCATGCTGCGCAAGCGGTCTGGGCCACGCACAATCCCATTCGGCGGATCGCCGCGCTTGATCTTGTCCACCGCATCCATGCCGGCGGTCACGCGACCCCAGATGGTGTATTGGCCATCTAGCGAAGGCGCCGGCGCGAACATGATGAAGAACTGGCTATTGGCGCTATTGGGGTCGGAAGACCGCGCCATGCCGCAAACGCCGCGCAGAAACCGCGCGCGCGATGGCGGGCTGAATTCCGCGGGCAGATTGGAGAGGGGCGAGCCACCCGTGCCGGTGCCGGTAGGATCGCCACCCTGCGCCATGAAACCCTCAATCACGCGATGGAAAGGCGTATTGTCATAAAAGCCGCGGCGCGCCAGCACCTTGATCCGTTCCACATGGCGCGGCGCCAGATCGGGCAGCAATTGAATGGTCACGCGCCCATCCTTCAATTCCAGGAACAGCGTATTTTCCGGATCATTCGCCTGCGCCAGGGCGGGCGCGGCCAGGGCGCCCATACCGGCGGCAAGCATAAGGCGGCGATGCATGGATTTTCCTTTCCTCAGGCGCCCGCTTTGACGCGCGCCATGGTGCGTTCCAGCGTGAGTTTCGGCACAAAGCTGCTGATATCACCGCCGAGCCTGGCGATTTCCTTCACCAGGCGCGATGCGATGAACTGATTGGTCTCTGACGCCATCAAAAACACGGTTTCGATTTCATGATCCAGTCGGCGGTTCATGCCCGTCATCTGGAATTCGTAATCGAAATCGGTCACTGCGCGCAGCCCGCGTATAATCATGCAGGCGCCGATTTCGCGGGCGAAACCCACCAGCAAACCTTCAAAAGGGCGGACCTCAATCACGGTGCCGGTGCGTGCTGCAATGGTTGCGACTTCCGCCTGCACCAATTCAACGCGCTCGGCCAATTCAAACAGCGGCCCCTTGCCGATATTGATGGCAACGCCAATCACCAAGCGATCTACCAGCCGCGCAGCGCGGCCGATAATATCCAAATGCCCATTGGTCACGGGGTCGAAAGTGCCCGGATAAAGCGCAATCCGCTCAGCCATTACCGTTTTCCTCCTGCGCGGGGGCGGCTTCATCATCGCTGCCTTCATCGGCAACGGGGAAGCAGGAAATCACACGTTCACCTTCCGCAGGGCGCATCAAGGTCACGCCCATTGCCATGCGCCCGGTCAGGCGTACATCATCCGCTTTCAGCCGGATCAATTGCCCGCCATTCGTCACCAGCATGATGTCATCACCAGGCCGCACCGGGAAGGTTGCCACCACCTCGCGGCCGGTGCGCGCACTCAGCACAATGCCGGCAATGCCCTGACCGCCACGGCCCGTGACGCGATATTCATGCGCGGAAGAACGCTTACCAAAACCGCCATCCGTCACCGTCAGCAGAATTTCCTCGGCTTCCGCAAGCGCGTCAAAGCGTTCGGGCGACAGCGTGATTTCCGCGATTGCTTCCTCCGACTCCGCCTCAGCAACGGGCAGGGTTTCGGTTTCCTCATCGGCGGCACGCCTGCGCTGCGCCGCCGCCTTCAAATAGGCCGCGCGTTCTTCCGTGGTCGCTTCCACATGGCGGAGTACGGAAAGCGCAATCACCGCATCGCCCTGCGCCAGCTTGATGCCGCGCACGCCAGTTGAATCGCGCCCAGCAAAAACACGAAGCGTATCCGCATCTGCCGTGAAGCGGATGCATTTCCCGCCGCGTGTTGCCAGCATCACATCATCGCCTTCGCGGCAGGTGGAAACGCCGATCAGGCTGTCACCCTCATCCAACTTCATCGCGATCAGGCCGACCGAGCGCACATTCTTGAAGTCAGACAGACGATTGCGCCGTACATTGCCCTGCACGGTGGCGAAGACCAGGTGCAGCCCTTCCCACAGATCTTCATCCATCGGCAGCGGCAGAATGGCGGTGACAGATTCGCCTTCCTGCAACTGCAACACCTGGCGCAACGAACGCCCGCGCCCCTGCGGCCCGGCTTCCGGCAATTGCCAAACTTTTTCGCGGAAGGCGATGCCGCGATCGGTAAAGAACAATACCCATTGATGGGTATGCGCGACAAAGGATCGGATGATGACATCATCTTCACGCGTCGTTGCCGCACTGCGGCCCTTGCCACCACGCCCCTGGGCGCGGAAGGTTTCCAAGGGCGTGCGCTTCACATAACCATCGCGCGTCAGCGTCACCACCATGGTGCCGGGTTCGATCAGGCTTTCATCATCCACATCGGCGATGCCATCCACAATCTCAGTCATCCGTGGGGAGGCGATCTCGGCGCGAATGGCGCGCAATTCCTGATCCATCACTTCCATACGGCGCGGGCGGCTCGCCAGGATTTCCAGCAATTCGCGAATGCGTCCGCCAACTTCGCCAAGTTCAGCGACGATCTTTTCACGCTCCAGACCCGTGAGGCGTTGCAGGCGCAAATCCAGAATGCCGCGCGCCTGTTCTTCCGTCAGCCGAACCGTGCCTTCGGGCGTCACCGCATTGCGGTAATCATCCACCAAGGCCAGCAGTACACCCACATCACCGGCGGGCCAATCGCGGTTCATCAAGGCAGCGCGCGCCGCCGGCGCATCGGCGCTTCCGCGAATGACGCGAATGACCTCATCCAGATTGGCAACTGCAATGGCCAAGCCAATGAGCAAATGCCCGCGTTCCCGCGCCTTCGCCAAACGGTGACGGGACCGGCGCAGAATCACCTCCTCACGGAAGGCGATGAAGGCCATCAGCGCGTCCTTGAGGCCCATTTGCCGCGGCCGGCCTTCATGCAGGGCCACGAAATTAACCGGGAAGGATGTCTGCAACTGCGTCATGCGATAAAGCTGGTTCAGCACCACTTCCGCGGTCGCATCGCGCTTCAATTCAATGACAATCCGCATGCCCGAACGGTCGCTTTCGTCGCGCAGATCGGAAATGCCTTCCACTGCCTTGGCACGCACCAATTCAGCGATTTTCTCAAGCAGCGTGGACTTATTGACCTGGTAGGGAATTTCCGTAACCGCAATCAACTGGCGATTGCCGCGCAATTCCTCAATCTCGGCCCGCGCGCGCAGCGGAATGGACCCACGCCCGGTTTCAAATGCGGAACGGATGCCGGAACGCCCCAGTATCATCGCCCCGGTCGGAAAATCCGGGCCAGGCACGATCTTCATGAGTTCTTCCAGCGTCAGCGCCGGATTGGCGATAAGCGCCAAAGTCGCATCCAGGATTTCGGTTGGATTATGCGGCGGGATATTGGTCGCCATGCCAACCGCAATGCCGCCCGCGCCATTGATCAGCAGGTTGGGGAAGGCCGCCGGCAGAACACGCGGTTCATCCACGCTTTCATCGTAATTCGGCTGAAAATCCACCGTGTCTTCGTCAATGCCAGCCAGCAGCGCACCGGCTGCGGGGGCAAGGCGCGCTTCCGTGTAGCGCATCGCCGCCGGCGGATCGCCATCAACCGAACCAAAATTTCCCTGCCCATCAATCAGCGGCAGGCGCATGGAAAAGGGCTGCGCCATGCGCACCAGCGCGTCATAGATCGAGGCATCGCCATGCGGGTGGTATTTACCCATCACATCGCCAACCACGCGCGCCGATTTGCGATAAGGTTTGTCTGCCGTGTAGCCGGCTTCCTGCATGGCAAACAGGATGCGCCGATGCACTGGCTTCAACCCATCGCGCACATCGGGTAGTGCGCGGGCCACGATCACGCTCATGGCGTAATCGAGGTAGGAGCGGCGCATTTCCTCCTCAAGGGCGACCGGGGTCGTATCCTGCGGGGGTTGGCCGGGGTTTTGAGTGTCGCTCACGCTTGAAAACCGATTCTGAAAGCCGCGATTCCTGAGGGGTCACAGGGGGGAAACGTCATAGGCACCCTCAGGCGCGCCGCGTCAACCACCGCCGCGCTGCCCTGGGGCGCCCATCTTCAAGCCACTGAATCAGAAGGGGATTTCGTCATCCAGATCGGATTTCTTGGCATCCCAACCGCCGGAGCGCTGCGCCGGCCGCGCGGCCGGCGCCCGATCCCCTGCGGGCTCACCAGGGTCATCCATGCCGCCACCCGCGCCGCGCCCGCCAATCAGCTGCAATTCGCCGCGATATTGGCGCAGCACGATCTCGGTCGTGTAGCGGTCCTGGCCTGATTGATCCTGCCATTTGCGGGTTTCCAGCTGGCCTTCAACATAGACCTCGCTCCCCTTGCGCAGGTATTTCTCGGCAACCTCGCCCAGGCGATCATTGAAAATCGCAACCGAATGCCATTCGGTGCGTTCCTGCTGGTTGCCTTCGCGGTCCTTGTAACGCTCAGACGTGGCGATGCGGAGATTCACCACCTTGCCGCCATTCTGGAAATTGCGCACTTCCGGGTCCCGCCCCAGACGGCCCAGGATAATGACCTTGTTTATACCCGCCATGGCACAGCTCTCCCAAAGATTCCGCCCTTAAATTACACCCTTTTCGAGAAAACGGCCATCCCGGCGGGCTGACGCGGCGCATGTTGAGAAAGCGCGGTCCCCGGTGCTGGCACAACCCCAAGCGGCGCATAAAGCCCGTGATTGTCGCCGGAAAATGGCGGCAAAATGCCTTGCAAGATCGACAAAACGGGGCCTTCCCGCTAGCTAAGGGCGGCGCAGATGGTGCATGCGTCGGTGGGGCTGCCCGTTCAGTCCGACTAATCCAGGGAAAACACCCGTACCATGAGCCTTCCTTATATCAACCTGCTTTTGAAGCAATTGGCGCGCGGCGATTCCCTGGTTGAAAAAAGCTTTGGCCGGCACATTCATTGGGGCTATTGGCCCGATCCGGCCGCGGCCCAGCCGAGTTCGGTGGAAGATTTTGGCACGGCGGCGGAACGCTTGAGCCTTGAACTCATCTCTCTCGCGGATATTTCGCCCGGCATGCGCGTTCTGGATGCGGGCTGCGGCTTTGGCGGCACCATCGCCTGCCTGCAGGAACGGATTGGCGGGCTGGAGATGGTCGGGCTCAACATTGACCCAAGGCAGCTTCAGCGCGCCGCATCGCTGGTCACCCCAAGCGGCGGCAATGCCATCAGCTTCGTGGGCGGCAATGCCTGCGCCTTGCCCTTTGCCGATAATAGTTTCGATCGGGTGATGGCGGTGGAATGCATTTTTCACTTTCCATCGCGCCTTGATTTCCTGCGCGAAGTGAAGCGCGTGCTTCGTCCTGGCGGGGCCATGGTGCTGTCCGATTTCGTGCCCCATCCCCTCTTTGCGCCTTTTGGCAAGCTGTCCAAGCTTGAAGCATTTAGCAGCATCAATTTGTTTGGGCGTTCCGATGTGTCCTGCACGGATTCGGGTTATCGGCGCCTTGCGGCCGATGCCGGCCTTACCATCACGACCTTGCGCGATGTTACGCGCAATATCCTGCCGACCTACGCGTTTCTCCAGCATTTGGGTGCCGCGCCAAATATGGCGGGGGTGCCTGGCCGGCGTTACGCCGCGCCTTTCATCAAGCTTCTGGATTTCTACGGGCGCAGCGGCTGGCTGGGCTACAAGCTTCTGCGTTTCGACAAGCCCTGATTCGTATCAGTGCCCTATGCCGTGGCATTGGCCTGCTTCAGTCCGAAGCCCGGATGCTCCTGCTTCCAGACCTCAAGCAATTCCCGGTGGTCGCGCTTGGCGGGATGAAAATCGCGGCGGAAGAAATCCAGATAGGCCCTTAAGGACATCCATGAAATCACCAGGGCGAACCCGGAATTCTTCAGATGATCTTGGCTGCTTGCCTGTTTTGGCTCGGCCACGCGGCGCTGCATCCCTTTCAGCGATGCAACCGTCAAGGCAAGCATAACACCCCAGCCGGTGCAGACCGTCACAAGGATCATGGCGACCACACGGTGCAGCCAAGCCGAAAAGCCGGAACCGAAAAGATGTTCGTAAACATCGAAGCAGACTGACTTATGTTCAATCTCCTCCGCCGCATGCCAAAGCCACAGGTTGCGGAAATCAGGATCAATCCCTTCCTGATGCAAAAAGCGATCCTTCAGCAGAGTTTCCGAGAGCATGACAGTGAAATGCTCAAGCGCGCAGGTCTGCGCCAGCCGTGTGGCGGGGTGGCAGAAAGTTTCTGACATCCACACCAGGATGCGCGATGCCGTTTCGAGCTCCGCGCCCAGAACATCCGCCTGTCTTAACACCGTATTGGACCGATGATGCTCCTTCGAATGCATGGCTTCCTGGTGGATGAATTGCGCCACCTGTTCCCGCAAGATGGGGTCTGTGATCCTGTCCCGGTAATAGGCGACTGACCGACAAAAAAACGCTTCACCGGCTGGAAACAGGAATGAAAGGGCGTTGATGCAATCTTCGACAGAACGCGGCAGCGTGGTCCAGCGCTTGGCGCGCTCAGGCTTATAGGCCAACCGCACATTGCGGCGGACAATTTCAAACACGTTCCGCATGGCAGGACATATAGGTCTTTCTCAACCGTGTTTGAGGTTTAGCAGCTTCTGATTCGCGATCATTCATATGTCGTCGCTCTGGCAAGTCAATCCAAAAAGCATTCCCGGCAAGAATTTTCCATAATACACAAAAGCTTGCGCTCTCTCCGATATCCGCAGGGGTAGTTGGCGCCTGGGTTCCTGCCGATCAGCGACCTGGGCGGAGAAGGGGGCTTTCAGGCAGCACGGGGGCCAGCCTGTGCGCCAAAGCCTGGATTTTCCTTTTTCCAGGCTTCAAGCAGGGCGTGATGATCATGCTTTGAAGGGTGAAAATCACGCCGATAGTAATCCCGGTAGGTTTTCCAGGACATGGCCGCGAAAATGGGGCGCAGGCGCGGGCCCGCCTGCTTGACCGATCCAGCATCAGTGGCGCCGCGCCGCCAGCGTTTCTTCAGCCCTTTGACCGAAGCCATGGCAAAGGCAACCAGAATGCCGATCGTGCCAAACAGCGTCGCGCTGCCCATCACGCCGACGCGATGGAACCAGGCCCAAAAACCGGTCCCATAAATATGTTCATAAACATCAAAGCAAACTGCCTTGTGTTCGATTTCCTCGGCGGCATGCCATAGCCATAATGTGCCGAATTCATCCTCCGTATGCTTATCCCAGAGCCCGCGATGTTCCAGCAGTGTCGCGGCCAGCATGGTGGTGCAATGTTCAAGCGCGCAGGTCACCGCAAGCCGCGTGACCGGCGGATAAAGCCGTTCGGTCAGGTTCAGCATGACACGGGCAACTGTCTCAATTTCCTGCCCCATCACGTCAGCCTCTCTCAAGGCTTCATTGAAGCGCTTATGCTCCTTTGAATGCATGGCCTCCTGGAAAATGAAATCCGCCACCTGTTCCCGCAGAACCGGGTCCGTGATGCGGTCCCGGTAATGTGCCACTGAACGACAGAAAAATGCTTCACCCACGGGAAACATGGCGGATAGGGCATTGACCGAATCTTCCAAGGACCGCGCAAGGATCGTCCAACGCTTTGCGCGCGCTGGCTCATAGGCCAGACGCACGCGGCGACGAATGATCTCAAATACTTGCGTCATGGCGGATCAGGCCAGCTCCTTCTCAATCTGGTTGAGCCGCGTGCTGGGTAGGCTTCCACGCCGGCCAACGTCAGGAAATATGGTTTTGTTCAGCCAAGTCAACAGAAAACCAGCATCCGATATTTTCCAGTCGCAACAAATGCTTGACTTCGGCCCTGCTGGCCAGATCAAGCCCCTTGGGCGCTGTGGTCAAGTCCAAATTCTGGGTTTTCCCGCTTCCATGCCAGCAGCAAGTCACGATGGTCATGCATGCAAGGGTGAAAATCGCGCCGGTAGTAATCAAAATAGCCCTGCAAGGACATGCTGGCGAAGATGGAACGCA
>JBIIGZ010000285.1:0-2695 GCA_044236185.1 Roseomonas sp. | reverse complement strand
CCGCGCGCCGCGCCGTGCGCCATTGGGGCTTTGAGATTCAATGCGCCGATCCGCGCCATTACTCATCCGTGCTGACGGCGGTGCGCCTGCCGGAAGGCCATAGCGCCAATGCGCTGCGCGCCACCATCCTGGAACGCTTCAACATGAGCCTGGGCAATGGTTTGGGCCAATTGAATGACCGCGTTTTCCGCATTGGCCATTTGGGCGATTTCGGCGATCTGCAACTGATCGGCACCTTGGGCGGGGTTGAAATGGGGCTGCGCGCTGCCGGCGTGCCACATCAATCTGGTGGGGTGCAGGTGGCGATGGCCTATCTCAGCGGCAATGCGTGAGGTAACCGGCACGGCCTGACCATGGCGCCGCTGCAGGCCTCGGGGCAAGGCAGCCTTGGCGATGACGGCCGCTTGCGCTGGGCCATCCTGGCGTTGCTGTTTTTCTGTCGCACCAGCCTTGGCTTTCAATTCCAGACCATGGGCTCTGCCGCGCCTGGGGTCACGGCGGAGCTCAGCCTTAGCCTCACGGAAATCGGCACGCTGATCGGGCTGTTCATGCTGCCGGGTGTGTTTCTTTCCATCCCAAGCGGCTATGCCGCGCGCTACATGAGCGACCGGGGCTTGCTCGTGCTCGGGCTTCTCGTGATGGGGCTTGGCGGTGCGACAGCGGCGATTGCCGCCGGCTTTGGCATGCTGGCGCTGGGGCGCATTCTATGCGGTATCGGCTTCGTCATTGGCACGATCTATTTTGCGAAAATGGTGCAGGATTGGTTCGGCGGCAAGGAATTGGCGACCGCCATGGGCATCTTGGTGGTGAGCTGGCCTTTCGGCATCGCCATCGGTCAGGTCGCGCATGATTGGCTGATGACGCAATTTCATTGGCGCCTGCCCTTTGCGATTGCTGCCGCCTATTGCACCACCGCGGCGCTGGCGCTTTGGCTTGGCTATCGCGCCCCGCCTGGTGTTGCTGCCCCGCTTGGCGCTGCCGCACCAGCGGGCCTGCCGCGGCGCGAATTATGGCTGACGCTGCTCGCGGCCAGTGTCTGGGCGTTTTTCAATGCAGGTTATCTGGTGTTCCTGAGCTTTGCGCCCAAGGCATTACTGGATGGCGGCTTTGCTGCGCAGCAGGCGATCCCGATGGTGAGTGCCGCAAGCGCCTTGATGATGATTTCCATTCCGCTGAGTGGCTTTATTGCGGATCGCACCGGCAGGCCCGATGCGGTGCTTTATCTGTGCAGCGCGGTTGCGGTGGTCTGCCTTTTGGCGCTGCCCTATGCGCCTTTCGCCGTATTAGCCTGTGTGCTGTTTGGGCTGATCGGCATGGGGCCGGCGGGGGTGATCATGGCCCTGACAGGACAAGCCATGTCGCCTGCGCAACGTGCTTTTGGCATGGGCGTATTTTCCACGATTTATTACGCCATGACCGCGCCGGCGCCGGCGCTTGCGGGGTGGCTGGTGGATCGCTCTGGCAAGCCGCAGGATGCGCTGGTGCTGGCAGCGGCGCTATTCGCGCTGACCATGGTGGCGAATTTGGCGTTTCGGGTGGCGGTGCAGCGGCTGAAGTGAAGCGTCAAAACCCCGCACAGCCCGCGCGAAATACCGTCAACACGGATTCCTGCGCAAAGCGCGTCTTCCAGGCAGCGGTCACTGGCGCAAGGCGCGCTGAAGCCGCAGCCTGATCCTGCCCAGGCAGCACCAAAAGTAATACCTTGCTGTCTTCCCGGCTGATCCGCCCGGCCGCATTGCGCCATTGCCCGTTGCCATCCAGCACGGTCAGTCCATCGGGGAAGGCAGGCGTCACAATTTCCTGCATGAAGTGCACCCATTCTGCATCGGTCACGGGCGCGCGGCCCTTCACGTTCCGCCCGAAATAGGCTTCCGCAATGGTCGCCTGCCCCGCCCCCGTGGGGCAGGCTTCCGGCGTGGCAGCGCAGCCTGCCAGCAACAACAAAACGCCAAGTGCCGCCTTCACGCCGTGGTCGCCAGCAGCGCGACACCGGCCGCAATCAGCGCAATGGCGGCGATTTTCTGCACGCCCATCGTCTCCCCAAAGACAGCCCAGCCAATCACGGCAATGGCGATGTAGGAAGCCGCCGTGCAGGGCAGCGCCACACTCATCGGAATGCGGCGGAGCGCAATGATGTAAAGCAGCGCCGCACCGCCATAACACACCAGCCCCACCATGGTCGGCAGGCGAAAGAGCTGATCGAAAAACCCGCCCTCGGAAGCGACAGAACTCACCGCGCCGGATTTCAATAGGACCTGTCCGATGAGTGAGGTGGAAATCGCCGCCGCCAGCGCCAGCCAATAGATCGTCATGGCGCGCGCCCAATATCACGCGCCGGCAACACCTCGCGCACCACGCCTTGCGGCTTGCCATTGGCCGACATGAAGGACCGCCCGACATATTCGCCAAGCACACCAAGGATCAGGAATTGGACGCCCGCGATCAGCAGCGTGACGGTCATGAGCGATGCCCAGCCCGAAGGCGTGTGCCCCATCAGCCCTTCAATAATCACATAAAGCGCCGCCATCAGCCCCAGCACGCCCATGCCCGCACCGGCGATGATCGCCAACCGCAAAGGCAGCACCGAGAAATTCGTCGCCAAATTCATCCAAAGCCGGATCAGGCGCCGCATGGTGTAATTGGAACGCCCCTCGGCGCGGGCGAAGTGCTTCACCTCGATCGAATCAAGCCGCTG
>JBIIGZ010000144.1:0-8866 GCA_044236185.1 Roseomonas sp. | reverse complement strand
GCAGCACCTCATGCCGATGATCAAGCCAGGCGCGCAGCACTTCCTTCAGGCTCATGACGCGCGGCGTGCGGTTGGCATCCAGCACATTCATATTCAGCGGAAAGCGGCTTTCCAGCGCGGTCGCACGGAACAGCGTTTCCATCAGCACTGCCGGTTCCACATTGCGCGATTTGGGTTCCAGCACGATCCGCACCTGCTCGGTGCTTTCATCGCGCAAATCGGCCAGCAGCGGCAGCTTCTTTTCTTCGAGCAATTGCGCGATCTGTTCGATCAGCCGCGCCTTTTGTACCTGATAGGGAATTTCGGTGACAATGATCACCCAGCTTCCGGCCTTGCCCTTTTCCACTTCCCATTTCGCGCGCACGCGAAAACCGCCGCGGCCGGTTTCATAGGCTTCGCGGATCGCGTCTGCGCTTTCCACCAGAATGCCGCCGGTTGGGAAATCCGGCCCCTTGATGTGGCGCAGCAATAGATCCGTCCCGGCATTCGGGTTGCGCACCAATTCCAGCGCCGCCGCACATAGCTCCCCAGCATTATGCGGCGGGATGGAGGTTGCCATACCCACCGCAATTCCCGCCGCACCATTGGCGAGCAGATGCGGAAAGGCCGCCGGCAGCACGATGGGTTCACGTTCTTCGCCATCGTAAGTCGCGCGGAAATCAACCGCGTCTTCCTCAATGCCTTCCAGCAGCGCCTGCGCCACTTCGGTCAGCCGCGCTTCGGTGTAACGCATGGCGGCCGGGTTATCGCCATCAATATTGCCAAAATTACCCTGGCCTTCGACCAGCGGATAACGCGCCGCAAAATCCTGCGCGAGCCGCACCATCGCCTCATAAATCGCGGCATCGCCATGCGGATGGTATTTACCCATCACATCGCCCACGATACGTGCGCATTTCTTGAAACCTGCATCCGGGTCCAGCCGCAATTGCCGCATCGCCCACAGCAGGCGGCGATGCACAGGCTTCAACCCGTCACGCACATCGGGCAGGGACCGTGCCGTGATGGTGGAAAGCGCATAGGCAAGATAACGTTCGGACAAAGCATCCGCGAGCCGCGTTTCACGCTCTGCCCCGCCGGGCGATAGGGTTTTCACATCATCAGGCATGGCCGAATCGCATCCTTATCCAGGCACTCGTCTAACCCTGCGCCAATCGCGCTGCAAAGGCTTCAAGACTTTGGTAAGCTTTCTTGCCTTATCCTTACCCCATGCTCGATGCGGTCCTTCTACCCCCTGTCAGGAATGTCTTGCTTGAACCGGCGCCCGCCGTCTGGGTCACCTGGGCTGAGGGCATTGCCGGCCCGGCCACACTCGCCCCGCGCGGGGAGTTTCGCTGCTTCCTGGTCTTCACCCTGGCCAGCAGCGCGGATGCCGCAGCGCAACGGGCGGCAATGACGCTGCGCAACCTCGGCTGGAATCACGTGGTGACACAAAGCGGCGCGCCGCTGAATCCCGAAAAACTGCACTCCCTGCCCGATGAGTTTCACGAAATCTGTGAAGCCGCCATGTGCGGGCAAACCGGCGTGATGCATTACCGCGTCAATCGGCGGTCAATGCAGCTATTCGCTCTACCAATCTGAACCGCGCTTCGGGCAAAGGGCGGTGGCGCGCGCCAAAGGCGTCGCGTTCCAGGAAATGCCCGGTCAGCTTCAGCCCCGCCACCCAGGACGAAGCATCCCCCAGGCTTTCCGCATCGCGCAGAAAGGCGGGCAGGGGCAGCAGCTTGTCCAAATAGGGCGCCGCCGCGCCGGCGCTGACGGCGCGGCCTGTGCGCGGGGAGACATGGGTCAGCCCCTCATGCACCCCCGTCACAGCGCAACGTGCCAGATCCAGCCCATAGCCAAGCTCGGCCAGGATTAGTGCTTCAAAGCGCACATAATCCGCGACCACACCCTCAGCGCCGCCGGCCAAATGCCCAATCAGGGAAACCAGCCCGGCAAAGGCGCGCGGATGGGCTTCGCGTTCCGGCAGGGCATCGGCGGCAATGGCGCAGGCGGAAGATAGCAGCGCCAGCGCCAGCGGTTCATCCATGGCAAGTGCGGCCGCCGGATGGACCAATTCGCCACTCAGGCTGCCCAATTGATCGGAAAGCCTTGCGACCCAGCGCGCCTCAATCAAATTGCCCGGCAGCCATAACCCCGCCTGGGCGCGAGAACCGCCACCCTTCACTAGCCCCGCATGGCGGCCATGCGCTTCGGTCAGCACCGTTACCACCGCGCCGCCTTCACCATGTGGGCGGAGATCAAGCACCACCGCCGGGGCCTGCCATTCAATGCTCATGGCAGGCGGGGCTTAACCGGCATCCTCAAGCCCAATGGCGCGGATGCGCGCGGCGGTTTCATCCCAATCGGGCTTTTCCTTCACATTCAGGAAAAGATGCACTGGGCGTTCCAAAAGCTTTATCAGTTCCATCCGCGCGAGCCGCCCAATCTCACGAATGCGGCTGCCCTTATCGCCAATCAGGATCGCCTTTTGCGTCGCGCGGGCGATGTAGATGGTGCAATCAATGCGCACCGACCCATCGGGCTTTTCCGTCCAGGTTTCGGTTTCAACCGAAGCATGATGCGGCACTTCCTGATGCGTCTGGCGCAGGATTTGTTCGCGCACAATCTCCGCCGCCAGCATGCGGTTCGGCAAATCGGTCAGATCATCTTCCGGGAAAAGATAAGGCCCGGGCGGGATAGCTTCCGCCAGCCGATCCAGCAGCCGATCAAGCCCTTCGCCCTTTTCGGCGGAGATCATGAAGGTCTCGGCGAAGGGCAGCAGCTTGTGCAATTCCGCGGTCAGCGGCAGCAATTGCTCGCGCGGGATCAGATCGGTCTTGTTCAACACCAACCAAATGGGCCGGCGCGTCTTGCCGAGTTTTTCGATAATGCCGCGCAAGGGCTCAGTCAGCCCGGCACGCGCATCCACAATCAGCAGAGAGATATCAGCATCCTGCGCGCCACCCCAGGCAGCGGCCACCATCGCGCGATCCAACCGCCGGCGCGGCGTGAAAATGCCAGGCGTATCCACCAACACCAATTGGCTTTCGCCGCGCATCACCACGGCGCGTACCCGAAAGCGCGTTGTCTGCGGCTTCGGTGAGACAATCGTCACCTTGCTGCCGGCAAGCCGATTCACCAGCGTAGATTTGCCGGCATTGGGCGCGCCCAGAATGGCAATCAACCCGCAACGCGTTGTCATGTTTCCAAACCCTTCAACCAGGCTTCCGCCGCTGCCTGTTCGGCGGCGCGTTTGCTGTCGCCCTCACCCTGTGCTTCCCGCCCCGCCGCCAGCACGCTGATGACAAAGCGCGGCGCATGGGCCGGGCCGCTCGATTGCACCAGCCCATAGGCTGGCAAGCCCAAACCTCGGCCCAGAGTCCATTCCTGCAGGCGATTTTTGGCTGAAGTCGGCGGGCGCAAATCCGCCTCCATCAACCCGGCAAAGCAGCGCCGCACCAAGGCGCGCGCGGGGGCGAGGCCGCCATCCAGATAAATCGCACCCAGCACCGCTTCAAAAGCATCAGAAAGCAGATTGCGCGGCCCCATCAGCCCCGTCGCGCGATACCGCGCGGGCATGCGCAAATCCGCACCCAGCCCCAATTCCTCGGCCACCTTGCAAAGCGTATCGGCTGCGACCAGCACGGAAAGCCGCTTGGCCAAATCGCCCTCACGCTCATCCGGAAAGCGTTCTGCCAGCCATTCGGCGATGCAAAGCCCCAGCACGCGGTCGCCCACGAATTCCAAACGCTCATTGGAAAGCAAACCCTCACCGCGACTTTCGGCGTCGGTGCTATGGGTCAGCGCACGCGTCAGCAATTCCGGGCGAGCAAAATGATGGCCCAGTCGTGCTTCCAGATCAGCACTCATGCTTTGTCTAGACGCATCACTTGACCGTGCTGAATAGCCGAGACCAGCGAATGGCAAAGGGCCAATTCCACACCTGCCACCAGGCAGCCGAACCATCCACGGAAAAGAAAATGATCTCCGCACGCCCAACCAGGTTTTCAATCGGAATGAAGCCCACCGCATTCATCGCGCGGCTATCAAGGCTATTGTCGCGATTATCGCCCATGGCGAAAACATGCCCCGGCGGCACGCGGAATTCCGGTGTATTGTCGAGCGGCGCATCATCCGATGCTTCCAGAATGTCATGCGCCACACCCGGCGCGCCATCAATCGCGGGCAGGAATTCGCGGAAGCGCCGCACCGTGATGCGCGGCCCATCGCCTTCCACCGTATAGGGGCCAAGCAATTCGCGCCGCACCGGCGCGCCATTCAAATGGAGGACACCACCGCGCATCTGCACGCGATCCCCCGGTAGGCCAATGATGCGCTTGATGTAATCCGTGCTGCCATCACGCGGCAGCTTGAACACCGCAACATCACCGCGCTTGGGTGGAGAGGCGAAAATCCGTCCCTCAAAAAGCGGCGGGCTGAAGGGCATGGAATGGCGCGAATAGCCATAGGAGTATTTGGAGACGAAAAGATAATCCCCGACTTGCAGTGAAGGGATCATGGACCCGGAAGGAATATTGAAGGGCTCAAACGCGACAGTGCGAATGCCAATCGCAATCGCGGCGGCATAGACAATGGTTTTTACGCTTTCCAGCCAGCCGCCGGAGTTCTTCGAGGCCATGTCAGTTCCAAAAATATCGCCTAGATGGCGCAACAAAACCCCGGCGACGATGCTGGGGCAGGGCAGGGCATAGCGGCGCAGCGCGCCCTGTCAAGGAAGCGGCACGGCGGTGATCACCACCATCGCCTGGGCATAGGGAAATTCATCGGTCATGGTGAGCGCAATCACAGCGCCATGCCCGGCCGGCGTAATGGCCTTCAGCCGTTCCGCAGCCCCCCCGGTCAGGCGGAGCGTCGGCTGGCCGGATGGCAAATTCACCACCCCCAGATCGCGCCAGAACACGCCCGCGCGAAAGCCAGTGCCCAGCGCCTTGGAAGCGGCTTCCTTCGCGGCAAAGCGCTTGGCATAGGTGGCGGCACGAATGCGTTCGGTGCGCTTTTCCGCCTTGGCACGCTCTGCCGAGGTAAAAATACGCTCCAGAAAACGGTCGCCATGGCGTTCAATGGTGCGCTCAATGCGCCGGATATCCAGGATATCCGACCCGATGCCGATAATCATGCGCTGCCCTATCCCTTGCCGCGTTCCACCTGGGTGATGCCGGGGCAGGCACGCAGCGCTGCCAGAACCGCAGTCAGGTGGGAAATATCGCGCACTTCCACATCCACCAGCACTTCGCACCACTCCTCGGCCCGGTTGGTGATGCGAAGGCTATTCACCGCCCCTTCCTGCCGCGCGATGGCGGTGGTCACCCCTGCCAAGGCATCCGGGCGGTTTTCCGCGACCAGCTCTACCCGCGCCACATGGGTGCCCTTGGTCGCGCCATCATAATCCCAATCCACATCAATGAAGCGCTCGGGCGTGGCGGCAAAAGCCTGCAAGCCGTGGCAATCCTGCCGATGGATCGTAACCCCGCGCCCAGTGGTGACAATGCCCAAAATCCGATCCCCAGGCAGCGGATGGCAGCAGCCGGCAAAGCTGACGGCCATGCCCGTCACCAGGCCGCGCAGCCCAAGCGCCGCATCACGCTTGGCCGATGATTGCCGTTCCGCCTTGCCCGGCATGAGGGTTGGCCCGGCACCCAGCCGCCCGCGTGGCCGCGCAAGGGGCAGCGGGTCCGCCCCGCGTGGTGCGGCGCGCAATTCCGGCACGGCGGCATGCAACACATCGCGCGGCGTCAGGTTGCCGGTGGCGACCGCAATGCACATCGCCTCAAAATCCACTTGCTTCAGCGGCTTGACGGCCGGTTCGGCAAGCTTCTCCGAAAAATCGAGCCCCGCGGCGCGAAACGCCTTGGCAATGGCGCTGCGCCCTTCTTCGCGCTGTTCCGAACGCTGCCGCGCGTGATTGACCCGGCGAATGCGCGCGCGCGCCTTGCCGGTGACAACAAAACGCTCCCACCCCGGATTGGGCGTACCGCCGCGCGCGGTGATGATTTCCACCTGATCGCCATTTTCGAGCACATGGCGCAGCGGCACGATCTTGCCATTCACCTTGGCGCCAACAGTGGTATCGCCGACCTGGCTATGCACCTCATAGGCGAAGTCAACGGGCGTGGCACCGCGCGGCAATTCGATCAGATCGCCCTTGGGCGTGAAGCAGAACACACGGTCACGATGCAATTCAAGCTTGGTGTGTTCCAGAAATTCCTGCGGCTCAGCGGCGTTTTCCAGAATTTCCAACAGGTCGCGCACCCAAGGATAGCGCTTCTGATCGCGCGAAGAACCGGGGCCTTGCTTGTAGCTCCAATGCGCGGCGACGCCATTTTCCGCGATCTCATGCATTTCCTTGGTGCGGATTTGCACTTCAATCTTGGCATTGCGCCGCTCAGGCACGGTCACGCCCGTATGCAGGCTTTGATAGCCATTGGTTTTCGGCGTTGAAATCCAATCCTTGAAGCGGCCCGGCACCACGCGATAGGCGGAATGAATGGCGCCAAGTGCCGCGTAGCAATCACCCTTTTCCGGCACGATGATACGAAAGGCCATGATGTCGGATAATTGCTCAAAAGCGACATTCTTCTTCTGCATCTTGAGCCAGATGGAATAGGGCGATTTCTCCCGCCCCTGAATATCCACCACCGTCACACCGGCATCGGCAAGCACGCGACGCAGATCCGTCTCAATCTCCGCAATCAAATCCGCACCCTGGCCGCGCAGATAGGTCAGCCGCGCGGCTATGGTCTGCCAGGCTTCCGCATTCATTTCGCGGAAGGAAAGGGTCTCCAACTCCGTCTTCAGCGCATCCATGCCGATGCGCTCGGCCAATGGGGCATAGATTTCCAAGGTTTCGCGCGCCTGCTTGCGGCGGCGTTCCGGCTGCGGCATGCCGGAAATGGTGCGCATATTATGCAGCCGATCCGCGAGCTTGATCAGCAGCACGCGGATATCCTCGCTCATCGCCAGCACAAGTTTACGGAAATTCTCGGCCTGTTTGGTGCGTTCGGATTGCAGTTCAAGCCGCGTCAGCTTGGTGACGCCATCCACCAGCCGCGCCACTTCCTTGCCGAAGCGGCTTTCAATATCGCCAAGCTTGAGCGGCGTATCTTCAACCGTGTCATGCAAAAGCGCGGTGATGATGGAACCGGGATCAAGCCGATAGCCGGCCAGGATTTCGGCCACCGCCAAGGGATGCACGATATAGGGCTGCCCATCATCGCGCTTTTGTGGCGCATGGGCTTCGGCGGCCATGTCATAGGCCGAGGTGATCAACGCCCCATCAGCGCGCGGATCATAGGCAAGAACATGGGAAGCGAGTTCGGCGCCGGGCGAAAAGGCGCGCCCCGCGGCCAGACCTTCAGGCGCGCGGGGAAAATCCGGGGGGAAGCGGGTGCTGTTGCTTCGCCCCATCGGCATTCCTATCGTTTGCCGCCAAGCTCGGCGGCGATGGCGGCTTCCAGATCATCCGGCGCCATGTCTTCGGCGCCGGCGTCCGGCAGGGCTTCTTCCTGCACATCCATGATGCCAAAGATGTTCTCATCCGTGGCAATCAGGTCGATCACTTCTTCCTCGGCGGGCTCCGGCTCCGGCGCGCGCTGCAAGGACTTGATCAAATCAGCTTCCAGCGCCGGAAGATCAGCCTTTTCCTCGGCGATTTCACGCAGCGCCACGACCGGGTTCTTGTCATTGTCGCGATCCACCGCGATCTGCTCACCCCGGCTGATATTGCGCGCGCGCTGCGCGGCCATCAGCACGAGTTCAAAGCGATTCGGGATTTTTTCGATGCAATCTTCAACGGTAACGCGCGCCATGAGGGCTCCAAAGACAAAAGGGGCGCGCGGCGGGGGCCGGGCGCCCGGCTGGACCGGTTCTAGAGATCAAATAGTCGCCCCGGCGCTGCTTTGCAAGGATTTCAAGCGCCTGGGGCATCAGCTGGCCGCAAGCGGCCGCAGATCCTGCGCCGGCAGGGCCGCGATCAGCGCGGCGACGGGTTGCTTGAGGCGCGGATGCACCCAATCCGGCGCGACCTCGGCCAGGGGATACAAAACAAAGCCGCGCAGATGGGCACGCGGATGGGGCAGCACCGGGTCCGGCGCATCCCGCACCAGCCCATCCAGATCAATGATGTCCAGATCAAGCACGCGCGGCGCATTAAGGTAGGGCCGGGTACGTCCGGCAGCGTTTTCAATGGCTTGCAAGGCGGCGAGCAAGCCCGCAGGCTCAGCTGCGCCTTCCAACAGCGCGACCCCATTCACGTAGCGCGGCGCGGCTGGGTTGGGCGGGATCGGCGCGCTTTCCCACCAACGGGACGCTGCCACCAGGCTGAGCCCCGGCAGGGCAGCAAGCGCTGCCAGCGCTGCCTTGCAGCTTTCCAGCGGCGGCGCCCCATCACCCGCCGGCAGGTTGGCGCCAATGGCTATCAGGATACCGGACATGACAGCGTCGCTTTTTTGGTGTAACAAAACTTTCCGTATTTGATCGCTGATTTCAAACCATTGAGGATCATTTGATGTCTGCTCATGTTGCTCGGCGCCAGGCTGGCCTGGAACGCGTTGGTCTTTTCGTTGATGGCGCCAACCTGTATTACGCCACAAGGGCCCTGGGGTTCGAGGTTGATTTCGCCGCCATGCTGCGGTTTTTCGGCGGCTCCACCTATCTGGTGCGCGCCTGCTACTATACCGCCCTGATCGAGACAGAGGATTACTCCCCGCTTCGCCCGCTGACCGATTGGCTCGCCTATAATGGCTGGCGCGTCGTGACCAAGCCCGCAAAGGAACAGGCGGACCCGACCGGGCGGCGCCGGATCAAGGGCAATATGGATATCGAATTGGCGGTGGATATGATGGAATTGGCGCCGCATCTGGAT
>JBIIGZ010000012.1:0-30304 GCA_044236185.1 Roseomonas sp. | reverse complement strand
GTGATGGCCTATTCGCCGGTGGGGCAGGGTGGGCGGATGCTGCGCAACCCGGCACTTGCGGCAGTTGCAGCGCGCCACGGCAAAAGCCCCGCGCAAATCGCCATTGCCTGGACGCTTCGCCAGCCCGGCGTGGTGAGCATCCCCAAAGCCGCCAAGCTTGCCCATGTGCGAGAGAACGCGGCGGCGCAAGAGATTGTGCTGAGCGCCGAGGATATTGCGGCGCTGGACGAAGCCTTCCCGCCGCCACGGCGCAAGCGGCCCTTGGCGATGCTTTGAAATACTTGCTGCCCCGGTGATTCCCCCAAAGGGCAAACTGCACTAGCCTTCACTTATGCAAGGCAGCGATTCCAAACCGTGCTGATCGCCCTCGCCCTCACTTTAGCGGCGCTCGCGCTGCTGTCGCTGGCGGCGCCCTTGCTGGCGCGGGCGGCGCTTGGCGTGAGAGTGGTTTACGCGGGTGCGGCGCTGGTCTCCCTGGTTTTTGCGGCGGGAGGATTCGCCGGGCTGGTTTCTGCCCCTGAAGCCTTGGCGCTGCCCTTCGGTCCGCCCTGGGGGGCAATGCGGCTTGCGCTCGATCCGCTTTCTGCCTGGTTCCTGCTGATCCTTGGCCTTTGCGGTATTGCTGCTTCCGCCTTCGCCTTCGGCCATGTGAAGGGGCCTGAGGCAGCCCGGCGATTGGTGCCCTATCCGCTGTTTCTCGCCGGTATGGCGCTGACCTTGCTCGCCGCTGATGGCTTCACGCTGGTGCTCGGGTTTGAACTCATGTCCTTCGCGTCATGGGTCTTGGTCGCGCATGAACATGAACAGGCGGAAAATCGCCGCGCGGCACGGCTTTATCTGGGCTTTGCGGCCTTGGGGGGCGCGGCGCTGATCCTGTGCTTTGGCTTGCTGGCGGCCGGCGCTTCGGCGGGTGCGGGTTTCGCTGCCTTGCGTGCCGCACCGCCGGATGGGTTGCGTGCGTTCGCAATATTGGTGCTGGCGCTGATCGGCGCGGGATCAAAGGCGGGCCTCGTGCCGCTGCATGTCTGGCTGCCCTTGGCGCATCCCGCGGCACCCAGCCATGTCAGTGCGCTGATGTCAGCCGCCATGACCAAGGTGGCGCTTTATGTGCTGGCCCGCGTGGTGTTTGACCTGGCCGGCCCGGCGCAGCCTCTGTTCTGGGGTGCGGTGCTGATGGCGCTGGGGCTTGCCTCGGCCATCATGGGGGCGTTGCGGGCTGCCTTGGAGGAAGACACCAAAACGCTGCTGGCCTGTTCCACCATCGAGAATATCGGGCTGATTACCTTGGGGCTTGGCTTGGCGCTGGCCTTTCGCGCGGCGGATTTGGGCGCGCTGGCGGCCGTTGCCGCCGGTGCGGCGCTACTGCATGCGCTGAACCACGCCATGTTCAAGACGCTGCTGTTTCTCGGCGCGGGTGAGGTTCTGCATGGCGCGGCATCGCGGCGCATGGATCGGTTGGGTGGTTTGATCCATGCGATGCCTTGGACGGCGGGCTTGGTATTGCTTGGCGCTGCTGCTGCCGCGGCATTGCCGCCGCTTTCGGGCTTTGCCTCAGAATGGTTGTTGTTGCAGGCGCTGATTGCCGCCTGGCGCGTCGGTGATTTGGCGTTTCAGATTGGCGCGGCGGCCGCCACTGCCTTGGCAGCTTTGGCAGTAGCACTATCTGCTGCGGCCATGCTGCGCTTTTACGGCATGGTGTTTCTGGGCCGGCCGCGCAGCCCGCGCGCCGCGGGCGCGACCGAGCTTTCTGGCGTGGCGCGCGCCGCACTGATCCTGCCTGCTGTACTGACCGTGATTTTCGGCCTGACGCCCGGCTTCTTGCTGGAACTTGCCGCGCCGGCGTTGCGGCTGCTGACTGGGGCGGGTGCTGGGCTTTCCGCGCTTGGTGGCGTGACGGTGACGGTTGCGGAAGGTGGCGCAGGTTATGCGCCACTGATCATCTTTGTGCTGTTGCTGATATTGGGTGGTGGCGTTGTGTGGTTCGCGCGGCGACAGGCGCCGGGCATTGCGCGCGGCCCCGCCTGGGATTGCGGCTTCATCGCGCCGCCGCATCATCTGCCTTTTGGTGACCCCGCAACGCAAGTCTCAGCCGCCGGGATGGCGCAACCACTGCGCCGCATGCTGGGCAAGACGCTGCTGGCAGCGCGTGAGGCAGTGGAAATGCCGCCCCCAGGCAATACCGCGCCGGCGCGGTTGGAAGCCGGATTTCATGATCCTGTGCTGGCGCTTGTTTCCGGGCCTTTGCCGCATGCGCGTGATCGGTTGGCGGCGCTTGCGGAACGCTTGCGTGATTTCTCGCTCAGGCAATGCCTGGGGCTTGGCTTTACGGTACTGCTGGCGTTGATGGCTTTGTTGATTTGGCTTGAACGGACATGAGCATCTTCACCAGCCTTGTCACACAGCTTTTGCATCTGGCGCTGATCCTGGCGCTGGCGCCAGTGCTGACGGGGGGTGTGCGCTGGCTGAAGGCGCGGCTGATGGGAAGGCGCGGGCCGCATCCCTTGCAGCCCTGGCGTGATCTATTGAAGCTTTTGAAGAAGCGCCCGGTACTGGCGGAAAACGCCTCCATCATTTCACGCGCGGCGCCTTATGTCGCGGTCGGCGCTGCATTGCTAGCAGCCGCGCTGGTGCCGAGTTTTGCGCGCGGCATGCTATTCGCCCCCTTCGCCGATTTGCTGCTGATTGCGGGGCTTTTGGCGCTGGGGCGCTTTGCCATGGCGCTCGCGGGGATGGATGTTGGCACGTCCTTCGGTGGTTTGGGCGCGACGCGCGAAATGGCCTTCGCGGCGCTGGCGGAACCTGCCCTGGTTCTGGCAGCGCTGATTTTCGCCATTCTGGCCGGCACGACGAATCTGGATGTAATTATTGGCATTTTTCAGGAAGGCACACTTGGGCTTCGTGTGTCGCTTGGCTTTGCCGCAGTGGCGCTGCTGGCGGTGGCGGTGGCGGAGAATGCGCGCATCCCGGTGGATAATCCAGCGACACATCTGGAACTGACCATGGTGCATGAGGCGATGATTTTGGAATCCTCTGGCCGGCATTTGGCGTTGTGGGATTTTCAGGCATCGCTCCGCCTGACGCTTTGGCTTGCCTTGCTGGCGGCGGTGTTTCTGCCCTTCGGGATGGCGGCGCCCGGTGTGGGTCCAATCGCATGGATCATCGGGCTATTGGTGTTTATCGCGAAAATGGCGGCGCTTGCCTTGGCGCTGGCCGTGTTTGAATCCGCCATCGCCAAGATGCGCGTCTTTCGCGTGCCAGAGTTTTTGGGCGCGGCGCTACTGCTTGGCTTGCTGGGTGCCGTGTTCCTCTTTGTCTCGACGGGGCTGTCATGAGCTTCGGGCAGCTTCCCTATGATCTGGCGCATCTGCTGGGTGGGGCAGTGCTGCTGCTGTCCTTCGTGCTGCTCTATCAGCGACGCATTTCGGCGGTGATCAATGCCTTCGCAACTCAGGGCGCGCTGCTGGCGCTGGCGGCCGCCTGGCAAGGCTATGTCCAGGGCGCCGCAGGGCTTTACGTGACAGCGGCGATTGCCTTTGGCGCCAAGGCGGTGCTCATCCCCTATGCGCTACATCGGCTGGTTCGGCGTTTCAATTTACAGCGCGGTGTTGATCCTGCGCTCGGCATTGGCGCTTCATTGATTGCCGGTGTCGCCTTGGCAGGCTTTGCGATGCTGGTGGTATTGCCGGCCACCGCCGGCCAACGCGCCTTGGCGCGGGAAGATTTGGCGCTGGCGCTTTCCGTTGTGCTGCTGGGCGGCCTGATGATGATCACGCGGCGCAACCTGATCAGCCAGGTGATCGGGCTGCTCAGTCTGGAAAACGGGTTGATCCTGGCGGCGGTGGGCGTTGCCGGCATGCCGCTGGTGATGGAACTTTCCACTGCGGCTTTGGTACTGATGCTGGCGGTAATCGCAGGTGTTTTTGCACTGCAAATGGGCGAGAGCTTCCAAAGCCTGGATACAGAAAGCCTTGATACGCACAGGGGGGAAGGCGAATGATGCCGCTGCCCTGGATCATGGTATTCTTCCCCTGGGTGGGCGCGCTGGTTCTGCTGGCCTTACCAAAGCTCCGCGTCGCGGCGGCAGTGAATATCGGCTGCGCGGGCATTTCCTTTGTGCTGGCGCTGGCGCTGTTCACCCTGCCGCATGGCGAACAGGGCTGGACACGGATTGATGCGCTGAACCTACCCTTTGTATTGCTGGCGTCCTTTGTCGCTTTGACAACCTCGATCTTCTCCGCGGCCACGCTGGCGCATGAGGGGTTCGATCATTGGCGCATCCGCGCCTATCACGGCGCGTTTCAGGTGTTTCTTGGCGCGCAATACCTTGCGCTGCTGTCGGATAATCTTGGTGTGTTGTGGGTTGCGATTGAAATCGCCACACTTGCCAGCGTGCTGATGGTGGCGGTGCATCGCACACCGGCGGCGATGGAAGCAGCTTGGAAATTCTTCATGCTTTGCGGCTTTGGCATTGCACTGGCCTTGTTTGGCACCATCCTGCTCTATTCTGCCGCGCAGGCATTGCTGGATGCGGAGAGCGGGCTTTCATGGGCAGCGCTGCGGCGCGTGGCGGCGCGCTGCGATGCGAATACGCTGAACTTGGCGTTTGTTTTCCTGCTGGTGGGCTATGGCACCAAGGCAGGGTTGGTGCCGCTGCATTCCTGGCTGCCTGATGCACATGCGGAAGGCCCGATTGCGATCTCCGCAGTCCTATCCGGGCTTTTACTGAATGCCGCGATGCTCGCGGTGCTGCGCGCCAAGGCGATTGTTGGCGCGCATCCGGATACGCTGGCGGTTGGACCCTTTCTGATGGCACTGGGGCTGGCTTCCGTATTGCTTGCATCACTCGCCCTCTGGCGGCGGCGTGATGCCAGGCGTTTTTTCGGCTGGAGTTCCATTGAACATATGGGCATTGCCGCCTTTGCCTTTGGTGTTGGAGGCCCGGCGGCGACGCTGGCCGGCCTACTGCATATGATCGGCCATTCATTGGTGAAAAGCGCGATCTTCTTCGGTATTGGGCGCGCGGCGCAACAAAAAGGTAGCCAGAAACTCGCGGATATTTCAGGGCTGGTCGCAAGCGATCCTTGGCTTGGCTGGGGGCTTGCCTTGGCGATTGGTGCCATTGCCGGGCTGCCGCCCTTCCTTTTGTTTGCGTCCGAATATGCCGTGCTGAATGCCGCCATGGCCGCGCAGCCTTGGCTTGCTGTGGCGCTTGCGCTTGGCCTGGTGGTGGCGATGACAGCGCTGATCCATACGCTGCAAACGCTTTGCTTTGGCGCTGCAACGCCTGATGTGGCGCCAACCAGCAATAGGCTTGCAGTGCTCGTGCCGCTTTGGCTCCATTTGACGGCAGCCTTGGTGCTCGGGCTTGCTATGCCCGCGCTCCTCAGCAGTTTCCTCAAGGCAGCAGCGGGGATGGTCGGATGATGGGCCCGGCTTCCAGCCTGATCCGCGGCGGCAATCCGCAAGGGGCAAAGCCCTATGAGCGGTTTTTGCTTTCCCCCACTGGTTGGGGGCAATTGCCGGCAGCCTTGCAGCAGGAACCTGATCTGGCGCTGCTAGGGCTTTGGGCCGATGCGACGCAGGTGCATGCCTGCTTCCTGCATGAACCAAGCAATGAGGCCGTGCTCGCTTCAACCCCGGCGGCAGGCTGGAATTACGCGGCACTTTCCCCAGCGCGCCCCAGTGCGGTGCGCTTTGAACGCATGATCCTCGAATTATGGGGCCATCACGCTGAAGGCGCTGTTGATTTGCGCCCCTGGTTGGATCACGGACGCTGGAATCTGCGCCATCCGCTGGCCGCCAAACCCATCCCCTTTGCGGGAGAAGCGCCGCAGCCGGAATTCCTGCCTACCGAAGGGGAAGGCATTCACCAAATCCCCGTTGGCCCCATTCATGCCGGCATCATTGAACCCGGACATTTCCGCTTTTCCGTTCAGGGAGAAGTAGTCGTGCGGTTGGAACAACGGCTTGGCTATAAGCATAAGGGTACGCTTTCGCTTATGCTTGGTACCTCACCACGCACGGCGGTGCGTTATGCGGCGCGGCTTTCAGGCGATACCACGGTGGCACATTCCTGGGCCTTTTCGGCGGCGGTGGAGGCAGCACTTGGTGTCACGCCACCACCACGCGCGCTGCATTTGCGCGCCCTGATGCTGGAATTGGAACGCATTCATAATCATTTGAATGATTGGGGCTTTGTCTGCAATGATGCGGCCTTCGCCTTCCCCCATGCGCGTTGCGGGTTGCTGCGTGAAGGCGTGCTGCGTGCCATTGCCGCCGCTTTCGGCCATCGGCTGATGATGGACCGCGTTCTGCCAGGCGGTGTCGCGCCCGATATTGCACCACGCGGGGCTGAGGCGCTTCTGGCCGCGCTTGACGCGGTGGAAGCGGAAATCCCAGCGCTCATGCAGATTTATGAGGCGCATGCCAGTTTGCAGGATCGCGTGGTAACAACAGGATACTTGCGGCCCGATCTGGCGCGTGGCTTTGCCGCGGGCGGTCATGTGGGCCGCGCTTCGGGACGCGCTTTCGATGCACGCCGCCTGCCGCAAAACCTGCCTTATACGGATTTGCATTTTGATATACCGCTGCTGGACGCCGGCGATGTGGACGCGCGGGTGAGGATCCGCGTGCTGGAACTCAGCCAGTCCATTGCCCTGGTCCGACAAATCCTGGCCAGCCTGTCATCGGGTGAATTGATGGCGCCCTTGCCGGTGCGCGCCGGCGAAGGCATGGCGATGATTGAAGGCTTTCGCGGCGAATGCCTGCATTGGATCGTGCTTGATGATGGCGGGCTGATACGCGCGCTTTTCCCGCGTGATCCTTCCTGGCTGCAATGGCCACTTCTGGAAGCGGCGATTGAAGACAACATCGTCGCCGATTTTCCGCTCTGTAATAAGTCCTTCAATTGTTCCTATAGCGGGGTGGATTTGTGATGCTGTGGCCAAAGCTCGCCCGCGCGCTATTCGCAAAGCCACTCACGGATCAAGCACCACTTGTCCCGCGTGAGACGATCCAGGCGCTTGGTGAAAGGCTTGCGGTCACCAGCCGTGCAAGACTTGGCCGCAGCTTGGCCATTCGCGAAGTGGATAGCGGTTCCTGCAATGGCTGCGAATTGGAAGTGAATGCGCTGCAGAATGTCGCCTATGATCTGGAACGCTTCGGCCTGCGCTTTGTTGCTTCCCCAAAACACGCTGATGTGCTGCTGGTGACGGGGCCTGCGTGTCTCAACATGCGCGAGGCTTTGGAACGCGCGCTTGCCAGCACGCCCGAACCACGCTGGGTGGTCGCGGTGGGCGATTGCGCCGTGGATGGCGGGGTATTCAAGGGTTCCTATGCGGTGGAAAATGGTATCGGCGCCGTGCTGCCGGTGGATTTGTTGATCCCGGGCTGCCCGCCCTCCCCTGCGCAATTACTGGAAGGCTTGCTTTCCCTACTGGAAGCAGAATCGGCAAAAAAATAGGGCCGGCCGGATTAAACCAGCCAGCCCAAAGACCCGCCCGAAGACGGGCCAGTTGCGGCGCGGCATGCCGGGAATGAGCCGCGCTACACCAGTACTTTCGCAGCCCTCACCTCTCGGTACCGTGTGCGATAGCTAAATTTTTATCAAGAATGGCCAGCATGCGGCGGGGCTATCAAAGCAAGACTTGGCGCGCTGGCGCTGCCCTTTACGGCGCGAATATCGTGAACACAAAAGTCGCCGCCAGCACCAGATGGATAATGCCTGAGAGGATATTGGTCCGTCCCGTGCCATAGGTCAGCATGGCCACGGCAAAGCCCAGGAAAAGCATCACGGAATTATTCGCCGAAATGCCAAGGCTTAGGGGCATATCAAACCACCAGGAGACGAAAGCCACTGCCGGCAGGGTCAAGCCAATGCAGGCAACACCACTACCAAGCGAAAGATTGATTGCCGCCTGCATGCGGTTTTTCGCAGCTGCCCTCAAGGCCGCGCCTGCTTCCGGCATCAGCACGATGGCGGCAACAATCACACCAACAATCGCCGCCGGGGCGCCAAGCTGTGCCACGCCATCTTCCAGCGCCGGCGCAATGCCCTTGGCCAGCATGACAACGGAGAAAAGCGAAACGCAGAGCAAAATGAAGGAGTACGACGCAATGCGCAGGCTTGGGCGTGCATGCGCTTCACCTTCTGCGCTTTCCACCGGCAGGAAGTAGTCCTTGTGCCAACTTGTCTGGATAAACAGAAAGGCCCCGTACAGCACAAGGCACACGAATGCGACATAGGCCAATTGAGCATTACTCAGAAAAGGACCCGGCGCCGAGACCGTATGATTAGGCAGCACCAGCACCAGAACAGCCAATGGCATCAACACCGCCAGAAGCGCATTCGCCCCGGGAACCCGAAATCGGTTCTCCCGATGGATGATACCACCAACCAAAATTGCAAGACCAGCAATTCCATGCAGTACCAAAACCACCGTTGCAATCATGGTATCGCGCATCAGGGTGGGCTTCGGTTCGCCAGAGAGCATCAATGAAATGATCAAACCAGCCTCGATTACGGTGACTGACAATGCCAGCAGCAGCCCGCCATAGGGTTCCCCTACGCGCAGCGCGACAACTTCAGCGTGATGCACCGCAGCGACAACATTGCAAAGCAGCACCACCAGCATGACTAGCGCCAAAAGCTCAAGCCCGGCCTTGCCGATGCCGAGCCACACGCCAATTCCCGCCAGGGGCGCCAGGATAAAAAACCCTGGGATGCGATCAGTTGGGTGGGAAGCCATGCGTGCCTACTAACCTTCCAGGAAAGGGGCAGGCAAAGGCGCCCGCCCGACTGATCAGAACAAAAGCCCCTTCTTCAGCATGCCATGCACGCCCTTTTCGCCATTGACCGTCTGCGTCACGCGGAAATCAACCGCTAGCGAGCAAAACTGATAGGCATCGGCATCCGAAAGATTGGTCCGCGAACAGATGAAGGCGATCATTTCGCGCAGCGCCTGCTTCATCGCCAGATCCAAATCCTCATTCATCCCCATGGTGATGAAATGGGTCTTGGTCTCCGCACGGGGGAATTTCAGCACCGGGTCCTTGGCGCCGCCGCCCTTCACCACGGAAAGCTTGAAATGCCCCGTGAGGCAAATCTCAAGGGCATTGATGCAGACCTCCCCATCGCCCTGCACGCCATGGCCATCACCGGCGGAAAACAAGGCACCCTTGTTGAAGATGGGCAGGAAGAGTGTGGTGCCTTCAGTCAATTCCTTATTATCGAGATTGCCGCCAATGGCGCGCGGTTCCTTGGTGTTCACCATGCCCCAATCGGGCGGCGGCGCCACACCCATGACGCCGAAGAATGGCGCGAGTGGCAGATCAAGCCCGCCATCCTGCGGACCGAAGGGCAGGCGGCAGGTCATGGCCTGCTTGTTCACCGGAATATGCAGCGTGCGGCGATAGGGGAAATCTTCCGGCAGCGTGCCGAATAGCGGGCGAAAGCCGCAAAAACCCCAATCCGCGCCGAGCTCGATCTTCTCAATATCCACGCGCAGCGCATCGCCTGGCTCCGCACCACGCACTTCCACGGGGCCGGTGATGATATGCGCGCCAAGCCGCGGGAGTTTGGTGTGGATTTCCGAAATCGCGGGGTGCAGCGGCAGGCCCTTTTCCGGCCCTGGCATCACTTCCGGCCCGCCGGAGACACATTCCAGAATGACTGTCTCGCCCGAGGCAATGCTTGCAACCGGGGCGAATGAAGCATCAAAGCCACCCCAACGGCAGGTGGCGACAGAAGCGGGGATACGTGTTGCTTGCGACATCAGGATTTCCTTGTCTTTCAAAGCCAGCCTTTCCGCCGGAAGTAGAGAATAGGCAGAATGGCTGAAACGATCATCAGCAGAAGTGCCAGGGGATAACCAAGGGCCAGCTTCAGTTCCGGCATGAATTCGAAATTCATCCCGTAAATGCTCGCAATGAGTGTCGGCGGCATAAGCGCCACGGATGCAACGGTGAAGGTCTTGATGATGGCGTTCTGTTCCACATTCAACACGCCAAGTACCGCATCCAGCAGGAATTGCGCCTTGGAATTGAGGAAGCTTGCGTGTTCCACCAGGGATCGCACATCGCGCACTAGCGTCTTGATCAGCGCCTGGTTTTCCTTGCGCACCGCAGTTGCTTTTTCGGCACCCACAAAGGTCAGGATACGTGACAGGCCAAGCAGCGTTTCAGAAGCGCGGGTGGTCACTTCCCCAACCTGCCCCAGGGTAAACAGCGCATCCTTCAGCTTGTCATTGCGCCGATGCATCTTGAAATCCGCCTTGGAGGTGCGGAAAGTGGATTGGCTTGCCTTATCCATATCCGCGCCGACTTTTTCCAGAATATCGGCCAGGCGATCCACTACCTGTTCAAACAAATGGAGCATCACCGCATCGGGTGATTGCAGCAGGGTCGGATGGCGTTGCGCGCGCGCGCCAAATACGGTGAAGGCGCGCGGTGTAGCGTAGCGCACGGTCACCAGCGTGCTATTGGTCAGGACAAAGCTGATAGGGGTGGAACCGTAATCGCCGGAATCAACACCGTAGAGAAAATTGGCCGTCAGGAACAGGGCATCATCTTCGCGATAAAGACGCGATGAACTTTCGATTTCCTGCATTTCCTCCCGCGTTGGTATTTCGAGCGAAAGGGCATCCTGTACCGCGCGTTCTTCCGCCGGTGTTGGGTTCAGCAGGTCAATCCAGACTGCGCGGCGCAGGTTTTCGGCCAAGGCCACCTCGCCGGCGGATTCACGGGCGGGTTCGGGCAAGGCTGCGGTGATGTCCGAAATGGCGCCTTCGCGAAGGCGGCAGCGGCCATCTTCAACAGTCCAGGTTGATAGCATGGCGCGGGCCCTCCACGCGGTGAAAGCGGCAGATGTTTTCTAACCCTGGCCCGGCTACCTGAACAGTCAGCTAAGCCCCAAGCCTATGGCAGTTCTGCCACGGCCGGGGGCAAAATTGTGCCCACCCCTCAACGGGGGTGGGAAGGTCAGGCGCCCGGGCGGGGCGGCGTGGTTTGTGCAGTGGCCGTCTGCGCCGTGGAAGACGCCGCCGCCGGACCCTGGATGCTGCCGGCCGGCTGTGACTGCCCTTGGGCCTGCGCCTCCATCGAGGCATCCGCCTGATCTTCCTTGATATTTTGCTTGAAGGATTTGATGCCCTTGGCCAGATCGCCCATCAGCCCACTGATCTTGCCGCTGCCGAAAAGCAGCAGAACGACCAGCAGAACAACAAGCCAATGCCAGATGCTGAAGGAACCCATTGCGACGCCTCAATTCCCAGTTGGAAGTCCCGCCGGAGCGGTTCTTCGGACCCTATGACATGGCGGCAACCTATTAGCCAAGGGGTTACCGCACAAACCCCTAAATGGTTTCTCGCGGGGCCTGCCGCAATGGGGGTTGAAAACCATTCCCGCTTTCACAATCTCCCCTCTCATCCGGGCCCCTCTGGCGGGGCCGTCCTGACTTGGGCGGCTGCCGTGATGTCGGATCGTGCAACCCTGCGCGGTCTCGGCCCCCTATGGCTGATCCGCGCCGTAGGAGATGAGGTTTGGGGATGGATTTCCTGGTTTCTGAGTGGATGGGCAAGCCCTTCTGGATGTGGAAGGGCTTTCTGCTGATTGTCGTGCTGCTGCTGGCCTTTGACCTTGGCGTGCTGAATCGCAAGGACAAGGAAATGGGCGTGGCCCAAAGCTTGTGGCTTTCCGCCTTCTACATCGCCTTCGCCATGCTCTATGGCGCCGGCATCTGGTGGGCTTATGAAATCGGGGAGATCACGACCTCGGACGGGGTCCATGCCGGCATTGCCTATTTCACCGGCTTCTTCATCGAAAAGGCGCTGTCCATCGATAATGTCTTCGTGATCAGCCTGATCTTTGGCTATTTCGCCATCCCGGCCCGCTATCAATACCGCGCGCTGGTATGGGGAATTATTGGTGTGATCGTGCTGCGCGGCATCATGATTGCGGCGGGCGCGGCGCTGGTGCAGCAATATAGCTGGGTGCTTTATATCTTCGGCGCCTTCCTGATCGCGACCGGCATCAAGATGCTGGTGGTGCCGGAAGGGGAGCAGGATATCTCCAAAAACCCCATCGTGCGCTTCATGCGGAAACACATGCGCGTGACGGATGAACTCCATGGCCAAAAATTCTTCGTCCGCCAGATGGATCCGGCTACGGGCAAGAAGCTGGCCTTCGCCACGCCGCTATTCCTGGCGCTGGCGGTGATCAATATCGCCGATTTGATTTTCGCGGTGGATAGCGTGCCGGCCATCTTTGCCATCACGACCGATACCTTCATTGTCTATACCGCGAATATCATGGCGATCCTGGGGCTGCGCGCGCTGTATTTTGCGCTGGCGGCCATGGTGCATCGCTTCCACTACCTGAAATATGCGCTGGCCTTGGTGCTGGTGTTCATCGGCGGCAAGATCTTCTGGAACCAGATGGTCGGCAAGCTTGACCCCGCCATTTCGCTGGGTGTGACGGCGGCGATCATCGCGGGCGGGATTTTCGTCTCGCTCTGGAAAACCCGCGGCCAGCAGCCGCAAGGCACCTGAGCAAGGCTTCAGCCGAGATGCAATTCGAAGGGGGCGACCTCGACAAATTCATCATCGGCTGAAGTGCCATCCTTCCACATGAAGACCGCGAAGCGTGCTTCACGGTCAAAGACGGTGGAAGGGTGGTGCCAGACATTGGCGCCGTAAGTGACCCCCTGATCAGGCCGCGCCAGAAAGGCGCGTGCCTTTGCCATATCCGGCCTGCCATCCGCACCATGTGGCGCCACCAACACAAGCCAGCGCCCCGCTTCCATGGGAATGAAGGATTGTGAGGAAAATTCATGCCTTTCCATGGTGGTGGAGGCGAAAGGCGCTGATTTCGGCAAGGCGCGTGTAAAGGAAAGGCTGGGCGCCGCCCCGCCGCGGCGATTTTCCAACATCTTGTCTATGTAAGCGCGGCCAGGTGCTGCGGGGCTTTCCAGCACCTCCCCAAAGGGGGCGAAGGCTTCGACGGTGAGGGGCTCGGTGGTGATGCGGCGCATTGGATGGCTTTCGGTTTGATCCCCGCCACCAAAGCCGCGGCGCGCGCGCCTGTCCAGCCCGTTTCTCTGCCTGTATTTTGCGCAGAATTTGCCCTCAGCCGCGCCATTTGGTGGCTAGCGCTGGGCGTGGTTAATCTCGTGCCATGAATGCCGCTGCCCTGCCCCAGCCTAGCCATCAGCGCTCTCGCGGGCGGTTGGAATTGGATTACCATCTGCATGAAGGGCGCACGGTGCTCGGCGGCCTTTATCAATCGCCCCCCATGCGCGCCCTGTTTCCCGACCCCGAGGCTGATGAGGCACCCATCTGCGCGCTGGTGAATTCAGCGGGTGGCCTGGCCGGCGGCGATAAGGTAGAAATCGCGCTCAGCCTTGGTGCCGGGGCGCGGGCCAGTTTCTCCACCCCGGCGGCTGAGAAAATCTATCGCAGCCTTGGCCCTGTCACCGAAATTTCCGTGACGCTTGAAGCCGGCCCCGGCGCGGTTTTCGAATGGATTCCGCAGGAAACCATCCTGTTTGAGGCCGCGCGGCTTGAACGCCGCCTGCACGCCGATATCGCCGAGGACGCAACCCTGCTGATGGCCGAAGCGCTAGTCTTTGGCCGCGCCGCGCGGGGGGAGACCTGGCGTCGGGGCGCTTTGCAGGATTCCTGGCGCATCCGGCGCGGCGGCAAGCTGCTTTGGGCGGATGGGTTGAGCCTTGGGGAAGACATCGCCGCCGATTTCGCCGACCCCTTTGGTTTTGCGGGTGCCGAAGCGCTGGGCAGCCTGGTACTGGCCGGGCCCCTGGCGCAGCCCGATTTGCGTGATGCTTTGCGCGAAGATGGCGCGCTGGCGAGCCTTGTCCGGCCTGGGCTTTTGGTCACACGCTGGCTCGGCGGTGCCGTTCAGGTCCGCGAAGGGCTGGGGGCGGCGATTTGCCGGCTGCGCCCAGCGCTTGGCCTGCCGGCGCGCCTGCCGCGCCTGTGGACGACATGAGGCAAAAACTTCCATGATGGAACAGCGATTGCGGAACCCAACGCCATGAACCTGACCCCGCGTGAAAAAGACAAGCTGATGATTTCCATGGCTGCGATCGTGGCGCGACGGCGCCTGGAACGCGGCCTGAAAATGAACTTCCCCGAATCCGTGGCGCTGATCACGGATTTCGTGGTGGAGGGTGCGCGCGATGGGCGCAGCGTGGCGGAGCTGATGCGCGATGGCGCCACCGTGCTGACGCGCGATCAGGTGATGGAAGGCATCGCCGAGATGCTCCATGAAATCCAGGTGGAGGCAACCTTCCCGGATGGCACCAAGCTGGTGACGGTGCATCAGCCAATCCGCGCGCCGGTGGCGAAGAAGCCCAGCGCGAAGGCGAAGCCTGCCCCGAAGGCCAAGGTGAAAGCCGCACCAAAAGCCAAAGCTAAGCCCAAGGCAAAAGCTGCGAAGAAACCCGTGAAGCCAAAGGCGAAGCCAGCGCGTAAGGGAGCCCGAAAATGATCCCCGGCGAAATCATCACCGCCCCTGGCGAGATCACGCTGAACGCAACGCGCGATGCAGTGGAAATCTCGGTGGCGAATAAGGGCGACCGCCCGGTGCAGGTGGGCAGCCATTATCATTTCGCGGAAACCAATCCGTTGCTGGATTTTGATCGTGCCAAGGCGCGCGGCTGCCGGCTGGATATCGCGGCCGGCACGGCAGTGCGCTTTGAACCCGGGCAGACACGCAAGGTGCGGCTGATACCCATGGCAGGCGCGCGCATCATCCACGGTTTTCGCGGCGAAACGGAAGGGGCGGTCTGACCCATGGCAACGAAAATCTCTCGCGCCGCTTATGCCGGCATGTATGGGCCAACCGTGGGCGACCGTGTGCGCCTGGCCGATACGGAAATTTTTATCGAGGTTGAGCGCGACCTGACCACCTATGGTGAGGAAGTGAAATTCGGCGGCGGCAAGGTGATTCGCGATGGCATGGGCCAATCCCAGGTCACGCGCGCCCAAGGTGCCATGGATACCGTGATCACCAATGCGCTGATCCTGGACCATTGGGGCGTGGTGAAAGCAGATATCGGCCTGCGCGGCGGGCGGATTGCTGCCATTGGCAAGGCAGGCAATCCGGATACGCAACCCAATGTGGACATCATCATCGGCCCGGGCACGGAGATCATCGCCGGTGAAGGGCGCATCCTGACCGCGGGCGGGATTGATGTGCATATCCATTTCATCTGCCCGCAGCAGATCGAAGAAGCTTTGGCGTCTGGCATCACCTCCATGTTCGGCGGCGGCACAGGCCCGGCGCATGGCACGCTGGCCACCACCTGCACGCCCGGGCCTTGGCATATGGAGCGTATGCTGCAGGCCGCTGAAGGTTTTCCGATGAACCTTGGCTTCCTCGGCAAGGGCAATGCCGCGCTGCCGGCGGGGTTGGAAGAACAGATCCGCGCGGGCGCCTGCGGGCTGAAACTGCATGAGGATTGGGGCACGACGCCCAAGGCGATTGATAACTGCCTTTCCGTCGCGGATGAGATGGATATCCAAATCGCCATCCATACTGACACGCTGAATGAAAGCGGTTTTGTCGAGGAAACCATCAAGGCCATTCGTGGCCGCACCATTCAGGCCTTTCATACCGAAGGTGCCGGTGGCGGCCATGCGCCGGATATCCTGCGCCTTGTCGGTGAAGCGGGCGTGCTGCCTTCTTCCACCAACCCCACCATGCCTTACACGGTGAACACGGTAGATGAGCATTTGGATATGCTCATGGTCTGCCACCATCTCGATCCGCGCATTGCAGAAGATGTGGCCTTTGCCGAAAGCCGCATCCGCAAGGAAACCATCGCCGCCGAAGATATCCTGCATGATATCGGCGCCATCAGCATGATGTCGTCTGATAGCCAGGCGATGGGCCGCGTGGGTGAGGTGATTATCCGCACCTGGCAGACCGCGCATAAGATGAAGGTGCAGCGTGGACGCCTGCCGGACGAAAAGGGCGACAACGACAATGCGCGCGCCAAGCGCTATATCGCGAAATACACGATAAACCCTGCCATTGCGCAGGGTGTGTCTGATCATGTCGGCAGCGTGGAAGTCGGCAAGATTGCTGATCTTGTCATGTGGACACCGGCCTTTTTCGGTGTGAAGCCGGATATGGTGTTGAAGGGTGGCACGATTGCCATGGCGCTGATGGGCGACCCGAATGCGTCCATCCCCACGCCGCAACCCGTGCATTACCGGCCCATGTTCGGCAGCTATGGGCGTTCTCGTCTGCTATCCGCGGTGACCTTCGTGAGTGGTGCTGCGCTGCAAGCGGATATTGCGGGCCGCTTCGGGCTTTCGCGCGAATTGGTGGCGGTACGCAATTGCCGCGGCGGCATCAGCAAGCGCAGCATGGTGCATAATGCGACGCTCCCCAAGATTGAGGTTGATCCCGAGACTTATGAGGTGCGTGCCGATGGCGTATTGCTGGTGTGTGAACCGGCCAAGGTGCTGCCCATGGCGCAGCGTTACTTCATGTTTTGAGGTGTGCCTGACATGACCGAAACACTCCCCCGCGCCATTCAAGTTCTGCCCGCCGGCGGCTGGGTGGAACGCACCGCGCGCCATCGTGTGACGCTGGATTTCGATGATCGCTTCCGTCGCCGCAAGCGCTATGTCGCGGAAGATGGTTTTGCGTTTTTGCTGGCTCTGGAAGAAGCGACCGTGCTGCGCCAGGGCGACGGGCTGCTACTGGAAGGCGGCGGCGTCATTCTGGTGCAGGCCGCGCCGGAGCCGCTGATCGAAATTACGGCAGAAACGCCGGAACGGCTTGCGCGTTTGGCGTGGCATTTGGGCAATCGGCATTTGCCGACGCAGATTGATGGTAGCCGCATCTTGATCCGCAAGGATCATGTGATTGAAGCCATGCTGAAGGGGCTTGGCGCGCAATTGCAGCATGTTGAAGTGGCCTTCGATCCGGAAGGCGGCGCTTATGGCGAACACAACCGCCATCCGGGGCATCATCACCATCATGGTGATGGCGATCATGACCATGATCACGGCGATGGCCATCATCACCACCATCACTAAAACCAAGCCCCGCGCCGTGAAGACAGCGCCGGAAGCTGCGACGCAGCAGGCGCTGTATCGGCTGCTGACCTGGCTTTCGCCGGCCTATCCGGTGGGCGCCTATACCTATAGCCACGGCTTGGAAGCGGCGGTGGAAGCGGGCGCTATTACGAAGCGCGATGGGCTGATCGCCTATGTCAGCACCGCTTTGCAGCGTGGCGCTGGGCGCGTGGATGGCGCTTTGCTGGTGGCAGCGCATCGCGCCATGGTGAAGGGCGATGATGCGGCATTGGACGAGGTCGCGGCGCTGGGTGCTGCCTGGCGCGGCACGGCAGAAACCGCTTTGGAAGCGGAGGCGCAGGGCACGGCATTTACCGGCGTGACGCTGGCCGCCTGGCACACGCAACGCTTTGCCGCCTTTGCTGCGCTCCATCCGCGCCAGCTTGCCCATGCGGTCGCTTTCGGCGCGGCGGCGGCGGAACAGGGCATCGGCGTGCGCGATGCTGCCTTCGGCTTTCTTTCTGCCTTTGCGGCGAATTTGGTCTCGGCCGGTGTGCGGCTGGTGCCGCTGGGGCAGACGGATGGCCAGCTTTCGATCGCCGCTTTGCAACCTGCCGTCGCCGCGGCGACTGATGTTGCATTGATCGCGGATTTGGCCCGGCTTGGCACGGCGGCGCCGATGCTCGATGTTTTCTCCCTGCGTCATGAGACGCAATACACAAGGTTGTTCAGATCATGAGCACTTCGCAGAATGGCCCGTTTCGTGTGGGCATTGGTGGGCCGGTGGGTTCCGGCAAAACCGCGCTGGTGGATCGGCTTTGTAAACACATGCGCGACCACTACGATATCGCGGTGATCACGAATGACATCTATACGCGCGAAGATGCAGAATTTCTGACGCGCTCGGGCGCGCTGGTGCCGGAACGCATCGCGGGGGTTGAGACTGGCGGCTGCCCGCATACGGCGATCCGCGAAGATGCCTCCATCAACCTTGCCGCCGTGCATGATATGGCGGTGAAATTCCCGAAGCTTGAAATCCTTTTCATTGAAAGCGGCGGCGATAATCTGGCCGCCACTTTCAGCCCGGAATTGGCGGATCTCACGATTTACGTGATTGATGTCTCGGCGGGGGATAAGATTCCGCGCAAAGGCGGGCCGGGCATTACGCGGAGCGACTTGCTTGTGATCAACAAGATTGATCTGGCGCCTTTGGTCGGCGCTGATCTTTCCGTGATGGATCGCGATGCGCGCAAGATGCGTAATGCGCGGCCCTTCATCTTCACGAATCTGAAGGTGCTGAAGGGGGTTTCTGAAATCGCTGATTTCATCGTGGCGCAAGGCGGTATTACGCCGAGGGCTGCGGCATGACCGCCCCGCGCCATATCATCATCCTCGGCATGGGGTTGATGGGCTGCGATATCGCGGCGATTTTCCTGAATGGCGGTTGGCGTGTGACCGCGGTGGAACCCGCGCGGGATCGCTGGCCGGCGGCCCAAGCGCGAGTGGCACAATCCATCACCCAATTGGATGGTAACCCTGCCGCAGCTTCCGGCCTTACGCTTTTGGATGACATGAAGGCGCCGGATTACGCCACAGCCGAAGCGGTGATTGAAGCCGTGCCGGAAAGGCTCGATCTGAAGCGCAAGGTATTTGCCGAGCTTGATGCGCTGGTGCCGGCGGGTATTCCCATCGCTTCCAACGCATCGGGTTATCGCATCACGGATATCGCCGGTGATCTGCCGGGCCGCGCCCGCTGCGCAAACCTGCATTTCTTCCTGCCCGCACATTTGGTGCCAGGGGTGGAGGTTGTGCGCGGCGAATACACGGACCAGGCGGTGTGCGATAAACTCGCTGACATCATGGCCGGGCTTGGCCGTAAGGTCATTCGCGTTGCCAAGGATGTGCCGGGGTTTCTCGCCAATCGCATCCAGCATGCGCTGATGCGCGAAGCCTTTTCGGTGATTGATCAGGGCCTCGCCACCGCTGAGGATGTGGATAATGCCGTGCGCTACGCCTTTGGCTTTCGCTATGTCGCGGCGGGGCCGATTCTGCAAAAGGAATTGGCGGGGCTGGAGACGCAATTGGAAGCAGGCCGCACCATTTATCCTTCGCTGAACAATAGCCCGGAACCGAGCCCCGGCCTCGCGCGCTTGGTTGCAGAAGGCAAGCTTGGCCCCAAAACTGGTGAGGGCTTTCGCCCCTGGCCGGCCGAGAAAACCGCCAAGGAACGCGCGCGCTATGAAAAGGCGTTGCTGGCGGCAGCGCGCATCCTGCGGGATGAGGAAGCCTGAACGTCTGGCGCAGCGGTGGGGTGGCTTTCATCTGACGCGCTGCGCCCCCACATCCCGCGCATGAGCAAACCCCCAGCCCCGCGTGCCCCATCCGCCGCCGTGGCCGCCTTTCTGGAACAGGCGGCCCGTGTGCCAGCGCTGCGGACAGCGCCCGCAACGGTTGCGCGGCTGATCTTCGCCATTGATGCTACTGCCTCACGCGAACGTACCTGGGATCAGGCGGCGGGGCTGACGGCGGAGATGTTACAAGCGGCACAGGGCATTGGTGGGCTCGCGCTATCGCTTGCGTATTACCGTGGCTTTGGCGAATTCCGTGCGACACCCTTTTTGCAGAATGCGGCGGATTTGGCGCGACGGCTTTCGGGTGTTTCCTGCCTGGGTGGCAAGACGCAAATCCAGGCCGTGCTGGATCACGCGCTGGCGGAGACAAAACACGAAAGGATCAGGGCGCTGATTTTCATCGGCGATGCTGTGGAAGAGGATGCCGATGCGCTTTGCCACACGGCAGGGGAGCTTGGGCTACGCGGCACGCAAGCTTTCATGTTCCACGAAGGCGCTGATCCCGTGGCGGGGGCAGTGTTTCGGCAAATTGCGCGGCTGACGGGCGGTGCCTATCTGCCGTTCGATTCGGCAGCGATTGGGCAATTGCGCGATCTGCTGCGCGCCATTGCGGTATATGCGGCGGGCGGACAGGGCGCCTTGGCGCGGCTACCGGGGGCGGCGGCGCGGCAGGTAGCGGGGCTATTGCCCAAGCCGAAAGCCGGCACATGACTTGGCTTGCCCTTGGCGCCATTGCGCTGTTTTTGCTTTTCCTGCTGCTGCGCGCTTTCGCCAATGCGCCTGTCGTGCGTGTCAAGCAATTCGGCGCGGTGATGTTGGGCGCGATAGGTGCGGTGATCCTGCTGCTTGGGCTTTTCACCGCGCGCGGGCAGCAGGCGATTTTTGCGCTGGCTTTCTTTCTGCCCTTGTTGCTGCAATGGGCGCGGCGTTGGCGCACCAATAAGCGCTTTGGCGGCCCGGCATCGCAAACCGGCGCGGCGAATAGCGTGGAAACTGCCTTCCTCACCATGACGCTTGACCATGATAGCGGGCGCATGACGGGCAGTGTGAAGGCAGGGCAATTCGCCGGGCGCGATCTGGCAACCCTTGACCTGCCGGAGCTTCTGTCGCTGTTGGAAGAATGCCAAGCCGCAGATGTCGACTCCGTCGCGCTGCTGGAAGCCTGGCTCGATCGCGCCCATCCTGATTGGCGCACTGAACCCGCCGCCGAACCGCGCAGCGCTGCGATGACGCGGGAAGAAGCTTTGGATATTCTTGGGCTTGAGGAAGGTGCGGATGAGGAGGCGATCAGGGCCGCCCATCGCCGCCTGATGAAAACGGCGCATCCTGATCAGGGCGGCAGTGTCTGGTTGGCGGCGCGCATCAATGCTGCGCGAGACTTCTTGCTCGGCTAATCAGCTTCGGCGCTGCGCTTCCCGCCGCGCAATCCAGGTGGTGGCCAGAAAAATTACCAGCGCGCCGGCATAGGTTGTCAGCGCCGGTTCCTCGCTGAAGACCAGCCAGCCCATCAGGCTGGCCCAGATCAGATCAAGAAACTTTACCGGCTGGGTCGCCGACATATCGGCAAGGCGGAAGGCTTCGGTCAGAAACCAATGGCCAACACTGCCGAGGATGCCGGTCAGCACAAACCAAGCCCATTGCTCCGCACTCGGCCAGGCCCAGACCGCGACCGCAAAGGGCAGTGTGAAAACTGCAACCATGATGGATTGCCAGGCAACGATTACCTCTGGCTTGTCATGGCGCGTGAGAGCCTTGGTGATCAGGAAGGATGCGGCGAATAAGGGCGTGCTTGCCAGCATCACCAAATTCCAATAGCCGCCATCACCGCGCAGGCCCGGTGCCACCACAATCAGCACGCCGATAAAGCCAATGCCGGCGGCAATCCAGCGCGCACGGATCATGGGCTCGCCCAAAAACAATACTGCACCGGCCATAATGAAAATCGGACCGGTAAAGCCCATGGCGGTCATATCCGCCATGGCAACATGCGGCAAAGCGATGAACCACAGAATCAGGCCAAGGGTGTGCACCAGGCCGCGCCAGATTTGCCCGCGCAGATTATGCGGCATCCAGGCCATGACGCCACCACGCAGCATGAAGGGCAGCATCACCACAATGCCCATCAGATAGCGCAGAAACTGCACCTGCAAGGGATCAAGTTCATAGGTCATTTGCCGCATGATCGTGTTCAGCAGCGTGAACAGCAGGCCAGCGATCGCAATGAAGGCCATGCCGCGCAGCACCGCATGGCGAGGTGCCACAGGATTCTGATTCATGGCTGTTCTGTCAAAAAACGCAGCAGCGTGGCGTTGAATTGGTGGGCCGCTTCATAGGCCACCCAATGGCCAGCGCCGGGAATGGCATGGGCCCGCGCACCGGGGCGCAGCCCATGCACCAGATCAAGCCGCCATTGCACATTGGGCCGCACAATCGCATCCCATTCGCCATAGATCGCGTTGAGTTGCCCGCGTCCGCGCATCAGCGCCTGTTTCAGCGAATCAGTGCTGGCAAAGCCGCGGCTTTTGAAGCGCGCACCGCGGGTGGAGGCTTCCTGAATCGCCAGCGCCACATCATCAATCTTGCTGGCATCGGCGAACATCAACTCAGCGAGGTTATGCCGATGCGAAGCGACCCGTTCATCACCGGCCAGTGCGCGCACCTTCACCAATTGCGTCGGGCTGCGCTGAAAGCCAAGCGCGCCAGCGCCAATGATAGTCAGGCTGCGAACCCTATCCTGATCCAGCGCGGCCAGATGTCCGGAACAGAGCGCGCCGAAGGAAAACCCAGCCAGGTCATAGCGGCTGCCGGCGGGCAGAATGTGGTCCAACCCGCGCGCCAAGATTTCCGCGACCCCTTCGGGTGTTGAGACACCTTCCGGCATGGCGCTATCGCCAAGCCCGGGCAGATCAGGCGCAATCACCATGCGCCCCGCGCCAAGTGGGCCGATATTGCGCGCCCAATGCCGCCAGGAACCGGAACCGCCATGCAATAGCACCAGCGGCGCGCCTTCCCCCCAGACGCGCCAAACCATGCTGCCGGAACCACAAGGCGTTTCCGCCACGCGTGCTGAAGCCGCCAAAGGGACAAGGGTTGGATGCAATTCTGCGCTGCCGTCCTCGGCGCGCCAGATGATCTTGCTCATGCTGCGTTTGATACCGTTCAGAAGGGAAGCTTAGGCCTGGGCGAAGCGCTGTCCAAGCCCGCGCGCCCTTCTCAAAGCGGCTTTTGCGCCTTTTCGAGTAAGCGGCCGAGGAAGCCCGGCTTTTTTGGCTCAGCCGGCGGCTTGGTGGCCTCAGCGGCGGCCTTGGCTTCGGCGGCGGCGCGCTTTTCCTTCTCAGCCAGCCATTTCTCCAGGCTCATGCCCGCCTTGGCGGCGCGTTTGGCTTCATAGGCGCGTTGCGCTTCGGTCAATTTCCGGTCGGCCATGGTAGCTACCCCTTTGCGGCGCCCTGAATGGCGCGGCGCGCGGCTTCCGGCAAGGGGCAAGAAGTGGCAGAAGCGCGGTTATGGACGCGAAAGTAAAAGCCGGCATTTGGGTTTCCATGGCGATCCGGCTTTCCGATATGGCCGGGCGGGCCGCTGCCGTGCTGCGCAAGGGGGACCCCGATAGCGGCGGCATCCTATGCGTGCTGCGCGGGCGTGCGGGCGTGCAGGTGCTCAGCCAAATCCGCGACGCCGAGGGCAGGCCCGCCTGGCTGCGCGCGACAGGCCCTGGCGCGGTGGATCAGGAAACGGCTGATGCCTATGTCGCGCGGCAGGTGCAGCGCGATCCTGATCTTTGGGTGGTGGAATTCGACGCGCCGGATTTACAGCCGCCGTTTGAGGCGCGGATCGTCTAGCATTTGGTCTGTCACACTGGATCGCAGCGGAGTTCAAAGCGGCATTCGCTGGCGCCATGCGCAGCGCAGGCGACTTCCCGGCAAGCGGGCTCAGCCGCCCGCCCTGCCTGTTCCATGACAAACCGCATGGCCCCGCCAAAACTGCCTTCAAACATGTAGCAGACCGACCGGGCCACCTGCCCATAAGCCAGCGCATAGGCTGAATGGCGCACCGTGACGGCGGCGATGTCAAACAGACCATAGCCGCGCTGGGATAGGCGTTTGAGCATTTTCAAGCCAAGTGGAAACACTTGGCGACTCGGAAAATACGATCATACAAAAGCTTAGAGCGTGTCTCGTGAACGAAGGTGAACGGGACACGTTCTAAGATAATGGCGAAAGGTCTCAACCGGTGTCAGCCCATGCGTCTTGGCTTCCGTGCGGCACCATTGCAGCGCGGAAAGATCAGCCGAGCCATACATGATGCCGCGGAAGCGATCAGCGCCGATCGCTTCCTCCACGCTTTTCTGGATATTCACCAGGAAATGGCGCGGCAGATAGATCATTGGCAGCCCATCGGTGCGCCAGATCCCGGTTTCGGGATCAACTTCGATCGGCACCGAAGGCCCGGCCATTGGCTTCAGCCCTTTTGCGCGGCCTGAAAGGCTTCGAAGAAGGCGGTCGGCTTCACGATGCGATTCTGCATCTGCACCAGCGCGCCGGTATCCGCGACTTTCTTGAGATAGGCGGCCCAGGCGGGGTCTGCTGCCATGGCGGCGCGGCGGCGTTCACGATCCGCCTGATCATCATAGGCCCACATATGGACAATGGTATTGAGCTCACCTTCGATGGTGGTGAACCAGCCATAGCAGCGGGCAAGGTGTTTTTTCTGGATCGCCCAACCTTCCTTCTCATAAAGCGCGACAAAATCAGCAACCTTATTGGGCAGGCAGGTATAGATGCGAAGATCAATGATCATGGCGGGGGCTCCTTCAAGGGTGGAGGCCAAAGCTTAAGCGCACCCGCCCCAAGGGCGCCACTCCCCTTTTCTTGCGCGCGGCCCTGTGTTCTGCAACGGTGCCTCAATGGACCAACACGCCATCACCACCATCGCGGAACTTGAAGCCCTGTATGATCAGGTCTCAGAGACTGCCGCGAATAAATCCACTGACAGGCTGGATGCGCCTACGCGCGCCTTCATTGCCGCCTGCCCCTTTGTGCTGCTCGGCACGCAGGGTGCGCGGGGCAATCACATCACGCCGCGCGGTGATGCGCCTGGCTTTATCCAGGTGCTGGATGACCAACATGTGCTGCTGCCTGACCGCAAGGGGAATAATCGGCTGGATGGGTTGCGCGATATTCTGGAAGACAATCGCGTATCCCTGCTGTTCCTGATTCCCGGCGTGAATGAAACGCTGCGCCTGCATGGAACCGCCACGATTTCAACCAACCCGGAATTGCGTGCGCGCTGCCTGGCGCAGGGCAAGGAGCCGGCGACTGTGCTGATCATCAAAATCCGCGAAATCTTCATGCAATGCCCGAAGGCGTTGATGCGTTCAGCCCTTTGGTCTGGCCACGCTCGCCCGGCTGAGGTGCCGAGCATGGTGCAATTGATCTCCGCGCATAAGAAGGGCGCGCTGGATGCGGCGGCGTTTGATCAGGCGGCACCGGCGCGCATGAAGGCCAATCTTTACTGACAGCGAGCGCTAGAGCGTGTTGCGTTCACATGGGTTCACGCAACCCGCTCTACATCGTCGTTTTTCGAGCATCTTCACACGTTCAGATGATTCCATCTGAACGTGATCTGCTCTAGGCCGTTACCGATCCGTCAGCCGCAATTCAATGCGCCGATTGCGCGCCAAAGCCTGGGATGAATCGCCCTGATCAATCGGCTGCGCATCGCCAAAGCTGGTCGCGGCCACGCGATTGGCCGGCAAACCTTCCGCAATCAGCATCTGGGCCACGGCAATGGCGCGGGCGGCGGCTAGTTCCCAATTACTGGCAAAACGCGCGCTGCGGATAGGGTTACGATCCGCATGGCCATCCACGCGTAAAACCCAAGCGACATCGGGTGGTATCAGCGGTGTCACCTCGGCCAGCACGCTAGCCAAAGCGCGCACCTGCCTAAGGCCGGCTTCGGATAATTCCGCACTCGCGGGCGCAAAAAGCACCTCACCCTGAAAGATGAAGCGGTCGCCTACAATACGCACTTCCGGCCTTTCGCCGAGCGCATCCCTTAGCCGGCCGAAGAAATCACTGCGATAGCGTTGTAATTCCTCAACCCGCGCCGCGAGAGCCGCATTCAAGCGCTGACCGAGCAGCGCGATTTGCGCATTGCGATCCCGCCCTTCCGATTCCGCCAGATCAAGTGCGCGTGAAAGCCGCGCCAATTCCGCGCGCAACGCCTCGGTCTGGCGCGTCAGCAGCGCAATTTGTGCCGCGGCACTTTCGGCAAGCCGCGCACGTTCGCCGGCTTCCGCTTCCGCCCTTTCGCGCCCGCGCTGTTCCTGTGCGGCGCGGCGTTCCAATTCATCGCGCAGCGCCGTCAGTGCCCTGATTTGCTCCGAAAGCCGTGCCATTTCCGCAAGCCGCTGCGTGATGGTTTCACGTTCTACGCGCGCTTGCCGATCCAGCGCCTGCGCTTCCCGCCGCATCGCCTCAAGCGTGGCTTGTGCCGCCGCCAATTCCGCCAAAGCATTGCGGCGTTCCCGATCAAGTTCCGCCACGCGAGTCTCCGCGCGCTGGCGCCCGTCCGCCTCAGTCGTGCTGCGGCGCTGCAATTCATCGCGGAGCGCCGTCAGCGCCCGGATCTGTTCGGAAAGCCGCGCCAGATCGGCAAGGCGCGCTTCCACGGTTTCGCGTTCCACCCGCACTTGCCGATCAAGCGCCTGAGCCTCACGCTGCAGCGCCTCGATCATGGCGCGCGCTTGGGAGAGCTCTGCCTGGCTGCCGCGCAAATCCCGTTGCAGTCGCGCCGCATCACCGCCGGTGCGTTCGGCGCGCGAAAGTGCCTCGGCCAATTGCCGTTCCATCGCACCCGCGCGATCTGCCGCACTGCGCGCCGCCAATTCAAGGTCCGAAAGGCGCGCGCCGAGCCTTTCGCGTTCCCCACGCAGACCATCGCGTTCGCCAGCCAGCCTGTCACGTTCTTCGCGGATCAGCGCAAGGGATTGCAGGGCCGCATCGCGCGCGGTGGCGGCGCTGCGCACATCATCATTCAGCCTACCCAATTGCTGGCGCAATTGTTCACCCTGAGCGGCTTCCAGTGAAAGCAAATCCGCCAATTCCGCGACCCGGCGATTGAGCTGATCCACCGCCTGTTCGCGGGAACTGAGGGCGACCGAAAGAAAGCCCTGCGCCAGCACAAAGACCAGCAGCACAAAGATAATGACCATAAGCAAGGTGGAAAGCGCATCCACATAGCCTGGCCAGGCATCCAGACCCCCGCCGCGCCCGCGCCGCCTTTCGGAAGACCCTGCCATTACGCGTCAACCGTCCTGATTTTTCACCGCGGTTGTTCCTCCGCGATGGCGGCGATGGTGCGGGTCAGGATCTTGATCTCATTGCGGATGTCATTGGTGGATTGCGCGCGGCCCTGCGCCACTTCTTCCACCAACCGCGCCAGATAGATTTCCAGGTTGCGCAAATGCCCGCGCATCGCTTCCGCCTCACCCCGATCGGCCTGGCTTTCCGCGAGCCGCGATATGGCCGGCGCCAGCCCATCCTGCGCATCGGCAATGCGGCGCATCAGCGTATTGTTCGCGCGCATCTGTTCCGTCAGTACGGTCATGCGTTCGGTGAGCGTCATCAGCGCCTGGGATGTGGCGGCACGGCCATCCTCACCACGCGCGATGGTGGATTGCAGGGTTTCAAGATTTTCTGCGGTTTGCTCAAGCAAGGCTTGGACATAGGCGGGCACGCTGCCCTCACCTTCCTGGCCCAGAATGCCGGAAGAAAGCCGCGTCAGCCCGGCCAGCCATTCTTCCAGATCATTGAAGAAACGGTTTTGCGCCTGCCCTGCCGTCAGGTCCAAAAACCCCACCACCAGCGCGCCCGCAAGGCCCAGCATGGAAGCGGAAAAGGCAGTGCCCATGCCCTGCAAGGGTTTGGCAAGGCCAGCCTTCAATTGTTCGAACAATACATTCAAATCGCCGGAACCAACCGACATATTGCCGATGACATCAGCAATGGAAGCAATCGTCAGCAGCAAGCCCCAGAAGGTGCCAAGCAGCCCCAGGAAAATCAGCAGCCCGGTGACATAGCGCGACAATTCGCGCCGTTCATCAAGGCGCGATTGCAGCCCATCCAACACGCTCCGCATGGCAGAGGCCGAGAGCGAAACGCGTTCATTCCGCCGCCCCGACAGCATGGAAACCATCGGCGCCAATAGGCGCGGCTGGCGTGCGGAAAGCCCATCCTTGGGCGCACGGAAACCATCCACCCAAGCGACTTCTCGCCGGAGCGAAAGCACCTGACTAAAGGTCATGCCAATGCCAAACAGCAGCACGGCCAGGATCACGCCATTCAGCAGCGGATTGGCCTGGAAGGCATGCAGCAGATCGGGTGCCAGCATGGCGGCGATGCCACCCACCGCGGCCAGGAAAATCACCATCCGCCAAAGATAGATTGTGGGCTGGGTCATGAGCGCCTTGCCTCCGTATTCGGGCTTGCCACGCCAGGGGGCAGGATGTCCACCGCATCCTGCGCGCCGGAAAGCCGGCCAAGCGGGCGGAGGTCAATTCGGGTTGGCGTCAGCCCGCCGGCAATAAGCGCGGATTTCACCGCCTGCGCGCGGGCAAGGCTCAGGCGGCGCGCGGTTGAGACATCCTCTGCCGGTCCTGCCACCTGGGCTTCCACCGTAATGCGGCCCTGCGGCAGCGCGGCCAGGGTCCGGGCCAAAGCCTGCACGGCGGTGACCTGTGCCGGCGTGAGGTCTGTGCCGGTCACGCGCAGCCGAAACCCGCCCTGGGGCAGCGCTTGCAGGCCCTGAAGCGGGCCTGGCATGGGCTGCGGTGTTTGCGGGCGCAAAGGCGTCAATTGCACCGGCGGTGGCGGGGCGGGGGCAGGGTCCGGCGGCAGGCTTGGGTCGGGCGTTTGCGCCCGTGCGGGCAGGCTCAGTAGGGCGAACCCAGCGGCCAAGCCTGATCGGCGCTTAAAACTGGGCGCGCCCCGCTTCATCCCGCTGCCTGATGCGCCTTCACGGCGGCGATGCCGTCCGCCACCACCTCGCGTAGCTTAGGTTGCAGCGCCTGGTTGCCGCAAACCACCATGCCGGAGGGGTAGGGGTCATTGCCGTCCGGGTCGCTCACGAAGCCGCCGGCCTCGCGCACCAGCACAATGCCGGCGGCGATATCCCAGGGCTTCAGCCCCAATTCCCAGAAACCATCATAGCGCCCCGCCGCCACCCAGGCGAGGTCGAGCGCCGCCGCGCCAAAGCGCCTGACGCCGGCCACTTGCGGCATCAGCTTATGGAGTATGGCGCTGAATTCCGCCTTGCGTGCCACGCCGCCGAAGGGAATGCCGGTCGCGAACAGCGCTTCGCGCATGTCCTTCCGACCTGAAACCCGGAGCCGCTTGTCGTTCAGGAAGGCGCCCACGCCCTTTTCGGCCCAGAACATCTCATCCGAGGCAGGGTTATAGACCACGCCCGCCACCAGCTCGGTCTTGTCGGCGGCGATGCGTTTTTCAACGCCCACGCTGATCGCCCAATGAGGAATGCCATGGAGGAAATTGGTGGTGCCATCCAAGGGGTCCACGACCCAGCGCCATTCCCAATCATCGCCACCCGAAGCGCCCGATTCTTCCATCAGAAAGGCGAAGTTGGGGCGGGCCTTGGAAAGCTCCTCACGCAAGGTCTGTTCGGCGCGCAGATCGGCGGTGGAGACGAAATCGGATGGCCCCTTCACGCTGACCTGAAGCTGCTCGACCTCCCCAAAATCGCGCAGCAGTCGGCGCCCTGCCTTTTGCACGGCGGCCGTCACTACCTGCAAGGCCGGGGATAGGCGGGCGGAAAGCGGGGGCATGATTGAAGTCCTTGAAGTGTCAAAAGAACAGGCATTCGGTTACCGCAGAAACACGCAAAGAAAAAGCCGGCCCCGCTTGCCCAGGGCCGGCCTGAATGGGTAGCGGCTGCCGCTATTCCTGCAGCGCCTTGTCCTTGCCCTTGCGGATATTGGGCAGCAGCATCGCAATCAGCGCGATGGCGCCGATTGCCAGCATGGTGGCGCTGATCGGGCGCTGGACAAACACCATCGGGTCACCGCGCGACAGCAGCATGGCGCGGCGCAGATGTTCTTCCATCATCGGCCCCAAGACGAAGCCGATCAGCATCGGCGCCGGTTCCAGCCGCAGCTTGGAGCAGAGGTAGCCGAACAAGCCAAAGAACACGGTCTGATACACATCGAACACGTTATTCTGCAGCGAATAGACGCCAATCGCGCAGAAGATCAGGATCGAGGGATACATGTGGCGATAGGGAATCGCCAGCAGCTTCACCCAAAGCCCGATCATCGGCAGGTTGATGACCAGCAGCATCAGATTGCCCAACCACATGGAGGCAATCAGCCCCCAGAACAGGTCAGGCTGCGCTTCCACCATGCGCGGACCGGGCTGAATGCCCTGAATGATCAGCGCGCCTACCATGAGCGCCATCACCGCATTGGCGGGAATGCCAAGTGTCAGCAGCGGGATGAAGGAGGTTTGCGATGCGGCATTATTGGCCGATTCCGGACCCGCGACACCTTCAATGGCGCCAGTGCCGAATTCATGCCGTCCCTTGGAGATCTTCCGTTCCATCATATAAGAACCGAAGGATGCCAGCGCCGCGCCGCCACCCGGCAGAATGCCAAGCAAACTGCCCACCGTGGTGCCGCGCAGCACGGAAGGAATGGCGCGCCTTACTTCTTCGCGCGTCATCATCAGGCTGCCGACCTTGCCGGTCATGACGCTGCGCGCTTCGGGCTTTTCCAGGTTCAGGATGATCTCAGCAATACCGAACATGCCCATGGCGATGGACACAAAGCCAACCCCATCGGAAAGTTCAGGGATGCCAAAGGTGAAGCGCTGTTGGCCGGTTTGCACATCCGTGCCG
>JBIIGZ010000143.1:0-8959 GCA_044236185.1 Roseomonas sp. | reverse complement strand
GCCATGGCGTGACCGTGACCCGCGCCACGGCTGGCGACCCGACACGTGCGGCGGAGGCGCTTCTCTCGGATCAGGCTGATGTCGCCTGGTCCGGCCCGATGCGCATGATCATGATGCGCGCCGCCGATCCTACCTGCCCCTTGCGGTCCTTTTGCGCGGTGGTGATGCGCGATCCCTTCATGCTGCTCGGCCGCGGGCCCAATCCGGGCTTCAGCCTGCAGGATCTGCCCAAGCTCCGCTTCGGCAGTGTCAAGGAAGTGCCGACCCCCTGGTGGTGCTTGCAGGATGATTTGCGCCAGGCGGGCGTGGACCCTGACGCCCTGGCGCGCGTGACCGACAAGACCATGGCGGAAAACGCGGATGCTGTGGCCGAAGGGCGCTTGGATGTCGCGCAAATGTTCGAACCCTTCGCGACACGGCTGGAAGCCAAGGGTGGTGCGGTTTGGCACCGCGCGTCTGATCGGGGGCCGAGTGCCTATACCGCGCTTTACGCAACAGCCGCGAATATCCAGCGCTTTGGTGCGGAGTTTGAAGCGATGACACGCGCCTTGGCCGATGCCTTGGCCTTTGTCTATGCGGCACCGGCCGCCGAAATCGCAGCAAGTGTCGCCCCGCTTTTCCCCGATGTGACCCTGGCGGAGCTGACGCATGGCTTGGCCCGCTATCAGGCCGCGCGGCTGTGGCCTGAGACGCCGCATTTCCCCGAAGCCGCCTTCACGCAGTTGCGGGGCGCCATGAAAAGTGCGGGCGTGATTGCGCGTGAGCCAAGCTTCGCCGATTGCGTTGATAATGCGATTGTCACACGCGCCCTTGGACGTTAGGGGCAGCGCATGACCAAACAACGCGGCCGCCGCGCCGATTACGCCATATTTGTGCCCATAGCGACGCGTTGGATGGATAATGACGTCTATGGCCACATCAACAACGTCATCTATTATTCCTGGATAGATAGCGCGGTGGCGCGCTTCCTGACGTCATCGGGCTTTTTGCATATCCCGACCGCGCCGGTGATTGGCCTGGTCGTGGAAACGCAATGCCGCTACTTCGCACCCATTGCCTTTCCGGATGACATCACCTGCGGTGTGCGCTGCGCGCGTGCCGGCAACACCTCGGTCCGTTATGAGGTCGGCATCTTCCGCAATGATGAGGATGAGGCGAGTGCCGAGGGCTATTTGGTGCATGTCTATGTGGATCGCGCCACACAAAAAACGCCGAGCCCCTTGCCTGATACGCTACGCGCTGCGCTTCAGCGCATCACCCTGAACCCTTCGTAATTTCAAGGAAAACCTTATGTCCGTTGCACCGCTCAAGCGCCTTGCCATTCTGGATGATTACCAGGGTGTGGCGCTGTCCCTTGGCCCTTGGGACAAGCTGCCGAAGGGGCTCGAGATCACGGTTCTCCGCGATACCATTACCGATCACGCGGCGTTGGTCGAACGGCTGAAGCCTTTTGATGCCATCCTCGCGATGCGCGAAAGAACGCCCTTTCCGCGTGCCTTGATCGAAGCCTTGCCCAATCTGCGGCTGATCATCACAACCGGTGGGCGCAATCGTTCGATTGATGCCGCTGCCTGTGCTGAACGTGGCGTGGTGTTTTGCGGCACGGGCACTTCGGGCGATCCAACGGCGGATTTGACTTGGGGGCTGATCCTTTCCCTGGTCCGCGATATTCCGCGCCAGCAGGAAGCGCTGCGCGCCGGGCGCTGGCAGACGCATATCGGCCTTGGGCTGGAAGGCAAAACGCTTGGCGTCATTGGCCTTGGCAAGCTTGGCGGGCGCGTTGCCAAAATCGGCCAGGCCTTCGGCATGAAGGTAATCGCCTGGTCCACCAACCTGACCGATGCACGCGCGGCCGAGATTGGCGCGACGCACGTGGACAAGGCGACCTTGCTGCGCGAGGCGGATGTGGTGACGTTGCATCTGATCCTGTCAGATCGGTCTCGTAACACCATCACCGCGCCTGACCTTGCCCTGATGAAGCCAACATCCTTCATCGTGAACACGAGCCGCGGGCCGCTGATTGAACAGGCAGCGCTAATTGCTGCCTTGCAGGAAGGGCGCATCGCGGGTGCGGGCTTGGATGTGTTTGACATTGAACCGCTGCCCGCGGATCACCCGATCCTGGGCGCACCCAACACTGTGCTGACGCCGCATCTGGGTTATGTCACGGAACAGAATTACCGCACGTATTACGAAGTCACGGTGGCTGCCATCAATGCCTTCGTGGCTGGCGCCCCGATTGGAGTGATCAAGCCATGACAAGCCCCTTTGCTCTGGCCGAAGGCTGGGCCGGCTGGCCCCAGGCTGCGCGCGATGCGGCTTATGACAATCTGGCCGGCGTGGCGGATAGCGCCGCGCAGGTCGCCAATCGCAATGCGCTGTCTGAGGCGTTTCGCGCCAAGCATACCGGGCATCTTGATCTGCCCTTTGGCAGTGGCGAACGCGAGAAATGGGACCTTTACCCCGCCACGCGCGCCGATGCGCCGTGCCTTGTCTTCATCCATGGCGGCTATTGGCAGCGTAATCGGCGGGAGGATTTCGCCATTATGGCCGAAGGCGCCTTGGCCGCCGGCTGGTCGGTTGGGATTTGCGGCTATACGCTGGCACCTGAAGCTTCCATGACGCGCATTGTCGGCGAAATCCACGCCGCGCTGGATTGGCTCGGCGCGCATGGCGCGGCGCATGGTGTGGCGGGCAAGGTGATTGCTTCCGGCTGGTCCGCGGGCGGGCATTTGGCTGCGCTGGCGGCGGAACACCGCTTGGTGGTGGGCGCGCTTGCCATGTCCGGCATTTATGAATTGGCCCCAATCGCTGACACCAATCTGAACGACAAGCTGCACCTGACGCCCGAGGAAATTGCGGCTCATTCGCCAATCCGCCGGCCTGTCGTGCAAAAGCCCATCGCCATTGCTTATGGCGCGCGGGAATTGCCGGAACTCCGCCGTCAAAGCCGCGTGTTTCATCGCCACCGGGCGGAGGCGCAAGCGCCCGGTGCGCTGATCCCGGTGCCGGAGGCGGATCACTTTCGCGTGCTGGAAGCGCTCTGGCGCCGCGATGGGCTGCTGCTGCGCGCGGCAGCGGAGGTTTTGGCGGCGGCGCGGTAGCAGCGCACGTCGCCGCCCAGGCAAAGGTGGCGAAGAAATAGACGCCACCTGCGGATCATTTCCGGGGGCTTGGCGGCACCTCAGAAATGCGGAGCGTCGCGGGCTGTGGCGGACTGCGATCCACCGTGCCGATCCAGATATTGTAATTCCCGGTTGCAGGGCGCTGGATGACGATGCCGGGGTTCAGCCCCTCCATATCATCATTGCAAAGCCACCTTCCCGAGGGATCATTGATGATCAGGGTCGTATCAGCCTGTGCGACGACCGAGATATAAAGCGGCAAATTGCCGGCCTGATAATTCAAATCAACATCGGGGCGCGCATAGTCAATCCAGCCGGCGCAATCAGTGCCAAGCCCTTGCACCTGACGGTCCCCGCCCGCTTCCACGCGGGTTTCATGCGGGTCAGGCGCAAAATCAGCGCGTAGATTGACCGTGGCATAACGTGGCTGCGCCGCAACATCAGGCGTTGCCTGCCGCGCGGGGGATTTTTGCTGCGCCAAAACAGGCAGGGCCAAGGCGCAAAACACGGCACAAGCGATGGGGGCTATTTTCTGCATCTCAGTCTCCTTATCGGAAGGCGGCATTCATACGCCACCAAATACGCAGAAGAACTTAATGCTTCGATATCAACATCGCGTGTATGGCGGCGTGTCCGGTTCATCTTCTTTCACCGGATACCGAAATAGTTCACGGCTGGTTGCACCGCGCCACGTGCATCCACCCGGCGCGGTCATGCTACAGCAGCGCGCAACAGTTACCCCGGCGTCGCGCCACTCGCGCGCACCACCGGCGCCCAACGCTCCGCCTCACGCGAGACAAAGGCCTGCACATCGGCCGGGCCATTGTCAGTCATGGTCAGAACACCAAGCCCGGCGATGCGTTCCTTCATGCCAGGTTCATTGATAGCGGTGGTGAAGGCTTCACGAATGCGCGTCACCACAGCCTCTGGCATGCCAGCGGGGCCCGCCAGCACAAACCAATTGATGGCGGTGGCACCCGGGAAGCCCGCTTCCACAATCGTCGGCACATCCGGGAAGGTGGACATGCGCTCTCCGCTCGTGACCGCGATGGCCTTCAGCGAACCACCACGCACACTACCGGCATGGGCGCCAAGCGTATTCCAGAGCGACCCAAGGCTGCCGCCCAATACCTGCTGTTCCGCCTCTCCACCGCCGCGGAAGGGCACGTGCAACAGCTGCACACCCGCTTCGCGTGACCAGAGCATGCCGGAAAGATGCCCGACCGAACCAATGCCCGCGCTGCCATAGCTCATGGCCTCGGGCCGCGCGCGGGCGGCGGCCAGGTAATCCGCCATATTCTGAATGGGGCCATTGGGCCGCACGCCAACAACCATGGGCGCACCGCCCACCAGCATCACATAGGAAAAGCTGCGCCGCACATCATAAGCCAGATTGGGGAAAAGCGTTTGCGCAATGGCCATGGGTCCGGCATTGGCCAGCACCAGCGAATAACCATCCGGGCGTTCCCCCGCGATATGCGCCGTGCCCACCGTACCACCCGCGCCGGGGCGATTATCCAGCACCACCGGCTGGCCCAACACACGTTCCAACGTAGGCGAGAGCAGACGCACCACCCCATCCGACGTGCCGCCCGCCGAAAAGGGGCTGACCACGCGAATGGGGCGATTGGGAAAGGGTGCTTGCGCAAAGCTTCCCGAAGGCAGCAGCGTTGGCAGCGCCAGCGTTGAGGCAGCGGTCAAAAGGCTACGACGGTTCATTTCATGCATCCCGGGCTTGGTTGATTATGAGCAGCGGCGGTTTCCGCCTTGGGAACCCACATAAGCCCGAGATTGGCAGGCGCAACCGCGAAGTTGCGCCTGATGCGCTGAAAACCCTATGTTCGGGCGAAACATGCTGCCAAAACGCGCAATATCGCGCCGCCTATGCCTAGCCCTGAAGCGCGCTACCTCGGCAGCGTGCTTGCTCCCATCAGGAATTCATCTACCGCGCGCGCGCATTGCCGGCCTTCACGAATGGCCCAAACCACCAGGGATTGCCCGCGCCGCATATCACCCGCGGCAAACACTTTGGGCACGGATGTCTGATAGGCTTCCGTATCCGCCTGCACATTGCCGCGCGCATCCAAAGCAACGCCGGAGGTCTCCAAAAGCCCCGCACGGCGCGGCCCTACGAAGCCCATAGCCAGCAGCACCAGATCAGCCTTCATCTGAAAGCCACTGCCCGCTACTTCACGCATTTGCATGCGCCCAGCTTCATGCACCCATTCCACGCGCACACAGTCAAGCGCGGTCACGCGGCCATTCTCACCTACCGCCTGCTTGGTCAGCACGGCCCAATCACGCTCACAGCCTTCATAATGCGCCGGCGCAGTGCGGAGCTTATGCGGCCAATTCGGCCAGGTGAGGCCCTTGTTTTCCTGCTCCGGCGGCTTCGGCATGATTTCGATTTGCGTGATGGAAGCCGCACCTTGGCGCGCGGCGGTGCCGATGCAATCCGCACCCGTATCGCCACCACCAATCACCACCACATGCTTACCGGTGGCGGAAATCGTGCCACGCGGCGCGGCGCGGTCTTCACTATCGCCCGCCACACGCTTGTTCTGCTGCGTCAGGTAATCCATGGCAGGGTAGATGCCGGAAAGGTTACGGCCATCCACTTCCAATTCGCGCGGCCACTCCGCCCCGCCCGTCATCACCACCGCATCATAGCCCGCCAGCAGCACATCAAATGGAAGTGTGCTGCCCACTTCCGTGCCGGTGCGGAATTCAACGCCCTCGGCCGACATCTGATCCACGCGACGGTCAATGAGATGCTTTTCCATCTTGAAGTCAGGAATGCCGTAGCGGAGCAAACCGCCGATGCGGTCATGCTTTTCAAACAGCGTCACCGCATGGCCCGCGCGCGCCAATTGCTGCGCCGCCGCCAGCCCTGCCGGGCCGCTGCCCACAACGGCCACGCGCTTGCCGGTTTTGTGCGTGGGGATTTGTGGCTTGATCCAGCCTTCTTCCCACCCGCGATCCACAATCGCACATTCGATGGATTTGATGGTGACCGGTGTTTCCGTGATGTTCAGTGTGCAGCTGGCCTCACACGGGGCGGGGCAAATGCGGCCGGTAAATTCCGGGAAATTATTGGTGGAATGCAGTGTTTCCAACGCTGCCTGCCACTGATCCCGATAGACCAGATCATTCCAATCCGGGATCATGTTGTTCACCGGGCAGCCATTATGGCAATACGGAATGCCGCAATTCATGCAGCGCGCCGCCTGCTTCGCAAGCTCCGCCCCCGGCAGGGGTGTGACATATTCCTTGTAATTCTTCAGCCGCTCTTCCGGCTTGATATAGCCCCGTTCGGTGCGTTCGAATTCAAGAAAGCCAGTTGCCTTACCCATAACGCTATTCCTCCTCGCGGCTTATTCGGCCGCCACCGCGTGACCACCCGCTTGCTCGGCCTTCAGGTCGAGCAAGGCGCGGCGGTAATCCCGCGGCATCACCTTCACGAAGCGCGGCAGCGCCGCATCCCAATCTTCCAGCAAAGCCCGCGCACGCGCACTGGCGGTCATCAGCAAATGGCGTTCGACCAAAATGCGCAGGCGTTCCGCATCGAAGCGCAGCATATCGCCCATGCCATTGTCGAAAGCGGATGGCGCGCGCTGCTTTGGCCGCCCGTCTTCGCTGGCGTCAGCCGGGCCGATCGCTTCAAGGTCCACAATACTGGTATTACACATGTCGCGGAAATTGCCGTTGATGTCATAAACATAGGCGATGCCGCCCGACATGCCGGCAGCGAAATTCCGCCCCGTCGCACCCAGCACCACCACCACACCGCCGGTCATGTATTCGCAGCCATGATCACCGCAGCCTTCAGCCACGGTCACCGCGCCGGAATTGCGCACCGCAAACCGCTCACCGGCGACACCTTCGAAATAGGCTTCCCCGGCGATCGCCCCGTAAAGAACAGTGTTGCCCACAATGATATTGGCCGAGGGATCACGGTTCACACCGGCGGGAGGCTTCACCGAAATACGCCCGCCGGAAAGCCCTTTGCCAACATAGTCATTCGCATCGCCGGTCAATTCCAGCGAAACGCCGCGCGCGAGGAACGCCCCAAAGCTGCCGCCCGCCGTGCCTTTGAAGGCAATGCTGATGGTATCTTCAGGCAAGCCCGCATGGCCATAACGCAGCGCTACCTCACCGGACAGCATCGCGCCCGTAGTGCGATTGAGGTTGATGATGCTCCGTTCAATCCGCACGGGCTGCTGCTTTTCCAGCGCATCCTTGCTGGCCGCGATCAGATCAACATCCAGGATGTGATCCAACCCGTGATCCTGGGTCTCGCATTGATGGATCGCCGCCCCTTCCACCAGCTTCGGCTGATAGAGAATGCGGGAAAGATCAACGCCCTTCGCCTTCCAATGGTCAATCGCGGGGCGCATATTCAGCCGATCCACGCGGCCCACCATCTCACTTACTGTGCGGAAGCCAAGCTGAGCCATCAGTTCCCGCATCTCTTCGGCAACGAAGAAGAAGTAATTGATCACGTGTTCCGGCATGCCGGTGAAGCGCGCGCGCAGCACCGGGTCTTGGGTCGCGATGCCAACCGGGCAGGTGTTCAAATGGCATTTGCGCATCATGATGCAGCCAGCCGCGATCAAGGGCGCCGTGGCGAAGCCGAATTCATCCGCCCCGAGCAACGCGCCAATCACCACATCGCGCCCAGTGCGCAAGCCGCCATCCACCTGCACGGCAATGCGCCCACGCAGCCCATTCAGCACGAGTGTTTGCTGCGTTTCAGCCAGCCCAATTTCCCAGGGCGAACCCGCATGCGTAAGTGAGGTCAAGGGCGAAGCGCCCGTGCCGCCTTCATAGCCCGAAATCGTCACATGATCCGCCCGCGCCTTGGAAACGCCGGCCGCGACAGTGCCAACCCCCACTTCTGAGACGAGCTTCACGGAAATCCGCGCACGCTTGTTCACGTTTTTCAGATCGTGAATGAGCTGCGCCAAATCCTCGATCGAATAGATATCGTGGTGCGGCGGCGGAGAAATCAGACCAACGCCAGGCGTCGAATGCCGCACACGGGCGATGTTTTTGTCCACCTTATGGCCCGGAAGCTGTCCGCCTTCACCAGGCTTCGCCCCTTGCGCCATCTTGATCTGAATATCATCGGCATTGACCAGATATTCCGCCGTCACGCCAAAGCGGCCGGACGCCACCTGCTTGATGGCGGAGCGCATGGAATCGCCATTTGGCATGGGTGTGAAGCGATCAGCTTCCTCACCACCCTCGCCGGTATTGGAACGGCCACCGATGCGGTTCATGGCAATGGCAAGCGTGGTATGCGCTTCCCGGCTGATGGAACCAAGGCTCATCGCACCCGTCGCGAAGCGCTTCACGATCTCATGCGCCGGTTCAACTTCCTCAAGCGGGATCGGCTGTTCAGCTAGTTTGAATTCCAACAACCCGCGGATCGTCAGCAGACGACGGCTTTGATCGTTGATGGTCTTGGCGAATTCCTTGTAGCGATCCGCTGAATTGCCGCGCACGGCGTGTTGCAGGCTGGAAACGCTCTCGGACGTCCAGGCGTGATCCTCACCACGCAGCCGCAGCGCGTAATCACCGCCCACATCCAACAAATCACGATAGATCGGGTTGTCGCCAAAGGCCGCCTGATGGCGCTGCACGGCTTCTGCCGCAATTTCGGCAATGCCAACCCCTTCAATCGTGGTCGCGGTACCTGTGAAGTATTTTTCGATGAAGCTTGTGGAAAGCCCAACCGCGTCGAAGATTTGCGCGCCGCAATAGGATTGATAGGTGCTGATGCCCATCTTGGACATCACCTTCATCACGCCCTTGCCGATGGCCTTGATGAA
>JBIIGZ010000011.1:0-30356 GCA_044236185.1 Roseomonas sp. | reverse complement strand
GGACGCTATGGTCTTCTTTTGTTGAGAAACTATCGGTAGGTTGAATGGCATGAATTGTTCCCGTCCCGCCCTTGGCATGCTTCCCGTCGCCGCCCTGACACTTGGGCTTGGCGTGGTTGGACCGGCGCGTGCGCAATTCATCGAAGGGCCTTACATCGCCGGCGCGATTGGCATGAATTCCCTCGATGACGCCAAGTTTCGCCTGGATAACAGCCTAAGCCAGGGCATGACCGCGCTTGGCCAGCCCAATGGCGGGCAGCTTGGCTTTGATTATGGCGGCGTCGGTCTGCTCAGCCTTGGCTGGGGTTTCAGCAATGGTATCCGGCTTGAAATTGAAGGCAGCTACCGGACCAATGAGGTGGATAGCGCCAGTGGCGCCGCTGGCCTTGCTGGTCCTGGCGGGCATAGCGGGCGGCAAGATAGCTATGGGCTGATGGGCAATGCGCTGGTGGATCTGGTGCGGATCGGCCCCTTCCTGCCCTATGTCGGGATTGGCGCAGGGTATCTTGTCACCAGCTTCAATGACCTGAATGGCCGGCCCGGCAATGGCAGCTTGCGGCTGCGCGGTGATGATACGGGCGGCGCCTTCGCGCTTCAGGGAATAGCGGGCATTGGCTTTACGATTGATCAGGTACCCGGCCTGACACTGACCGCCGAGTATCGTTACCTTGAAAGCCTGGGGCCGAGCATTCCGGTCAGCTACGTCAATGCCACCGGCACAACGGTGCTGTCCGGCAAGGCGGATACGGAAAGCCGCAACCAATCCTTCCTGCTCGGGCTCCGGTATGCCTTCAATGCGCCCGCTGCCGCACCCGCCGCTGTCGCGGCCCCCGTCGCCGCGCGGAGCTTCCTGATTTTCTTTGACTGGAATCGCGCCGATCTGACCGCGCGTGCGCGCCAAATCATCGGTGAGGCTGCGGAAGCCGCCCGCGCGCAGCCCACACGGATTGAATTGGCGGGCCATGCGGATCGCACCGGCACGCCGCAATATAATCTGGCCTTGTCGCGCCGGCGCGCCGAAACAGTGGCAGAAGAATTGGTCAAGCGTGGTATTACGCGCCAGGAAATCAGCATCACTGCGCTTGGTGAAACGCAGCCCCTGGTCGCGACCGCAGATGGCATTCGCGAACCGCAAAACCGCCGCGTGGAAATTATCCTGAAATAATTGCTGATTTTGGCGCGGCAGACCGCCATTGGCGCAGCAGCATCGCACCCGCCACCGCAAGCCCACCCAGCGTGCCAATGACGCCCGCCGCATTCAGCGCAAAATCCTGCCCAAAGGCCGCCGGCAAAGGCCCAGCGAGCGCATAGCCCAAAGCGCCAATCGCGGCCCCAAGTACTGCGCCGCCTAGCACCTGCGCGCGATAGGAATCCGTCAGCAAGCGTATCGCTGCCGCTGGGCACACCAGCATCGCCACCACCAGAATACTGCCCACCGCTTCAAAAGCCGCCACCGCCGCTGCCGCCACCATCAAATTCAGCGCCAATTCCAGCCGTCGCGCTGGCAGGCCAATGGCGGCGGCGTAATCGGGGTCAAAACAGAGCAAATGCAAGGGCCGCCAAAGCAGCGAGACCAGCCCAGCCAGCACGAGCGCAACCGCCGCCAAAAGGAAGATCTGGCGCGGCAGCGAAGCCAGCGCAGTGGGATCAAGCAATGAGGCAAAACCCTGCGCTTCCAGCCAAACCAGGCTTTCCAATTGGCCGAACAGCACGCAATCCAGATCAAGATCAACGCTGCGCGCGCCGGTCGCTTCAATCAGCATCAGGCCAAGCGCGAAGAAGCTGGTGAAGACCGCGCCAGTTGCCGCGCCCGATTCCAACCGCGCGACGCGCCGCACCAGGTTGATCAGAAACACCGCCGCCAGCGCTGCCGCCAAAGCACCCAACAGCATGGGCAAGCCCGCCCGCGCGCCGGTGATTGCGAAGCCCGCGATGATGCCAGGCAGTACCGCATGGGATAGCGCATCACCGAGCAGACTATCGCGCCGCAGCACCAGGAAAGACCCCAGCAAACCGCATAGGCCACAAGCGAGAATCGCGGCCAGCAGCGCCGGCAGATCAAGCCTGAGGAAATCCACCGCCGTCATTGTTCAGTGCCCATCCGCTTCGCGTCCGCGCAGCGGACGAACACTGAAATTTTGTCTTGTCGCATTTTCCGAGTCGCCAAGCGTATCCGCTTGGCTAGAAAATGCTCCCGGCCCCAAAGCATGGGGTGAGGCGGGCAGCGATGAAGGCTCCGCCAATAGACGTGTCGCCATGTCGGCCGGCAGCCCATGCTCCACCAAATCTGCCAGACGATCCGCCCCGGCAATATCGGTGGCGCCAAGGCCCAGCAGGTGCAGTTCCACCGCGCGATGCGCGCGCACGGCGCGCCTTGCGGCGGCAGCCCCGCGCGGGGTCAGGTGAATTTCGCCATCCGCCCGCGCCACCAAGCCGCGCAACCCGAGCCAAAGGGCCAAGCGCGCGGCATGGGCCTCAGACCAACCGCGCGCGGCGGCCAAGGCGGCAATCGGTGTCCAACGATCCCCTGCTGTGCCGGGGCCGGCGCCGGCGGCTTCCTGCGCCTCCCAGGCGGCGCGCAGGAAATGCGATTCAGTCGCGGCAATGCGCCGATGCGCGCGGCGCCAAGCTTCGGGCAGTAAGCCTCGTTCCGGTGCCAACAGCAGCGCGAGCGTGAAAAAAATCGCGCCTGCCAGCACCACCGCCGCGCCCGTTGGCCATTCCGGTTCAAAAGCAGAAGCCGCCGCGCCCAAAGCCCCCGCCAAGGCGCCGAGCAGCGCCGAGACCAGCAACAGCACCGGCAGGCGATGCGTGAGCAAGCGCGCCGTTGCCGCCGGCAGAATGAGCAAGGCCACGACCAGCACCAGCCCCACCGCCTGCAAGCCTGCGACCGCGACAATCACAATCAGCCCAAGCAACGCCAGATCGGTACGCGCGACCGAAAGCCCCATGACGCGCGCATAGTCAGGATCGAAACACGCGGCCCGCAGGCGTTGGAATAGCGCCAGACAGATCAGCACGCAGAAAGCGGCGATGCCACCGGCCCAAAGCGCATCTTCCGCGCGCATCGCCGCCGCCTGACCCAGAATGAATTTACTGAGCCCGGCTTGAGCTGCCTGCGGCATGGTCTGCACATAGGACAGCAACGCAACGCCAAGCGCGTAAAAACTTGAAAGCACAATCGCGATGGCGGCGTCTTCACGAATGCGTCGCCCGCGCGTGAGCGCCTGCACCGCCAGTACACCCAACACGCCCGCGACCAACGCCCCCGCCAACAAGGGCGGCAGCGCGCGTGGATTGCCGCCAAAGGTGGCAACAATCATCGCCGCCAACACAACACCAGGCAAAGCCGCATGGCCCACCGCATCGGCCATTAGCGCGCGCCCGCGCAACAACGCGAAAGCGCCGACCGTGCCACAGGCAAGCCCAAGCAAGGCACAACCCGCCAGAACGACCAGCGTGTTATACCCAATCATCAGCGAAGCCCGCCTTCCGCCACGGCCTGTTCCAATACATTCAGCCGCCCGCCATAGGCGCGCGCAATTGAATCCGGCGTGAAGGCAGATTTCACTGTGCCGGCGGCGACCGCTCGGCCATTCAGCAGCAACACCTGGTCGAAATAGGCCGGCACAGTTGAAAGATCATGATGCACGGCGATCACGCTGCGCCCTGTTGCCACCACACGGCGCAGCACGGCGATGATGGCCTGTTCCGTTGCCGCATCCACCGCGGCGAAGGGTTCGTCCATCAAGTATAGGTCAGCATCCTGCGCCAGCGCACGCGCCAAAAATACGCGCTGCTGCTGCCCACCTGACAGCCGGCCAATTTGTCGATCCGCGAGGTCAGCCAGACCCACCTGATCCAGCGCCGCACGCGCCGCATCGCGTTCCGCCTTGGGCACCCGCCCCCACCAGCGCATGCGCGGATAGCGTGACATGCAAACGACATCGAGTGCGGTCGCCGGAAAATCCCAATCCACCGAAGCACGTTGTGGCAAATACCCTACCCGGTTGCGCACCTCATCCAGGCTGCGGCCAAAAAACCGCGCCTCACCGGCGATGCTCGGGAGCAGGCCGAGCGCGGCACGGAGCAGCGTGGATTTCCCCGCGCCATTCGGCCCGACAATGGCGGTAAGCCCTGGTACGGCCTGCCAGGTGATGTCCCACAGCACCGTCTTGTCGCCATAGGCGACCGTCAGATGCGTAATCGCAAGCGGTGCGGGGGCTGAGATGCTCATGCTGTGGCAAGCCTGCCGAGCATGCCGCGTACCGGCGCCTCCCCACCAAGCGCACGGGCGATGGTGGTGAAGTTGTGATCCAACATGCCGTGATAGGTGCCTTCATAGGTGCCGGGCTTGCCCATGGAATCGGAAAACAGCGTACCGCCCAAGGCCACGCGCTGGCCGCGCGCGCCAGCGCCTTCGATCAGCGCCCGCACGGCGCGATCAGGGACCGAGGTTTCGGCAAAGACTGCCGGGATACGCCGTTCAACCAGGCTGCGGACCAAGGCTTCTATACGCGCAAGGTTGGCTTCCAATTCGGTGGACAGCCCCTGGATGCTATCCACTTCCAGCCCGTAGCGCGCAGCGAAATAGGCGAAGGCATCATGCGCCGTGACCAAAAGGCGCTGGCGGGGCGGAATGCTGCCCATGACCCGCGCGCCATAGTCATGCAGGGCAGCAAGCCGGGTGCGGAGCGCGGCGAGGTTCGCTTCAAAGACGCCGGCCTGATCGGGGATCAGGCGGGCGAGCCCGGCAGCGATACTGCCCGCCGCCTCGGCCCACAAAATCGGGTCCATCCAGACATGCGGGTCGGCGGCGTCGGGGTAGTCCGGGTTGGCGCGCAGGCTGGCGCGGGGCAGGCTTTCCGCCACCGTGACGACCGGCTTGCCATTGGCCGCCGCGCGGGCCAGCACATCGCCCATGCGCCCTTCCAGCCTATGGCCGTTGGCGAAAAGGATATCGGCGGCCAGCAGCCGCGCCGTATCGGCCCGTGTCGGGCGGAACAGATGCGGGTCCACGCCTTCGCCAATCAGGGTTTCGGCGCGAACGGCGCCCCCGCCAATATCGCGCACCAGATCGCCCACCATGGCAACGGTGGAAAGCGCGCGGGGTTGAGGGCGGTTCTGCGCCTGTGCGGAGAAGGAGGTCAGCGCCAAAAGTCCAAGGCCAAGGCCCCGCCTGCCAATGGCTGAACACCTGTTCATTTCTGCATATATTCCTTTTTTTTCAGATATTTATCATGTAACGAAGCTTGGTCCTGCCCGCGCCTTCGTCAAGTCCTTGCGCGGCGATACCTTGCGGAACACATCCTGCCGACGCCATGTTCGGCGTGAAACAGCGGCGATGATCCCATGCGCGGGCGTTTTCGGATTGGTGATGATTTGGTGGTGGAATTGGCCGAGACCTTTCGGCTGATGAGCGACCCGACGCGCCTGAAGATCATTCTGGCCTGCCGGGATGCACCGGCGGCGGTGAATGAAATGGCTGAGAAGTTGGGCCTTTCCGCATCGCTTGTCTCACACCATTTGCGACTCCTGCGTGCGGCGCGCTTGTTACAGGCGGATCGACGCGGGCGGCAGGTGTTTTACGTGGTCGGCGATGAGCATATCCGGTCCATGCTGGCCGATATGGTTGACCACATCAGTGAGGAAGAAGCCGCGGATGGGGAGGCTTGAGGTGGTGGAAAATGGTTTATGCCGCTTTTCAGCATCTCCACCCTTGTGCGGTGCGGGAGGCGCCATTATGGTCCGCGCGAGTTTACATCTCCCGGGGCATGCGCCTTCGTGGAGCAAAGGTTAAAATCTTGAAACGGCGTGATTTTCACGACCGATAAGGGATGGGTTGATGAAGGTTTTCAAGGCAAAGTGCCGCACATTCGGCACGGGCCGGTTTTTCGCCGGTCTTGCAGCATTCGCAATGGGTTTGGTGTTGGCAACGCCGACCCTGGCAGAGGGCATGGTTGGCGCGCCCGCCCCTTGGGGTATAGGCTTGCAACCGTCAGGCGGGGTGATCAAGGAACGCATCGCCTCGCTGAACAGCTTGGTCTTTTTCATCATTGTCGCGATCACGATTTTCGTGCTGGCGTTACTCGCCTATTGCGTGTGGCGCTTCAGCGCGGACCGCAATCCGACGCCTTCGACGACCAGCCACCATACCGGGCTTGAGATTGCCTGGACGGTGATCCCGGTGCTGATCCTGGTGGTGATTGCAATCCCATCCTTCCGCCTGCTGTATTTCCAGGATCGCGCGATTGATGCGGATATGACGGTCACCGTGCAGGGGCGGCAATGGTATTGGAATTACACCTATTCCGACCACGGCAATTTCACCTTTGACAGCTACCCGGTCCAGGAAGCTGATCTGAAGCCGGGCCAATTGTTCAAATTGGATGTGGATAATGAATTGGTGATTCCTGTGGGCGCCAATGTCCGCGTGCTGACCACCGGGCATGATGTGATCCATTCCTTCTTCGTGCCGGCGCTTGGCGTGCAGAAATACACCATCCCCGGTCGTACGCTGGAAACCTGGATGCGCGCCGATCGCCCCGGTATTTTCTACGGGCAGTGCAATCAGATTTGCGGCACGAATCACTGGTTCATGCCGATTGCCGTGCGCGCCCTGCCGCGCGCCGAATTCGATGCCTGGGTTGCGGATGCGCAAAAGCGCTTCGCCCGGGCTGATGGGAGCGCGCCGGTCATCGCCGCCGCGCCGACCGTTCAAGATTCACTTCAGATCGCGGAGGCCCGCCGGTAAGGCGCGGTTTTGGAGAAAACAATCATGGCAACCGCTTCGCACGCCCATCACGACGATCATCACGATCACAAGCCAGGCTTCGTGTCCCGCTGGTTCTTTTCGACGAACCACAAGGATATCGGCACACTCTACATCATCTTCTCGCTGGTGGCGGCGGTGGTGGGGATTGGTATTTCTCTGCTGATGCGCCTGGAGCTGATGTATCCTGGCATGCAGATTTTCTCTGACGGCCAGATGTGGAATGCCTATATCTCGGCCCACGGCCTGATCATGGTGTTCTTTGTGGTCATGCCGGCGCTGATCGGCGGTTTCGGCAATTGGTTCGTGCCAATCATGATCGGGGCGCCAGACATGGCTTTTCCGCGCATGAACAATATCTCCTTCTGGTTGCTCGTGCCGGCCTTCCTGCTGTTGGCGGCAAGCCTTTTCGTGGGAGAAGGCCCAGGCGCGGGTTGGACGATCTATCCGCCGCTGTCCGACAGCACCTTCCATTCCGGCCCTGCGATGGATCTGGCGCTGTTCTCGCTGCATTTGGCGGGTGCCTCATCCATCATGGGTGCGGCCAATTTCATCACCACCATTTTCAACATGCGCGCGCCTGGCATGACGCTGCACAAGATGCCGCTGTTTGTCTGGTCCATGCTGGTCACGGCCTTCCTGTTGCTGCTGGCGGTGCCGGTTTTGGCGGGTGCCATCACCATGCTGATCACGGACCGCAACTTCGGCACGGCCTTCTTCCGCCCAGAAGGCGGTGGTGACCCGGTGCTGTTCCAGCATCTGTTCTGGTTCTTCGGCCATCCAGAAGTCTACATCATGATCCTGCCGGGCTTCGGCATCATCAGCCATATCATCTCCACCTTCAGCCGGAAGCCGGTGTTCGGTTACCTCGGCATGGCTTACGCCATGGTGGCGATCGGCTTTGTCGGCTTCATCGTCTGGGCGCACCACATGTACACATCGGGCATGGATGTGGACACACGCGCCTACTTCATGGCGGCCACCATGGTGATCGCGGTGCCGACTGGCGTGAAAATCTTCTCCTGGATCGCGACCATGTGGGGCGGTTCGATCAAGATGGATACGCCAATGCTGTTCGCTGTTGGCTTCATCTTCCTGTTCACCGTGGGTGGCGTGACGGGTGTGGTGCTGGCCAATGCGGGTATCGATCAGATCCTGCACAACACCTATTACGTGGTGGCGCATTTCCACTACGTGCTGTCGCTTGGCGCTGTGTTTTCGATCTATGCCGGTTTCTATTACTGGATCGGCAAGATGTGCGGACGGCAGTATCCTGAGGCGCTCGGCAAGATCCATTTCTGGATGACCTTTGTCGGCGTGAATCTGACCTTCTTCCCGATGCATTTTTCGGGCAATCAGGGCATGCCGCGCCGGTATCCGGATTATCCGGATGCCTTCTGGGGCTGGAATTTCGTTGCCTCCATCGGGTCGGTCATTTCGGTCGCTTCCTTTGTCTTCTTCTTCTACATCGTGTGGGTGACCATGCGTTCGGGCGTCAAGGCCGCAGCGAACCCCTGGGGCGAAGGTGCGACCACCTTGGAATGGCAAGTGGCGTCTCCGCCGCCCTTCCATACCTTTGAGGAAATTCCTCGTATGCGGTAAGGCCGCAACGTCATTGGGGTTATGATGAGCGACTCAGTCATCGAAAACGGCAAGGGGGGCGCGGCCCCCCTTCCTGTTTCCTACAATATCTCGGAAGTGCGCGATTGGGTTGCACTGCTAAAGCCGCGCGTCATGTCGCTTGTGGTGTTCAGCGCGGTCGCCGGGCTTTTGGTGGCACCTGGGCATTTGCATCCGGTGCTGGCGGTGATCGCCATTCTCTGCATCGCGGTGGCAGCCGGTGCCTCGGGCGCCATCAATATGTGGTATGATCGGGACATTGATGCGGTGATGCGGCGTACGGCGCGTCGCCCCATCCCCGCCGGGCGCATCGCGCCTGATGCTGCGCTTGCCTTTGGCATTCTACTGGGCGTTGGTTCCGTGGTGGTGATGGCTTTCGCCACCAATTACCTGGCGGCTGGCGTGCTGGCCTTTTCCATCCTTTTCTATGTGGTCGTTTACACCATGTGGCTGAAGCGCCGCACGCCGCAGAACATTGTCATTGGCGGTGCCGCAGGCGCCTTCCCGCCGCTGATCGGCTGGGCCGCGGTAACCGGCGACATCACCCTGGTACCGATCATTCTTTTCGCAATCATCTTCATCTGGACGCCGCCGCATTTCTGGGCGCTGTCGCTTTGGGCGCATGAGGATTACGCCAAGGCCGGCGTGCCCATGCTGCCTGTGACGGCGGGTGCCCGCGAAACGCGCAAGCAGATCCTGTTCTACACGCTGGCGCTGGCGCCGCTTGGGATGGCGCCTTGGCTCATTGGATTTTCCGGCCCGGTCTATGGCGGGATTGCAGCGCTGCTCGGCCTCAATTTCATTCGCCACGCGGTCGCTGTGTTGCGCGAAGCGCAGGACGGGGAAGGCCGCAGCCTTGCCGGCGATAAGGCCGCGAAGAAATGCTTCCGTTTTTCGTTGACCTATCTTTTCGCGCTTTTCGCCGTGCTGGCCGCTGAAAAACTGATCCTTTCGCCATGACGCCGGAAGAACGCGCGATTTTCGAAAAGCGTCGGCGCGGGCGCAATATCGCGCTATTGCTGGTGCTGGTGGGGCTTTCGGTTCTTTTCTATTTCATCGGCATCGCACGCCTGCTTCGGGCTTGAGCAGCGACGTGGCGCTTCCCACATAAACGGCATGGAACAGGAACAGCGCAGGGCAGACCTCGCAAGGCGGAACAAGCGCACCGGGCTTGCGGCAGCCGGGGTGGTGACCTTCATGGTCGGTCTGTCCTTCGCCGCCGTACCGCTTTACGACCTGTTTTGCCGCGTGACTGGCTTTGGCGGCACCACGCAACGCAGCGCGGCGGCGCCCGGGGCAGCGGGGGATCGGCAGATCACCATTCGCTTCAATGCCACCACCCACCCCAATTTGCCCTGGCGCTTCATGCCTGAACAGACCAGCGTGACGCTGCGGCTCGGTGAAGAAGGGCTTGCCTTCTATTCCGCCACCAATCGCTCTGATGCGCCGGTCACGGGGGTTTCAACCTATAATGTAACGCCCGAGAAGGTCGGGCGCTATTTCCACAAGATCGCCTGCTTCTGCTTTGATGAACAAACCCTGACACCGAATGAGCGGGTGGATATGCCGGTCACCTTCTGGGTGGACCCGCGCATCGCCGAAGACCCCAGCACGCGCGACATCACCACCATCACGCTTTCCTACAGCTTCTTCCGCACCATCGAAGATGCGAAGAAGGCAGGCGCCCTGGCCAATGCGGGACCCCATGTCGGGCGAGCCGGTACAAGGCAGAATTGATTGACGGATAAAGCCGCTTTTCATGCGTGGTGGGCTTGATTTCGGGGGCGGTTTCAGGATTGATGCAGGCGTCCGTTTCGGGCACTAAGCCCGCGATCGAGGAAGGCACCAGGACTGAAAATGGCAAGCACATCTCACGCACAGGCAACCACGGCGGAGGGCGAAGCGCCGCCGCTTCATAAGCACCCCTATCACCTGGTTGATCCTTCACCCTGGCCCCTGGTGGGTTCCTTTGCTGGCGGTGCTTTGGTGCTCGGCATTATTCTTTGGGCGCATTACGGCAGCCGCGCAGTTTTCTTCATTGGTCTGGCAGGCATTTTGGCCACCATGTTCTTCTGGTGGCGCGATGTGGTGAAGGAAAGCCAAACTCCGGGGCTGCATACGCCAATCGTGCGCATCGGGCTTCGCTATGGCATGACGTTGTTCATCGCCTCAGAAGTCATGTTCTTCGTGGCCTTCTTCTGGGCCTATTTCCACTTCGCGCTTTTCCCGGAACATGTTTCGGGCGCTGAAGTGGCAATGTGGCCGCCCAAGGGCACGCTCACTTTCGATCCTTTCGATCTGCCCTTCCTGAATACCATGATCCTGCTGCTTTCGGGTTGCACCGTGACCTGGGCGCATCATGCCTTGCTGAACAATGATCAGAAGGGGCTGATCCGGGGCCTGACGCTGACGGTTTTGCTTGGCGTGATCTTCACGGCCTTGCAGGTTTGGGAATACTCCTTGGCGCCTTTCCAGTTTTACAATGGTGGCATTTATTCCTCGACCTTCTTCCTGGCGACCGGCTTCCACGGCTTCCATGTCGTTGTCGGCACGACCTTCCTGTTTGTCTGCCTGATCCGCGCCATGAAGGGGCATTTTACGCCGGAAAAGCATTTCGGCTTTGAAGCGGCTGCCTGGTATTGGCACTTCGTGGACGTTGTGTGGCTGTTCCTGTTTGTCTGCATCTACTGGTGGGGCGCGGGCGAAATCGCGCATCACTGATCGGCGCCGGGCATTGCCCGCGTGCTGAAATCAACCTTGCTTGGCCGCTACCCGCGATGCGGGGGCGGCCATTTTCTTGCAGGCCTAACAGATACCCACCCGGATCTTGCAGCATGCGGCGCTGATGTCGCCGTGCATGTTGCTTGGCTTGCAAAGGCGCCACCCTGGCACGACTTGAGTAGCTGATGTTCTCTCGCCGCATGCTGTGGCCCGCTTTGGCGGGGCTGCCCGTTCTGGTCATTCTGCTGGGGCTTGGCACCTGGCAGGCGCAACGGCTGGCGTGGAAGACGGCGTTGCTGGAGCGTATTGCAACGGCCGAAGCCGCCGCGCCCGCGCCCTTGACCGACTCGCCCGTGCCTTACGCGAAGCTTGAGGCTGTGGGGCGCTTCGACCATGCGCGCGAAGCGCTGCTGGGCGTGGAGATCCGCGCGAATAGGATGGGTGCGCGGCTGATCGTGCCCTTCCTGCGCGATTCCGGCCCGCCCATGCTGGTGGATCGCGGTTGGGTCCCCGTGGATGGGCTGGCCAGCCTGCCGCGGCCTGAGGGTGTGCAGCGCATCATCGGCTATATCCGCTTTGGGGAGGCCGCTGGGCGCTTCGCCGCGCAGGATGATATCGCGGGCCGGCGCTTTTATCACTTTGATCCCGTGGCGATTGGCGCGGCCTTGGGCCTTCCCGGCACCGCGCCTTATGCCTTGGTACTGCTCGGCCCCGCAGGCAGGCTGCCAGAGCCTGCACAGACCCTACCACGGCCACGCAACAACCATCTCGGCTATGCCATCACCTGGTATGGCTTGGCGCTATCCCTGATTGGCGTTTTCGCGGCCTTTGCGTGGCGTAACCGGAAGAAGGCCTGAAGCCTGCGCGGTGCAAAGGCTTCAGGGTATTGCTTCAAGCGCCGGCATCTTCCAGCGCCCATCAGTAATTTCGGCCCGCGGACGATACAGCCGCAGCACGGCATTCCACGGGCTTGGCACCGGTAGGCAATTCCGCGTGGCATCGGTGCAGCCGCCGAATTGCACCGCTACTGACCCGTCAGCCCCGCTATGCGCCGTGACGTTGTTGAGCGACACGGCATTGCGCGGATTGGGCACCATATAGCCGCGTTCATCATAAACCGTCACCGACCAGAACCCATCGACCGGCACATCCGTAAGGCGCATCCGCCAGCTACGACCGGGCTCTGGGGGCAGGATGGGCATATAAATGGCGGCATGGGGCGGGTTGCCGCCCCAGCCAGCGGCGGCGGCGACAAGCCGCGCCACCGGGTCCGCCTGCCCCCGCGCGGCAAAGCCATTCTTGAAATCCGCGAAGGGGACAAGCGCGCTCAAGGCATTACGGAGCGCTTCCTGAGAAGGTTTGTCCCATTGCGGCGCTTGCCACACGCCGGGGCCGCCTGGTTGTTCAATCCGCAAGCCATCCTGCGCGGCACGCGCCGCCGCCACATCGGCGGGGTCATTCGGGTCAAGGAAGGTGCGGATGGCAAGGCCCAGATAGCGCGTGCCGATTTCGGCCCGCGTGAAGCGATGCTTGCCGGGCGCCTAGAAAACAGCCGGGTTGTAATGGTCCTGATCAATCAGCAGCAGTGACATGAAGCGCCCGCGCGTATCGGGCAATTCCACGGTGACCGGCCCCGCATCAAGATCGATGATCGCGAAGGAATAAAGCGTATCGCGGTTCATGCGCACCACGCCCTGCTGGTCCAGCGGTGTGACATCGCGCAAGTGGAAAAAGCGACCCAGAGCGCCTTGTGCGACATAGGTAGCGAAATAATGATCCGTTTCGGCGCGGGCGAAATTATCCACCGTGACACGCTGCGGCGCCTGGGCCTGTACCGCCCATGGCAGGCTGAGCGTGAGGCAGAACAGCAGAAGTTGCAGAAAGTTTTTGATCATCGGTGTTCCACCTTTCGGGCTCTTGGCTGGTAGAAGATCGCCACCGCATGGCATTATGCTTGGGCAGTAAGACCGCTATGTTCAGAGGCTAAAGGTAACCCACACCGCCAGGAATGACCTATGTCAAACGCTGCCTATGCCAACCTGAAATCTCGCTTCGGGCGCATTGCCGCGCTGAATGAAGCCGCCGCCATGCTGCATTGGGATGCGAGTGCCATGATGCCCGCAGGTGGCGGCGCCGCGCGGGGTGAGCAATTGGCGACCCTTGCGGGTCTTGCGCATGAATTGCTGACCGCGCCCGCAGTGGCAGAAGACTTGGCAGTGGCCACGGCAGAAGGCGAATGGGACAGCGCAAACCTTGCCCTGATGCGCCGCACCCATGCGCGCGCCACGGCCTTGCCGACCAGCCTGGTGGAAGCAAGCACACGCGCCAATTCAGCCTGCGAGAAAATCTGGCGGGAAGCCAAGGCACGCGCTGATTTCGCCATGGTGCGCCCGGCACTCACCGAAGTTGTTGCCCTGCAACGCGAAACCGCCGCGGCACTTTCATCGGCGCTTGGCATGGCGCCTTATGATGCGTTGATGGATGGCTATCAGCGTGGTGTGGCAGCGGCGGATGTCGAGCCTGTCTTCGCAACCTATAAGGCGTTTTTGGCCGAAGCCCTGCCGCTTGCTGAGGAAATTCAGGCGAGGCGCGGCGCGCCTGTGCCACTGGCAGGCAGCTTTCCTGTAGCGGCGCAGAAGGCGTTGTGCCAGGCGCTCTCAGCGCGTATTGGCTTGGAATATGATAATGCGCGGCTGGATGAATCGCTGCATCCCTTTTGCGGCGGCACGCCTAGCGATGTGCGTATCACGACCTTTTATGATGATGGCGATGTCGCCAAGGCGCTGCTGGGTGTGCTGCATGAAACGGGGCACGCGCTGTATGAACGCGGCTTGCCGGCGGCCTATGCCCGCCAGCCGGTGGGTGAAGCGGCGGGGATGGCGGCGCATGAAAGCCAATCGCTGATCGTTGAAATGCAGGCCTGCCGTTCGGATGCTTTTTTGCGTTTCTTGGGCAGCGAATTGCGTACACGTTTCGGCTGTGATGCGGCGGCGGTGGCGCCCGAAAACCTGGCGCGGCTATGGCGACGCGTTTCGCGCGGCTTCATTCGTGTGGATGCGGATGAAATCACCTATCCCGCCCATGTCATTCTGCGCTTCCGCTTGGAAAAGGCGATGATCGAAGGCGCGCTTTCTGTGGCTGATCTACCAGGCGCCTGGAATGAGGGGCTGGAGAAGCTTCTCGGCATTCGCCCGCCCAATGATGCCAAGGGATGCTTGCAGGATATCCATTGGCATGACGGTGCCTTTGGCTATTTCCCATCCTATACTTTGGGCGCCATGGCGGCAGCGCAATTGATGAAGGCAGCACGCAAGGCGGAACCAGGCTTGGATGCCGCGCTGGCGGAAGGCGATATGGCGCCATTGCTTGGGTGGCTCCGCGCCCATGTACATGGCAAGGGATCGCTGCTCGGCTTTCAGGATTTATTGCGCGCGGCCACCGGCAAGCCGCTGGACCCGAATGATTTCATGGATCATTTGCGGGCGCGGTATTTGGTGAATTAAGGCGCGCCTAGAAATTCCAGAACGGCGGCGTTGAAGCCGGTGGCATCATCCCAGTTCAGTAAATGCGCGGCGCGCGGCAGGGTGATGCGTTTCACCTGTGGTATAGTCCGGGCCAAGCCATCCGCCACCCGGCGAAATGGCGCTTCGGCCAAGGCGCCATCAACCAGCAGGGTCTGCGGGCGAAGCGCTTCGGCAGAGGCGCGCGTATAAGGCACCCGGCCTTCTTGGCCTTGGCCAATCAAGGTGCGCGCATTGTCGCGACAGATGGATTGGCGTGGCTCCCCGAGCTTTGCCCAAGACCCGGGACCAAGCGCATATTCATAGAAGCTGGCAAGCCCTGCTTCGATCTCACCATTGGCGACCTTGGCAACCGAATCAGCGATCAGCGCGGTATAATTCGGCGTGGCTTCACCGGGCGCAATGAAGCCTTCGCCCAAAACACCAGCAGGTTCCGCCAGTATAAGCCGGCGCAGCAGTTCCGGATGTCGTTCCGCAATCCGAAAGGCGATATAGCCACCGCGCGAATGACCCAGCAGATCAATCGGCCCAAGCTGAAGCCCAGCGATGAAGGCCGCCAAGTCTTCAATGTGTTCTTCAATGGAAAGCTGCGCGGCGCCGCTTGCATCATTCGGCCAGTAATGGCGCAGGCTAGGGGCGATCACGCGAAACCCGGCAGCCGCCAGAACTTCAATTTGTGGCACCCAATAGCGATGATCATAGAGCGACCCATGGATCAGCAGCAGTGGCCGCCCCTGACCTTCATCAATGAAGGCCATATCGTAACCCCTGATGCTGACTTGCTGCATGGCGGACATCCTGGGCGCTGTGGGTTACGCAATCTCTCGCAGCATCTTGGCGCGCATTGCGCGGGCGAAATCGCGCCGCGTTTCGGCAACCATCACAAAGGCGCCAGGCCCGCCCATGATGTTGCGTTCATAATGCACATGCAGCGGTTCATTGCCGCGCGTCACCGGCGCAATTTCAATGGCAAGGCCATTGATGGTGATGCCCTGCGCCACCGCGGCATCCCGCGCATCGGGGGCAAGGATGATGGAACGCATATCCGGCCCATCGCCGGCCACATCAATCACACGCTCATTCGCGCGGAAAGGTGCTGCGGCGATCAGCGCTGCCGCATGGGTGATAGCATCCCCAATCGCATTATAGCTTTGCCGTGATCGCGGCGCGGCCAGCACCGCATTGGCGAATACCTGCGCTGATGCCGCATCAGTCACGCGATGCCAATCCACCACAAGCGCGGCGCCACCGGGGCTGCCCCATTCTGTCATGGCAATTGCAATGGCGCGGCGCGGATTGGCGGCGATGGCAGCCAGCACCGCCGGATGCGTGATGGATTCCGCAATGCCTTCGCGTTGCAGGCGAAACTCATCCGCATCAATGGAACCGGAGGCATCCATTGCCAGCACCAGCAGCAAATCCACTTCGGGTGTGGCTTGCGCCGCCGCCGTCGCGCTGATCAGCGCTGGCGCGAAAAGCAAACCGCGGCGGCGCATGGCGGCGTTACCGTGCGCGCGCGAGCAAACGCCGCGCACGCTCCACGACCGGCAGATCAATCATCGCGCCTTCAAAGGCGACCGCGCCCTTGCCTTCTGCCAGCGCCACATCAAAAGCCGCAATCAGGCGGCGCGCGCGTTCCACTTCTGCGGGTGCCGGCCCATATTCCTCATTCACCACGGCCACTTGCGCGGGATGGATGCAGGCCGCGCAGCCAAAACCGAGTGCACGAGAACGCCGGAGTGACGCGCGATAGGCATCAAGATCGGAGAAATCCGCGAATACGCCAATGGACCCCAGCGGCAGGATGCGCGCCGCGCGGGCTGCCGCCACCGCCATCATGCCATAGACATAAAGCGAATCAGCGCCCGGCACTGCTTCCAATTCCGTGGAGAGGTCTTCCGAACCAACGCCAAGCGCTGCCATGCGCGGATCCGCCAGCGCAATCGCATGCAAGGCAGGCAACGCATCAGGCGTTTCCACCACGCCGATGAAGCGCGTATGGCCAATCGGCATGCCAAGCACCGCTTCCCGCGCTGCAACCACTTCCGACAGAAGCTTGATGTGCTCCGGCCCCATCACCTTGGGCAGCATGAGTGATGAAACCTCCGGCATGATGGCCGCCGCGATATCCGGGACCGCCAATTCCAAAGGCCGATTGATTCGCACACAAATTTCCTGCCCATGCGCGGCAATGGTCTTGGCCGCCCCTGGCAGTGCAGCGCGCGCGGCTTCCTTTTCACTGGGCGGGATGGAATCTTCCAAATCAAGAATGATCACATCCGCGCCGCGCGTATGCGCCTTGGCCACAAAGCGTTCCGCCACCGCCGGAATGAACAGCAAGGATCGCCAGCTATTCGGGTTGGATGCCGCCATCAGGCAAACTCCGCTTCCAGCTTGGCGCAGAGATAGCCATCCTTATCCGCCGCCCAGCATTCCATCTTGCCATCCGCCTGCGCCGAACCACAAAGCGTCACGGTATCCCCAACCCAAAGCGGCCGCGCGAGCCGCGCGGTGAAGCCCACCAGCCGGCCCTTGGCGCGCTTCAGCGCCCCATCAAGAATAAGCTGCATGGTCAAGCCACCATTTTGGACCGCCGCGTCATAGCCCTCACCATCTCGCGCATAATCAGCATCGTAATGGATGCGATGTGCGTTCCAGGTGACGGAGGAATAGCGAAACACCAAGGGCGAAGACAGCAATACCTTATCGGACCAAGCCGCGTTTTCTGGCGCGGGTACCGGCGGTGTTGCGGTGGTTTTCTGCCCGGGCGGTGTGGCATCGCGATACATCGCGTCAAATTCCTCAACGGCAATGACTTGCCCGCGGCTTTCAATGGTGTGGCGCATGGTCAGCACCGCCATGCGCCCGGTGCGGCCATGCTTTGGCACAATCGCCGCGACCTCGGCCTTTTTGATCGCGGGTTCGCCCACCACAAGCTGGCCATTGATGGTCACGCGCCGGCCCGCACCCATGCGACGCGGCAGCGGGATGGGCGGCAGAAACACGCCCTTATTCGGGTGGCCATCTGGGCCGATATCGGATTGCTTTGCGATATCAGGGAAGAACATGCTGAACCAATGCGGCGGCAGCGCCATGCCCTGGGTGATCGAAGCCGGGTCCATATCCAGCATGCCGGCGATGCGGCGTGCGGATGAAAGCCCGATTTCATCTTCCACAATACGCGTGCGCCCCACCCAAGGGGCAAGCGCGGCAATCGCCGCATCAAATTCAGCATCGGTCATGGCATTGCATCCCAGCACAAACGAGTAAGCCGCCCAGCGGTGGCGAAGGCAGCGGTATAGCCCGGCATGCCATCCGGCAAGCTCTCTGGCACCCGATCCGTGAATACACTGATGATGAAGCGCGGCGTATTGCCCCGAAACACCACGCCGGCATCCATGCGCCCACGCGGCCCGCGCCCGGTCTTATGCGCAACCTTCGTCTTGCCCGGCAGCATGGAGGGGATCAGGTTGCGCAGCCTCTGCCAGGACAGGATATCAAGCCCCAATTGGCAAAGCTCCCTGCTGGCGCCAAGCTCTGCCGCAGCACCCGCATCCGCGGCACCCTTCAGCATCTTGTCCAATAAAATGCCCTGATCATGCGCCGTGGTGCTGGCGACTGCTTCAATCGGATGATCCCACGCAAGGCCCGGCGGCGGGAAATTCACCCGATGCGTCGTGCCCTTCATGCCGATGCGCTGGCACCAGGCATTCAGCGCATCACGATCCAGCCTTTCCAGCACAAGCTGCGTGCAGACATTGTCGCTGGTGATGATCATATTCACGAAAGCATCACGCAGTGGAATGACACAGCCTGGCGTCATGTATTGATAGGTGCCGCTATCCACCCCTTCCTGCAGCCGCGCTTCAATGGTGCAGGGCTCATCGAGCCTCAGCGCGCCTTCATGCACACGGGACAGCGCATGCATCAGGATAGAGGTTTTGCGCGTACTGGCGGATGGCAGCACCATATCGCCATCGCGATCCGCTTCCTGGCCGGTCGCCAGATCCTTCACATACCAGCTTGTGGTGAAGGGCTGCGCATCGCAAACCGCATTCATGCGCGCGATCAAATCCTGCATGGGCGTTCTCCTTATCCCATAACGCTAACCTTTGCGGGGCGGCATGGCCAGGGCGCGGCTTTTTCGGTTAGGCTTGCACCAAGCAACGGAGGATCGAAGCATGAGGCAGGATATCAAGCATGTCGCGGTGATTGGCGCGGGCACCATTGGCGCTTCCTGGGCGGCCTATTTCCTGAGCCGGGGCTTGAGCGTGACGGCAAGCGACCCTTCCCCCGGCGCGCCTGACCTAATCAGCCGTATGGTGGAGGCTGCCTGGCCGATCCTGATGCGGCTTGGCGGCAAGGCGGATGCCAACCCCAGTGCCTGGCGCTTTGAAGCAGACCCCGCGGCCGCCGTGGTCGGGGCGGATTTCGTGCAGGAAAGCGCGCCGGAGCGCTTGGATGTGAAGCAGCCCTTGCTCGCGCGCATTGATGCCGCTTTGCCGGCAGATGTGGTGATTGCTTCTTCAACATCGGGCCTGCTCGCCAGCCGATTGTCAGAGCTTTGCGCGCATCCCGAACGCGTGGTGATCGGGCATCCCTTCAACCCGCCGCATTTGATCCCCTTGGTCGAGGTTGTGGGCGGTGCCAAGGGCAGCGCTGAGGCGGTGCAGGCGGCGATGGAATTCTATCGCGCGATTGGCAAATACCCAATCGAAATCAAAAAGGAAGTGCCCGGCCATTTGGCGAACCGCTTGCAGGCGGCGCTATGGCGCGAAGCGGTGCATCTGGTGGCGGAAGGCGTCGCAAGTGTTGCCGATGTGGATGCCGCCATCAGCGAAGGCCCGGGGCTCCGCTGGGCATTGATGGGACCGCATACCACCTTCCATCTGGCGGGCGGCGAGGGCGGCATGGCGCATTTCCTGCACCATTTGCTGCCGGCGGTGACAAGCTGGTGGGATGATCTGGGCCATCCCAGCGTAGATGCCGATTTGCAGCGCGTGCTGGCCGCAGGTGTGGCGGAAGGCACCAAGGGTGCCTCCACACGTGATCTTGCGGCTTGGCGTGACGCGGCTTTGGTGCGCTTGCTGGAAGCGCGGGGGAAGGGCAGTTAAGCCCCTCGCCCTGCCCGCAACAGCCGCCCCGGTAGCTCACCTGTCGCCACACCGTCACGATAGGTCACCGCACCATTCACAATGGTCGCGGCGTAACCATCGGCCTTTTGCAGCAGGCGCCGCCCACCCGCCGGCAAATCGCGCACCATGCGCGGCGCTTGCAGCTTCAGCGCGGCAAAATCAATCACATTCACATCCGCCTTCATGCCAGCGCGCAAAATGCCGCGATCATGCAGGCCAGCCGCGCGTGCCGTGTCCGATGTCAGGCGGCGGATCATATCCTCCACCGGAAACACCGCTTCCTTCGCATCCCGCGCCCAATAGGAAAGCAGGAAGGTCGGGAAGGACCCGTCCGAGATAAAGCCCACATGCGCGCCACCATCTGAGAGCCCGGCAATGGCATTGGGATGGCGGAGACACTCCGCACTCGCGGAAAGCGTATAGTCGGCGAAATTCGTGAGTGGCGCGAAGATGAAGCCGCGCCCATCATCTGCAATCAGCAAATCATAAGCGACTTCTTCCGCGCGGCGCCCTTCCCGCGCGGCCATGGCGGCGATGGAAGCCGAAGCCGGCGGCGCATAATCCGGCGGATCGCCGAAGGGGAACATGCGTTCAAAAGCAAGCCGAGAGATCAGCGGGAAATTGCTGCCCGAAATACGATCTTCGGAAAGAATGCGCGCGCGGCGCGCTGGTTCCGCCATGGCGGCAGCACGCTCAGCCGCCGGCAGATGCGCGATTTCCTTATAGCTCGGGCAGCCGGAAAACGGGTTCTGGCTGCCTTCCAAGCCGAGCAGAATACCAATCGGGCGTGGCGGAAATACCGGACGGATCGGCAGGCCCGCCGCGGCGGCGCCATCGGAAAGGGAGAGCAATTCCTTCCAGGCTTCAGTCCGGTCATGCCGCGCGGTCAATGAGAACACCACTGGCTGTCCGGTCGCTTCCACCACGCGGCGCACCATGGCGAATTCCGTGGCAGGATCAGGCGTATTCCAATCGGACACCAGTTCCAGCAAGCCGCCACCGCCATCGCGCAAGCCTTGCGCCAATCCGCGCAATTCGTCTTCCTGCGCGCGGAGTGTCGGTGTCGGGTCGCCCTTCAGGGTCTTGTGGCTGATGGTGCGTGATGTGGAAACACCAAAGGCACCAGCACGCACGGCATCGGCGGTGATGGCGCGCATGGCGGCAATATCCGCCTGATTGGCGTTTTCCAAATTCAGCGCGCGTTCGCCCATGACATGCACGCGCACCGCGCCATGCGGCAGCAGCGCGCAGATATCCATATCGCGCGGGCGCGCGGCCAAAGCATCCAGATATTCGGGGAAGCTTTCCCAAGCCCAATTCAAGCCTTCATGCAGGATGGGGCCGGGGATATCTTCCACGCCTTCCATCAATTCAATCAGCTTGTCACGGTCCGCCGCGCGGCAAGGCGCGAAGCCAACGCCGCAATTGCCCATCACGGCGGTGGTCACGCCATGCCAGGCGGAAGGCGCCAAATGCGAATCCCACACCGCCTGCCCGTCATAATGCGTATGGATATCAACGAAGCCCGGCGTCACCAGCTTGCCGCGCGCGTCAATTTCAGTGGCGCCGCGTTCTGGGATTTGGCCAATGGCGGTAATGCGCCCGCCGGCCATGGCCACATCGGCTTCACGCGGCGCAGCCCCGGTGCCATCCACCACAACGCCGCCGCGGATCACGATATCGGTCATGGGCAAGGCTCCTGTTCCATGTGGGGACCAACTTCATCCATTGAAGCGCCTGGCAGCCAGCCCTTCAAGGCCAAACACAGCCTGGCAGCGTGAATTCCGCCGTGCCGGGAAGCTTCACCCCGAAATCCCTTGCCCATTTCCATCACCATTGCGTGAGGCCGCCCAGACACCGCCTGCCTCACGGGCATTTCAAGCGTCAGCGCATCGCCCTGCTGCTATGCGAAACACCCCGGCATCCGCCCAAAGATGCCAGCCCATAGCGAGGAAGAACGATGACACTGCGCAAATCACTGATGGTCCTGGTCTTCGGCCTGCCAATCGCCGCACAGGCGCAACCCACTCAGGGCCTCTACCTCGGTGGCGGCATTGGCGGGAATTACCTGCAAGGCACCGATATCAATGGCTCGGATTTCGGCGAGGCCAATAGCTCGGTTGATTTTCATTGGGGTTGGGTTGGTGTGCTCAGCCTGGGCTGGGGTTTCGGCAATGGTCTGCGCGCCGAAGTTGAAGGTAGCTACCGCCAGAATGAGGTGAGCGATATCAACATCCCCGGCCTTACCGGCTTCACCGAAAAGGGTACGGCGCGCAGCTGGGGTGCCATGGCCAATGTGCTTTACGATATTGATCTGGGCAATACGCTTGCGGGTGTAACGCCCTATGTTGGTGCAGGCTTGGGTTACATCTGGCATGAATATGACAAGGTCGGCGTCCAGGTTGGCAGTAATACGGTTGATTTCAACGGCGATGGCGGCGCCTTCGCCTATCAGGCGATTCTGGGTGCGGCCTATCCGATCCGTCAGGTCCCGGGGCTATCCGTCACGGCGGAATACCGCTTCCTGGGTGCCGCCAATCAATCCGTGGCAGGCTCAGGCCGCGCGACGGTTGCAAACCAGGCGGATGCATCGAACCTCAAGCTGGATGTTGATAATTTCAACCACTCCCTGCTGATTGGCCTGCGTTACGCCTTCAATGCGGCACCCGCACCGGTTGCTCCCGTAGCAGCCGCCGCGCCCGCCGCGATGCGGAGTTATCTGGTATTCTTCGATTGGAGCCGCGCGGATCTCACGGATCGCGCCCGACAGATTATTGCCGAGGCAGCGCAAGCGCGCATGAGCCAACAGGTCACGCGTATTGAGGTGAATGGCTTTGCGGATCGTTCCGGTTCCCCGCAATTCAATGAGGTTCTGTCACTCCGTCGGGCAGAGGCTGTGGCGGCGGAATTGCTGCGCCGTGGCGTGCCGCGCAATGAAATCGTCACACGCGGCTTCGGGGAAGCAAATCCCCTGGTGCCAACCGCCGATGGTGTGCGCGAACCGCAGAACCGCCGCGTCGAAATCATCTTGCGGTAGGGTCTTCACCCACGCGGGCTGGCGGCCGCGGCGCTTTCCAGGATTTCGCGGAAAAGCCGCGCCGGCAGCCCACCGCCCGCGACATTATCCATGGGCACGCCTTCATCATTACCAAGCCAAACACCCATCACCAACCCGCCAGAAATACCAATGAACCAGGCATCACGATATTCCTGCGTGGTGCCGGTCTTGCCGATGATTGTGCGGCCAGGGATCGCCGCCGCGCGCCCCGTCCCGCGCGCCACCACCGCCGCCATCATGCTGCGCATGGCTTCCATATGCTCGGGCGCAAAGGCGCGTTCTGGCTCCGGTCGCGGCAAGGGCCAGGGGCGGCCTTCCGCCTGCACCTGCGCCACGCCGAAGGGCTCCACACGAAAGCCGCCATTGGCAAAGGGGGCATAGGCCGCCACCAGATCAAGCAAAGTCACCTCCCCGGTGCCAAGCGCAATCGTGCCATCACGCGGAAAGGGGCCATCCAGCCCGGCGCGCCGCGCCGCCTCCGCCACTTTGCGATGCCCACCCGCGCGCTGCATCAGCCGCACGGCGGAGGTATTCACACTATGCGCCAGCGCTTCTTCGACGCTGATTTCGCCGCGCGCGCGCCATTGCCCATTGCCCGGTGACCAGCCGCCGAGATTGAGCGCGGTATCCGCAACCATATCCTGCGGCCCAAGCCCCGCTTCCAGTGCGGCGAGGAAGATAAAGGGCTTGAAGGCGCTACCCGGCTGGCGCCGCGCCTGTGTTGCGCGGTTGAAGGGGCTATTGCGGTAATCCTTGCCCCCCGCCATGGCGCGCACCGCCCCCGTTGCGGCATCCAATGCGACAACCGCGCCCTGATGCACCCCGGCCCGCGCGCCTGGCCCGGCCAGGATCGCGTCAATCCGCGCCTCGGCTGCGGCTTGCAGAACGGGGTCGAGCGTGGTGCGAAATACCAGATCAGCGCTGCCAGGCGCGCGCCCCGCCATACCATCCTGCACCCAATCGGCGAACCAGCCGGCATCGCGCGATGGTGCCTGGATGAAGCGAATGGTCTCGGCCGCCTGCAGGGCCCGGGTCGCAGTCAGCGCGCCGGTTTCCGTCATGGCGGTCAGTACTTCCAAGGCACGCGCCAGCGCGGCCCCCTGATTGGCGCGGGGATTGATCCGCGATGGCGCCTTGGGCAGCCCAGCCAATACCGCCGCTTGCCCTGGCATCAGCCGCCGTGCTGAGACGCCAAAATACAGCCGCGCCGCCGCATCCACGCCATAAGTCCCGGCACCCAGGTAAACGCGGTTCAGATAGACCTCAAGCAATTCATCCTTGCTGAAGCGCCGTTCCAACCAGAAGGCCAGCATGGCTTCCTGCGCCTTGCGCTTCAGGCTGCGTTCAGGCGTCAGGAACAGGTTTTTCGCCAGCTGCTGCGTGAGGGTTGAGCCCCCCTGCACCACACGGCCGGAGGTGAAATTGGCATGCACCGCGCGCACCAGCCCAATCGGGTCAATGCCCCAATGGTCGCGAAAGCGCCGATCCTCAATGGCGATGAAGGCAGCCGGTAGATGCGCCGGCATATCGCGCAGCCTGAGCGTTTCGCCATACAAATCGCCATTGGTCGCCAGCAACTTGCCATCTGAAGCCAATAGCGTGGTGGAAGGGCGGCGCGTCGCAGCGAGTGCTGATTCAGGGCGCGGCAAATCCCAGGCCAAAACCAGCAACACCACGGCAGCGGCGATCAGGCCCCAAATCATCGCGAGGAAACCAAAGCGCAAAAGCCCCCAGCGCCGCCGCGGACGTGCCGCAGGACGTGACGGGGGGGCAGAAAGACGCGCGCCGATGGCCTCTCTGGCCGGGCTTCGGGGGGGCTTGCCGCGACCTTCTGAGGATTTGGCCGATGCTCGGGCCATTGCTTTGCATATCATGCCGGGCCCTTCGGCGAAACAGTGATTGACGCGGGGGGACAAGCCCCGGAACATCAGGCCAGTTTCAGGAGCGCCAGGCTTGGCAATGTCTCGCGGTATTTGGGTGATTGGCGCGGCGGTCTTCACCATTGGCTTTTCAACCACCCTCGCCATGCCGCTTTTCACCACCTATGCGGCGCGGGATGGCCAGGGCGCGGGCGGGCTTTCCGCCGCCTTCATCGCCTATGCGGCGAGTGCGATCATCTCCGCCCCGCTGCTGGGCGGCATGTCGGACCGCATTGGGCGCAAGCCCTGTATTTTGGCGGCACTGGCGCTGACCATTTGCGGCACGATTGCGCTGATCTCGGCGCCGGGGCTTGCCGCGCTTGCCTTTGCACGTGGCATGCAGGGCCTGGCTGTGGGCTTGCTTGCTGGTGGTGCGACAGCCTGGGCAGCGGAATTGGCCGCAGGGCCGGAAGCCGGGCGGCGCGCCGCGCAAGTCACCACGCTTGCAAGCGCAAGCGGGTTTGCTGCCGGCGGCATCGCCACCATGATCGCCATTGAAATCTTCGGGGGCGGCGAACCGCCGTTGACCTTCTGGCTGCATCTGACCGCACTCGCGACTATTTTTCTGCTGGTGTTTTTCCTACCGGAAACCAAAACCCCGGCGCGTGTGGCGTGGCTGCGCATGCCAAGCTTTCCGCGCGGCACGCTGCCTCTTTCACTTAGTATGCTCGCGGCCTGGGCAGTGACCGGCACGGTGATCACGGCGGTGCCGACAGCGCTGACGGAAGCCGGCTATCCGCGCATGGGGCCGCTTGCAGTGTGCTTCATGATTCTGGTGGGGGCTTTGGTGCAGCAATTGATGGCGCGAATTGCGGCCAAGCGACTGGTGCTGATTGGCTTGCCGGTACTGGTACTGGGCGCCGGTTTAGTCATGTGGGGCACGCTGCATGCCGCCTTGCCCGCGCTGCTGCTGGGCGGCGCTTTGGTGGGCAGTGCGGCTTACGGATTTTTGTATATTGGTGGGCTTGCCGGTGTTTCTGAGAAAGCCGGGCTGGATCGCGCCCGCGCGGCGGCGGGCGTTTTTCTGGTGGCGCATATCGGCTTTTGCATCCCGCCGCTGCTGGCAGGTTTTGCGATGGATGCGTTCGGTGCCGGCGCGACGCTCACGGTTTTCTGGCTATTGCTGGCGGGGTTCTCGGCAAGCCTGATGTGGGCGTTGCGCGAGGCCCGTGAGACCAAGTCCCGTTAAGGGACGCCAACGCAGTCCAAAGGCCGCCGGCACCACCAGTTGCAAAAAGTAGTGCAATTCACTATATTTATATCATGGACCAGCTTATCTCAGCCGCCGAGGCAAACCGCGCCTTTTCCCGTCTGCTCCGCGAAGTTCGCGAAGAAGGCCGGCGTTTCGTGGTGACTTCCCATGGCGAGCAGGTTGCCCAGATCGGGCCTTGCAGCGCTGCCGAAGCGGGCCGCAAATCCGCGCGCGAAGCTTTGCTGGCGCGCCTTGCGGCACAACCCGTTCAGGATATCGGGCGCTGGAGCCGCGACGAATTATACGAGCGCTGAAATGCGCGTCGCACTCGACACCAATATCCTTGCCTATGCCGAAGGCGTGAATGGCCAGGCGCGCAAGGATGCGGCGCTCAAGATATTGCAGGAATTCGGGGAGCATGAAGTGATGCTTCCCGTTCAGGCGCTGGGCGAATTATTTGTTGTACTGACGCGCAAGGCAAAGCGCGAGGCAGCGGAAGTGCGTAGCGCCTTGCTTGGTTGGTCTGATAGTTTTGCGATGATCGAGACAACGCCGGATGTGATTGTCGAGGCGATGGAATTGGTGAACACCCATCGCCTAAGCTTTTGGGATTCGGTGATGCTTGCCGCGGCAGCGCAGGCCGGCTGCCGCTTCCTGCTTTCCGAAGACATGCAGGATGGCTTTACCTGGCGCGGGGTCACGGTGCGTAACCCCTTTAGCGATACGCCAGATTAAGCGTGCGCAGGCCGATCAGACGCCCGGATTGAACCAGGCCCCGCGCCAATCAACGGCGCGGTCACTGGAGCGGGTTCCATCCCCAACAAATCAGAAAGACCCTAATCAGACCAGCCCTTCTTCCCGCGCCTTGATCTGCATGGCCAGGTATTTCGAATACATCCGGCATTGCGCGAAGGAACCGCCGGTGAACCACAAGCCCTGCTGCGGCGTTTCCATCCACATATTGCGCAATTCCTGATCGGCCTCATCAAAGCCCCAGACCTTGCCGACGCGATCCGCCACTGCATCGCCAAAGAAGCCGCGCACCAGATGATCCTGGCCCTTATACCCAGTCGCGAGCACCAAAAGCTCCGCCGGCAATTCGCGGCCATCCTTCATCCGCATGCCGGTCGCGTTGAATTCCGCGATGTCGTGATACTGGATCAGGCCCACTTCACGCCGTACCAGCAAATCCGAACAGCCGACATTGAAGTAATACCCACCCCCACGTGAGCGATATTTCAGCGGCCAGCCCGTACCATTATCGCCAAATTCCAGACGGAAGCCGATCTTCTCCAGCCCATCCAGCAAAGGCTTATCCAATTCGCGCGTCTTGTCAGTCAGGATCTTATGCGCCTGCTTCATCACGTCCAGCGGGAAGGACACGTTGATCAGGTCGCGGTCTTCCAGAGTCGGCCCCTTGCCGTAATAGACGCCATCATAAAGCTGCGCGCTCGGTTCCACATTCACAATCAGCGTTGGGCTGCGCTGCACCATGGTGACCTTGGCGCCATTGCCATGCAGATCCTGCGTGATGTCATGCGCGCTGGTGCCGGTGCCGAAAACATAAACCGGCTTGCCCTTCCATTCCGCGCCATTCTTGAAGCCAGAGGAATGCACAACCTTCCCCTTGAAGCGATCAAGGGTTGGAATTTCCGGCAGGCTCGGCGTACCGCTCACGCTGGTTGCCATGATGATATGGCGCGGGCGCATGATGCGTTCGCTGCCATCAGCAAGCTTCAGGCGCGCGATCCAGCACTTTGCCGACGCATCGTAAGTCGCGCCCTCGAAGCTCGTTTTGGTCCAGAAATTGATCTCCATGGTTTCGACATAGGATTCGATCCAATTGGCGATCTTGTCCTTGGGGATGTATTTCGGCCAGGTCTTAGGGAAGGACAGGAAGGGGAAGTGATTGCTATGCACCTGGTTGTGCAGCTTGAGCCCATGGTAGCGCAGCCGCCAATTATCGCCGACCCGCGCCATGCGATCCACAATCAGCGCTTCGATATTGAGCGCACCGAGCCACGCGGCAGCGGTAACGCCAGCATGCCCGCCACCCACAATCAGCACCGCCGGATCACGGCCTTCGAAACGCGCGGCTTCGCGGCGCTTATCCAGCCAATTCGGGCCGTTGAATTCGCGCTCAAAAGCCGGTTCCTCACGCGCTTCGCGCATGCTGTCCACATCAAAACCGCGCAGGCTATCAAGTGCAGTGATGAGTACCCAGGCCACCGGCGCATCGCCTGAGGCTTCCGCACGCTTCAGGCGCAGCAGCGCGGCACAAGTGCCGATCTTGGTCTCAAAGCGCAAAATGGCTTCGATAGTGTCTTCGCCGGCGCGTTCCACAAAGCGCGGCGCGGCGCGTTCCTCATCAATCGCGAAATCCCGCGCACCGGCTTCCTGCACCGCGGCCAGCAGCGCATCCACCAACTTCGCCTGACCGCTGACAGTGCGGATGCGCCGGCCGAGCGCCACGATATCGCGCCAATGGCTGTCAGCGCGGAACAGCGCGCCAAGCGCTGCCTTATCGCCCGCCGCCAGCGCCGCATTGAAGCGCTTGAGCCAGGCTTCGATGATATGGCCGATACCTTGTTCCGAAATAACCAGCATGTGCTTCTGCCTTCAATCCACCGCGCCCAACCCGGCGCTTTTTCTGGCGTGATCCTAAGCGCCGAAGCCCAGCGCCGCAAATCCCGCCTTGGGGCGGATTTCATCCAGGGGCGAATGCGCCTATCCTGGCTGGCGAAAATGGAGAAACGCTCATGAATGCTTCCCTTGCGGGCAAGGTCGCGCTGGTCACGGGTGCGGGCAAGAATATCGGCCGCGCCATTGCGATGCGGCTCGCCGCCGATGGCGCCGCCATTGTGGTGAATGGCCGATCGGATGAGGGGGCGATCAAGGCCGTAGCCGATGAAATCATCGCCGGGGGCGGCCGCGCCATGGCCTATCGCGCCGATATCTCGAAGCCCGAGGAAGTGGCCGGCATGGCCGCCGCCGTTGCCGCCCAAATGGGCGGCGTGGATATTCTGGTGACCAATGCGGGGCTGCGCCGCCAGACCAGTTTTCTGGACATGTCCTTCGCGGAATGGCGAGAAATCCTCTCGGTCGCGCTGGATGGCGCCTTTATCGTCACGCAAGCCTTCGCGCCGCAGATGATCGCGCGCGGGGGTGGTTCGATCATCGGGCTATCGGGCATTTCAACCCATGTCGGCACGCCCAATCGGGCGCATGTTTCGGCCTCCAAATCGGGGCTGGAAGGCTTGATGCGCGCCCTTGCGGTGGAATTGGCCCCCAAGGGCATTCGCGCCAATAGCGTCGCGCCTGGTGCGGTGGATACAGTGCGCGGCGCATCGGCCGGGTCCATGCCGAGCACTTTGGCCGATGGTGGCATTCCCATGCGCCGCCGCGCGAGTGTGGCCGAAATCGCCGATGTGGTGCGCCTGCTGGCCGGGCCAGAAGGCGGCTACATCACCGGCCAGACCATTCACGTGAATGGCGGGGCTTTCCTGACCTGAAACGGGGCGATCTACCCCGGCAACATCTTGCCGGGGTTCATCAGGCTATCGGGGTCAATCGCGCCCTTGATGGCGCGCATCACATCCAGCGCCACCGGGTCCTTCAGCGATGCCATGGCGTGGCGCTTGGACTGGCCAATGCCATGTTCGGCGCTGAAGCTGCCGCCCATCTCAACCGCGATGCTATTCACCAGCGCCTCAAGCCCCGCCGCACGGGACACCCAATCCTTGTAGTCCATGCCCTCCGGCGCGCCCATGCCGAGATGGATATTCCCATCCCCCGCATGACCGATCATGAACAGCTCGCCTTCCGGCCAATTGGCCACCAATTCCTTTTCAACGCGCGCGAGGAAACGCGGCACGGATGAAACCGGCACGGCGGTATCGGTGCCGACATAAGGCCCGTTGCGGCGCTGGCAATCCGGGTAGTCTTCGCGAATGCGCCAAAAGCCGGCGCGCTGATCCTCATTCGCCGCCAGCACGGCATCGGTGCAATCGCCGGCCTCCGCCGCTTCCGCCAAAGTATCTTCCAGCATTTCCTTGAGCGGCACGGCCGGATGCGCGGCGGCGATTTCCACCATGACATACCAGGGGCTTTCAAGCGCCATCGGCATGCGTGTGCGCAGCCCATGGCGTTCCACCACCTGCATGCATTCCTTGCGGATCAATTCAAAGGCAATCACATCCGCGCCCGATTCCAACATGCGCGACAGCAGGGATAGCGCCGCATCAGGCGATGGCACGGCGACAAAGGCGGTCTCCACGCGTTTGAGCGCCGGCACCAGGCGCAAAGCGGCCGCCGTGATGATGCCAAGCGTGCCTTCACCACCCAGGAACAAATGGCGCAAAGCATAGCCGCTATTGTCCTTGCGCACCCGGCGCAAATCATTCAGCACGCGACCATCG
>JBIIGZ010000284.1:0-2772 GCA_044236185.1 Roseomonas sp. | reverse complement strand
CGCCGCAGCCCAAGCCAGGCCGCGCAGCGAAATCGCCTTTCGCCCGGCCAGAATGGCCAGCGTCACAAGACACGCCATGGCAAAGCTGCGCTGCATGGGCACCTGCGCGCCGGTCAGCAACATATAGAAGCCGCCCGCAAGCAAGGCGCCACAGCCCGCCAGCATTTTGCCCGGCACCCTGAGCGCCAAGGGGCGATAGAGCGCCGCCAGCAGGCGCGTCACCCAGAAGGAAACGCTCATCACAATCGCGATATGCAGGCCGGAGACCGAGAGAATATGCGCCAAGCCCGAATCGCGCATGGCATCCAAATCAGCCCTTGGAATGACGCTTTGGCTACCGGTCAGCAGCGCGGCTGAAATTGCGCCGGCTGCGCCTGGCACCACCGCTAAAACCCGCGACTCAAGCTCACGGCGCAGGCCGGAAAGGGGTGGGGCGTCCCCCGCGCTGGGCGTCACCTCTGCCGCGCCAATCGCAAAACCGACCCCGCCCTGACCACTGAAAAAGGCAGCCCGCTGGAAATCCCAGGCGCCTGGATAGGCCGGCGCCGCCGGGGCGCGGATCAGCGCGCGGACGCTCAGCAGATCGCCGGGGGATGGCCGCGCGGGGTCATCATTGCGCAGACGAATACGCAGGCTGCGTTCCAGGCGCGGTGCCTCTGGCCCGAGCCGCGCTTCGGCGAGCGTCACGCGCAGCCCCTGCGGTAGCGCCTGCACATTTTGCACAATGCCCTGGACCACCAAGGCGCGCGGCGGCGGGGAGAGCGGCGCCGGCGCCCTTTGCGCATGCCAGAGCGTGACGGCGAAACCCAAGCTGCCCGCAGCGACCAGGCCGCAAAGCCAACCACAAAAGGGCCATCGGCGCGCAACAAGCAGCGCGGCGATGATCAGGCCAGGGGCCAGCCAGATCAGCCGCGCATCCGGTTCGCTCCGCAGGCTGAAGTAAAGCAGAATGCCCGCCCCCATCGCGACCGGCAGCCAGAGTGCTTGCTGCTGGCGCTCTGCAGCAAAGGCTTCTTGTGCCCTTGTCAGGGCAGCGCGCCACCTGACCGCGATTGCAGTCATGGCGGGGCCGGGGACACGGGGGATAATGGCAAAAACACAACCATAGGTTTATATGGTGTTACGACAGCAACCAAAAGCGAAATTGATCTGCCGCCCGGCCAAAGCTCAGATTTCCCCGGCGCGGCTTGTGGTTTAAAGGCAGGGCATCAGGAGAATGATCAGCACATCATGACGGTTCGCACGCGCTTTGCCCCTTCCCCCACCGGCTATCTGCATATCGGCGGGGCCCGTACTGCCTTGTTCAACTGGCTTTTCGCGCGCCATCATGGCGGGGAGTATCTGCTGCGTATCGAAGATACGGATCGGGAACGGTCCACCCGGGAAGCGGTGGATCAGATCCTGGATAGCCTGGAATGGCTTGGGCTTTCGCCTGATGAACCGCCGGTATTTCAGGCAGCGCGAGAAGCGCGGCATCGCGAAATCGCCGAAGCCCTGCTGGCCATGGGCAAGGCCTATCGCTGCTGGGCCACGCCGGAAGAATTGGCCGAAATGCGCGAACGTGCCGCCGCCGAAGGCCGCCCGCCGCGCTATGACCGCCGCTGGCGTGACCGTGAGCCTGGGCCGGAACAGGAAGGCAAGCCCTTCGCCATCCGCATCAAGGCGCCTTTGGAAGGTGAGACGGTGGTCTCGGATTTGGTGCAGGGTGAAGTGCGCGTCGCCAATAGCGAATTGGATGACATGATCATCCTGCGGAGTGACGGCACGCCAACCTATCTGCATGCCGTGGTGGTGGATGATCATGACATGCGCATCACCCATGTGATTCGCGGCGATGACCATCTGACCAATACCTTCCGCCAATGCATGGTTTATGACGCGATGGGATGGACCCGCCCGCATTTCGCCCATGTGCCGCTGATCCATGGCGCGGATGGCGCCAAGCTTTCCAAGCGCCATGGCGCAGTTTCCGTGCTGGATTTTCGTGAGCAAGGATTCTTGCCTGAAGCCGTCTGCAATTATCTGTTACGGCTTGGCTGGGGCCATGGCGATGAGGAATTCATCCCGCGCGATCGGGCGGTGACACTGTTTGACATCAAGGATGTTGGGCGTGCGGCTTCGCGCATGGATTACGCCAAGCTCACGCATCTGAACGGGCAATATCTGCGCCTGGCCGAAGATGATGCGCTGACGCGTGACGTGCTGGAACGGCTTGCGAAGCGTACCGTTTTATTCGGTCCGGATGGTGTCAAGCGGGTGCGGATGCTGATGCCCTTCCTCAAGGAAAGGGCCAAGACGCTGGAAGAATTGACCGGCGCTGCGGCTTTCGCGGTACAGGATGGCGCACCGATCATGGAAGCCAAGGCCGAGGCGTTGCTGACGCCGGAAGCCAAGGCCCGCCTTGCCGATCTTGCCGCGTTTTTGCAGACAGCACCTTGGGAAAAGCAGGATCTGGACCAGTGGCTGCGCGATTACTGCGAGGTGAAGGGGATCAAGCTTGGCCAGGTGGCGCAGCCCTTGCGCGCGGCACTCAGCGGCAGCGCCACCAGCCCGCCGATTGATGCCGTGCTCTGGGCGCTGGGACGGGAGGAGGCGACACTGCGCATCCTTGCCGCAGCTGGCTGATCGGCCTGGGCCGCGCAATCACACGAACCCGGGAGAATTACGCCATGCCAACAACGCTGATCCGTAATGCCGATCTGATTGTCGCCTGGGATGCGACCGAGAAATCACACACCTACCTGCCCGATGCGGATATGGCCTTCACCGATG
>JBIIGZ010000283.1:0-2785 GCA_044236185.1 Roseomonas sp. | reverse complement strand
ATGTGACGCGCAGTATCACCGCCATTACGCTGATCACGGGCTTCACTGGCACCATCTTCATTCCGTTGGTGGAAGGGCTGATCGGGGTTTTCGGCTGGCGGGATGCGCTGCTGGTGCTGGCGGTCATCCAAACGGGTTCAGCTGCGATTACAGGCTATATGCTGCGCCAGGCCGGGCCGCCGAAGCGCTTGGCGGAAAGTGCTGCGCCAGTGTCCTTAATGCGTCGCCTGCGTGATCCAGTATTTCTGGGCCTCGCTTTTTGTTTTGCCGCGCATGCTTTCATCGGCACCGGGCTTGGCGCGCATCTGGTGTTGTTGCTGCGCGAACGCGGCTGGCCGGAAGCAACCGTCTTGCTGCTGGCCGCCGCGCATGGCCCAGGCCAGGTGGCGGCGCGGCTGGTGCTGTTCACGCTGGGGCGCGGTGTCGCGATGCGCCATGTGGGGCGCTTTGCCCTGCTGCTGCTGCCGATTGGCATGGCGCTATTCGCGCTCGCGCCAAACAATCTGGCGCTGACCATTGCCTTCATCATCGCCTGGGCCGTGGCGGATGGCTTGCTGACCATTCTGCGCGCGGCAGGTGTCGCCGAGATTATGGGCCGCGATGGTTTTGGCGCGACATCGGGCGCGCTTTCGGCCTTTGCCGTGCTGCCGCGCACCGCCGCACCCCTGGCGCTGGCGCTGGTTTGGGACGCAGCCGGCGGCTATGGCCCGGTACCCTGGCTGCTGCTGGGGATTGCGCTTTTTGCGATGGCGAGTTTCTACGCAGCGTCTCGCCCGCGTGGTGCTTGAGCATTTTCAAGCCAAGTGTGAACACTTGGCGGCTCGGAAAATGCGATCCAAAAAAGCTTAGAGCGTTTTCCGTGAGCCAATGCGAACGGAAAACGCTTCAATTCAGTTTGACGTGCGATTGCCGCCCGCCCCACCACCAACATAGCCCCCGCGCGTGCCGCTGCCTTCACAAGCAGCAAGCCCAATCAACAGCAGCGTGGCGATCAGGAAGCGCATCATCATTGATCATTCAAGTGGCAGGCACTGCGCTGACCGGGCGCGATCTCTCGCAGCTTCGGCACTTCCACCCGGCAGCGTTCCATCGCCAGCGGGCAACGCGGATGGAAATGGCAACCAGGCGGCGGATTGATGGGGGAAGGTATTTCCCCCTTCACCACGCTGAAAGCGCGCTTGCGGTTCTCAATCCGCGGCACGGAATCCAGCAAGGACCGCGTATAGGGATGGTTCGGTCGGCGGAAGACGGTTTCCGTATCCGCTTCCTCCACCACGCGCCCGAGATACATGATCACCACGCGATCAGACAGGTGCTCCACCACGCCAAGATCATGGCTGATGAAAAGATAGGTCAGATCAAGTTCTTTCCTGAGGCGCATGAACAGGTTCAGGATTTGCGCCTGGATCGAAACATCCAGCGCCGCCACGGCCTCATCACAAACAATGAAATCCGGCTTCACGGCAAGGGCGCGTGCAATCCCGATGCGCTGGCGCTGCCCGCCCGAGAATTGATGCGGATAGCGCCGCTTGAAGCCCGGGTCCAAGCCCGCGCGGCGCATTTGCTCATCCACATAATCATCAAAGGCCGCACCGTCCAAAAGCCCATGGACGCGCGGCGCCTCACCCACAATATCCAGAACACGCATGCGCGGATTGAGCGACGCATAGGGGTCCTGAAAAATCATTTGGGTGCGGAGCTTCATCTGCCGCGCCTCAGCCCCTGTCAGCGCCTTGATGTCGCGCCCATCGCGCAGAATGGTGCCTTCCGTTGGCGGCAATATGCCGGCCACCATGCGCCCAAGCGTGGATTTGCCGCAGCCCGATTCACCCACCAGTCCCACAACCTCACCCTTGCGGACGGTCAGGTTCACGCGGTCCACCGCATGCACGATTTCTTCGCGGACCGGCGCGCCCAGGCGCTGCGCGATGCGGCCCGCGAAATCCAACTTCTTTTCAAAACGGCGCGTAATGTCGCGCAGTTCCAGCATCGGTGCGTCGTTCATGCGGCCTCCGACGCGTCAAGATGGGGGTGGATGCAGCGTGCTTCGCGCCCTGGTAGAATTTCCGCCAATACGGGTTCAGCCAAGCAAGCTTCGGAAGCACGCGGGCATCGCGCGCGAAAGGCGCAGCCTTGTGGTAAATTCAACAGTGACGGCGTCATGCCAGGAATTTGCCTGAGCGCCTCACCCCGCTTGTTGCGGCTGGGGACGGACCCGATCAGCCCATGGGTATAGGGATGCAAGGGCTTATCCAGCACGTCGCCGACCGCGCCCTTTTCCACAATGCGCCCGGCATACATCACCGCAATATCATCCGCGAGGCCGGCAACCACCGAAAGATCATGGGTAATCCAGATCATTGAAGTACCGGTGGTGGCGCAAAGCTTCTGCACTTCGGCCAAAATTTGTCCCTGAATGGTCACATCCAAGGCCGTGGTCGGTTCATCGGCAACAATCAATTGCGGTTCATGCAATAGCGCGATTGCAATCGCCACACGCTGGCGCATACCGCCAGAGAATTGATGCGGATAGGCCTTCAGCCTTTCATCCGGGGAAGGAATGCCCACCATACCAAGCGTATCACGCGCGCGCTGGCGGGCTTCCTCCTTCGAGACCTTCTTATGCGCCAAAACCGTTTCGATCATCTGCGTATCAATGCGCAGCACCGGGTTCAGCGTCATCATCGGGTCCTGGAAGATCATGGCGATGCGGTTGCCCCGCAAATCGCGCATTTCTTCTTCGGATAATTTAGCCAGATCGCGCCCCTGAAACAGGATGGATCCG
>JBIIGZ010000282.1:0-2800 GCA_044236185.1 Roseomonas sp. | reverse complement strand
GTGGACGTTCAGTTCCCCGCCGAGCTGCCCTCGATCATGAACGCGCTCACGCTGCAGATCGGCGAGCAGAAGCTCGTCCTTGAAGTGGCGCAGCATTTGGGCGAACGCACCGTGCGCTGCATTGCCATGGACACCACGGACGGCCTGGTGCGTGGCACGGAAGTGGTTGACACGGGCGCTGGCATTTCCGTGCCGGTGGGCCCCGGCACGCTGGGGCGCATCCTGAACGTGATCGGGGAGCCGATTGATGAGCGTGGCCCAGTGCCCGCCACCATGCATTACCCCATTCACCGCGAAGCGCCGGCCTTTGATGAGCAGGCCACCAGCGCGGAGATTCTGGTGACGGGCATTAAGGTTATTGACTTGCTCGCCCCATATCTGAAGGGCGGCAAGATCGGCCTTTTCGGCGGCGCCGGCGTGGGCAAGACCGTGACCATTCAGGAATTGATCAACAACATCGCCAAGGGCCATGGCGGCGTTTCGGTTTTTGCCGGTGTGGGTGAGCGTACGCGTGAAGGCAATGACCTGTATCACGAAATGATTGATGCGGGCGTCATCAAGCTTGGCGATGGCAATACCGAAGGCTCCAAGGTGGCGCTGGTCTATGGCCAGATGAATGAACCGCCGGGTGCGCGCGCTCGTGTGGCGCTTTCGGGCCTGTCCATGGCGGAATATTTCCGTGATGAGCAAGGCCAGGACGTGCTGTTCTTCATTGATAACATCTTCCGCTTCACGCAGGCCGGCGCGGAAGTGTCCGCGCTGCTGGGCCGCATTCCTTCGGCGGTGGGTTATCAGCCCACACTTTCCACCGATATGGGTGCGCTGCAGGAACGCATTACCTCCACCAAGAAGGGTTCGATCACCTCAGTGCAGGCCATCTATGTGCCGGCCGATGACTTGACCGACCCGGCACCCGCGACGTCCTTCGCCCACTTGGACGCTACCACGGTGCTTAACCGCTCCATCGCAGAGCTTGGCATCTTCCCGGCCGTTGACCCGCTTGACTCCACTTCTCGCGCGATGGACCCACGCGTGGTTGGTGCTGACCATTACAATACGGCGCGCGAAGTGCAGAAGATCCTGCAGACCTACAAGTCGCTGCAGGACATCATCGCGATCCTTGGCATGGATGAGCTTTCAGAAGAAGACAAGCTGATCGTGGCGCGCGCGCGCAAGATCCAGCGCTTCCTGTCCCAGCCCTTCCATGTGGCGGAAGTCTTCACCGGCACGCCAGGCGTCTTCGTGAAGTTGGAAGACACCATCCGGTCCTTCGCGGCCATCTGCCGGGGTGACTATGACCATCTGCCGGAAGCGGCCTTCTACATGGTTGGCACGATTGAAGACGCCGTGAAGAAGGGCGAAGAAATGAAGGCGGCGGCCTGATCATCATGGCGAGTTTCCAACTCGAACTCGTCTCACCGGAAAAGCTGCTGCTCTCCCGCGCGGTGGAGATGGTGGTGTTTCCGGCAGCGGAAGGCGAAATGGGCGTGCTGGCTGGCCATGCGCCCATGATCGTGTCGCTGCGGGGCGGCGTGATTTCCGTGCGTGAAGGCGGCAAGGTGACGGAACAGCTTTTCGTGGCCGGCGGGTTTGCGGAAGTGGCAGCGGATCGTGTAACGATTCTGGCTGAGGAAGCAACGCCGATTGCGTCTCTGTCGAAGTCCGAGGCTCAGCAGCGGCTGGCAGAAGCCGAAGCGGCCTTTTCCAGCGCTGCAAACGAAACGCCTGAAAAGCGCGAAGCCGCCATGGCGCGGGTGCTTTCGGCGCGGGCCATGGTTGACGCTGCCTTGGCGGCCTGACGACTTCTCAAAGGACAAGTTTCAGCGGGCGGGTCTTCGATCCGCCCGTTTCTTTTGGGGCGGGTTTTGCTTATCCCTGCCTTGAAACCGCCGCATCTTGGTACAAAAACATAGTCTGGAAGGGTCGCAAAGGCCCATCATGGCAAGGCGCTTGGGGTAGGCTCATGAAGCACTGGCACATTGATGAGGTTGCTTGGGATCGTTTCGATCCTTCGAAGGTCGATCCCGAGATTGTGCCGTTGATCAAGGCTGCCGCCATGGTCGAACGCAATGCGGCTGACTACGTGACCTACCTCACGCGTGTTTTCGCTGATGATCCGGATTTCTGCGCGGCAGCAGAACATTGGGGCGTTGAGGAAACGCAGCATGGCGATGCGCTCGGCCGTTGGGGCATGTTGGCGGATCCAGGCTGGGATTTTGCCGCGGCTTTTGAACGTTACCGCGCAGGCTATCAGATTCAATTGGATGCGGAAGCGTCCATCCGCGGCAGCCGTACCGGCGAATTGATCGCACGCTGCATGGTGGAAACGGGCACCAGCAGCTATTACTCCGCACTGGGCGATTCAACCGAAGAACCCGCGCTGAAGCAAGTCTGCCGCCTGATCGCCGCCGATGAATACCGGCATTTCAAGCTGTTTTACGACCATATGAAGCGCTACCTGGCGCGCGAGAATCTTTCGTTTTCCAAGCGCCTGCGCGTGGCACTGGGCCGCATTGGGGAGACGGAGGATGATGAGCTCGCCTTCGCCTTCCACAGCGCCAATGAGCCTGAGGGCACGCCTTACGACCATGAACGCTGCACCACCGGCTATATGGGGCGTGCGATCGGGTTTTATCGCTTCCGGCATATCGAACGCGGTATGGGGATGATCTTCAAGACCATCGGGCTTGAACCGCGTGGGCGGGTTTCAGATCTGGCGGCCAAGGCTTCCTGGCGGCTGCTGCAATGGCGCCGGGACAAGTATCGCGCGGCCTTGGTGAAATACGCCAATGAGAATGCA
>JBIIGZ010000281.1:0-2828 GCA_044236185.1 Roseomonas sp. | reverse complement strand
TCGCGCAAATCGCGCGGTCCATCGCGCGGTTGCTGAGGCTAGATGAGGATTTGGCCGAGGCTTTGGCGCTGGCGCATGATCTGGGACATCCGCCCTTCGGCCATGCCGGGGAAGATGCGCTGAATGCGGCGATGAAACCCTATGGCGGGTTCGACCATAACGCGCAGTCCTTGCGCGTCGTGACGCAGTTGGAAGCCCGCTATGCCGGGTTTGATGGGCTCAATTTGACTTGGGAAACGCTGGAAGGGCTTGCCAAGCATAATGGCCCCTTGCGGCGGCCTTCGCCCTATATCGCTGAATATGATGCCCGCCATAGCTTGGATTTGACGAGCTATGCCTCCGCCGAGGCACAGATTGCGGCCATTGCCGATGACATCGCCTATAACAATCACGATCTGGATGATGGGCTGCGCGCGGGCTTGTTCACCCTGGACGAAGTGGGCGCGCTGCCGGTGATTGGCGATGCGCTGGCCGCCGCGCGCGCAGCGGCACCTGATGCGCCGGTAGAGCGCCTTGCGCCCGAGATGATTCGGCGCGTGATCAGCCGCATGGTGGGCGATGTGGCGGCCGAGGCAACGCGGCGCCTGGCTGGGCTGAAACCAACGACGGTTGCCGATATTCGCGCCGCGGACCGCCCCATGGTGGTGTTTTCCGAAGATATGGCGCGCGCGAACCTTTCCATCCGGGAATTCCTGTTCCAGCGCATGTATCGGCATTGGCGCGTCAACCGCACCATGGCGAAATCAAAGCGCGTGGTGCAGGTGCTGTTCAGCCTGCTGCATGGCGGGCCGGCCATGCTGCCGCCGCTGTGGCGCGCCCGCGCCGGGGAGGCCGGTTCTGCCCAGGCCGCGCTGGTGGTTTGCGATTATATCGCCGGCATGACAGACCGCTTCGCGCTGGAAGAACACCGGCGCATGACCGACCCAGATATTTCAGGCTGAGATTTGCATGACCGAAAATGTTTTCACCGCCATGGCGGAACAGGTGCGCGCGGCGCTGGTGGCGCTTTACCCTGAACTGCCCGCTGACATCCTGGCCCGCGTTCAGGTGGAACCGCCGCGCGATGCGGCGCATGGCGATATGGCAACCAATGCCGCCTTGGTGATAGCCAAGCCCGCGCGCCTGCCGCCGGCCAAGATTGCTGCCGCGCTGGTGGAAAAGCTCGGCGCGCTGCCCATGGTTGAGGCGGCCGAAGCCGCGGGGCCGGGCTTCGTCAATCTGCGTTTGCGCGAAAGCTATCTGGCGGGGCAGATCGCGCTTTTGCTTGGCGTTGGTGAAGCCTATGGCGATAGCGCGATTGGCGCCGGGCGGCGCGTCAATGTGGAATATGTCTCGGCCAATCCAACGGGGCCCATGCATGTCGGGCATTGCCGTGGCGCGGTGGTCGGCGATGCGCTGGCCAATCTTTTGGCCAAGGCGGGTTTTGCCGTTACCAAGGAATATTATGTGAATGATGCGGGGGCACAGGTCGCGGCCCTCGGCTGGGCTTCCTATTGGCGCTATTTGCGCGTGATCGAGCCCAATCTTGAAGAATGGACGGCGGAGCAGGTGGAACGCCGCTTTGGCGTGACGCTGCAATATCGTGGCGATTATCTGGTCGCGGTGGGTGAGGCCTTGGCAGAGCATCACGGCGCATCCATGGCACCACAACGCGTTGAAGGCGCGCCAAGCGCCGCACAAGCCGCTGCTGGCGTGGCCAGCGCTTTGGAACTTGGCTGGTTCGTGGATCGCGCCTGGCTGGATGCGGCGCGGGAACGGGCGGTTGCGATGATGATGATCGCGATCCGCGAGGATTTGGCGCTGCTTGGTGTCAATCAGGAGATTTTCTTATCAGAACGCGCGCTGGTGGAAGCGAATGCGACCGATGCCGCGATTGCAGCACTTGAAGGCAAGGGTTTGCTTTATGAAGGCGTGCTGGAACCGCCCAAGGGCAAGACGCCGGATGATTGGGAACCGCGCCCGCAATTGCTGTTCCGTTCCACGCAATTTGGCGATGACGTGGATCGGCCGCTCAAGAAATCCGATGGCTCCAACACCTATTTTGCCAATGACATTGCCTGCCATGCGGATAAACTCACGCGCGGTTATGATCTGCTGATTGATGTCTGGGGCGCGGATCATGGCGGCTATGTTTCGCGCATGGGCGCTGCCGTGAAGGCGCTATCCGATGGGCGCGTGCCGCTGGAAGTGGTGCTCTGCCAGATTGTGCATGTGATGAAGGCGGGTGAGCCCGTGCGCATGTCCAAGCGTGCCGGGACCTACGTGACGCTCCGCGATTTGATCGAAGAAGTGGGCCGCGATGCGGTGCGCTTCACCATGCTGACGCGCAAATCCGACGCGCAGATGGAATTCGACCTGGACAAGGTTGTCGAGCAAACCCGCGAAAACCCCGTATTCTACGTGCAATACGCCCATGCGCGCTGCCGTTCTGTGCTGCGCCAGGCGGGTGAGCCAGAGGTCGAGAAACTCGCCACCGCGCCGCTTGAGCATTTGCGCGACAAGGCTGAGTTGGACCTGATCCGCCGCCTGATTTCCTGGCCGCGGGTGGTGGAAGCCGCCGCTTTGGCCCGGGAACCGCACCGAATCGCTTTTTTCCTCCATGACTTGGCCGCCGATTTTCATGTATTGTGGAATCGAGGCCGCGAAGACTCGACGCTCCGCTTCATCCGAGAGGATGAGCCGGGCGCCACGGCCGCCCGGCTTGCGCTGGTGGCGGCTACGGCAAGCGTTATTCGTTCCGGCCTTGGCGTCATGGGGGTGACGCCGGTCGAGGAAATGCGCTGACACTATTCCAGCGCCGATCGGGGGATAGGCGTGAGGGAAGTTCC
>JBIIGZ010000010.1:0-31230 GCA_044236185.1 Roseomonas sp. | reverse complement strand
GAAAGCCAGAGCAACTTCTGCTCCAGCGCATGGAGCATTTCCGTCCGCCGGGCGCTACCCGGCAAATGGCGGGCCTTGCCCTTGCCTTGCACTGTCATGATCCATTCCCCCGACAACCAGCCTGGAATATGGCGCTTTGGCCGCGCCGAAGGAAGGGGCAATCAAGCCCGGATCAGCCGCTTCAGCCCGCCCGAGGCCGCGCGCTGGCCTTCCCCCACATAGGCTTCGTGATTTTCCTCGATCGAAGCCGGATCATAGAGGTAATTCACCATCAAACCGCAGGATTGGCGAAGACCATTCTCCGAGACGTCAGCACGCCAATTCAGTCTTTCGATCCGCGCGCCATTGGAAAGATGAAAATGCGCCACGGGGTCAATCGCGCGACCGGGCTTCCCCTTGGGGGCTTCCTTGATCAGGTAGCGCGCGCCTAAGCGGATCAGGATGGGCGCCATGGCGCGGGCCAGCGCTTCCTGCTTGAGGCAGGCGCGGTCCGCCAGAAGCTTCGCAAAATCCAGCGTCGCGCCATCGCCCATGGCTGCGGTAAGGGCGGCTTCTTCCTCGGTGGTCAGAAGTGCCGCGCCATCTCGTTCGCTTTTCTCAAGCCAGTTGCGAAAGCCCGGCATGGGGGAAAGCGTGCAAAAGGTCTTGAGCTTCGGGAATTCGGCGGCGAGCAATTCCACCACGCGCTTGATCAGAAAATTGCCGAAGGAAATGCCATCCAACCCGCGCTGGCAGTTATTGATGGAATAGAACACGGCCGTATCCGCCTGTCCGGCATCCTGCAACGGCGCCTTTTCATCGAGCAGCTTTTGCACACTGGCAGCCATGCCGCGTTCCAGCGCCACTTCCACGAAAATCAGCGGTTCATCAGGCATGCGCGGGTGGAAGAAAGCGTAGCAACGCCGGTCCGAATCCAGCCGATTGCGCAAATCGCGCCAGGTGCGGATGCGATGCACCGCTTCATATTGCACCAGCTTTTCCAAAAGCGCGGCGGGGGATTTCCAGTCAATCGCACGCAATTCCAGAAAGCCGACATCAAACCAGGACGCGAGCAGGCCCTTCAGATCCGTCTCCAAAGCCTGCAAGGGGGCTTCGTGATCCTTGAGGCGGAGCAATTCCGCTCGCATCTCGACCAGGAATTTCACCCCATCCGGAATGGCCGCAAAGGCGGTGAGCAGCTTGAGGCGCGGTGGTTCCAAGGCGCGACGCAACCCGGCAAGGGCGATGGCACGCACGGCGGCATCCGGCGCGGTGCCCAGCTTTTCAATGGCGCGCGTCACGGCGGCACCATCGGAATCAAAAGCGGCAAGGGCGCGCAAGAAGCCAAGCCGCCCGGACTCATCCAGGCCGCGATAACGTTCAGCCAAGGCAGCGGCGCGATTGCGCGCGGAAACCTCACCGCCACGCGCTTCCAGGCAGGCGCGAAATTCTTCGGAAAAATCATTGCTTGGTTGCGGGCTGCGCTGCACGACCCAGGCGAGATCACGCCAGAGCGACGCCACGCGTTGCATGGCGCGATTCATGATTCCGGCTTCAATGGCGATATCGGACATGCGTGACGCGATCCCTCTTGGATATGAAGGCTATCGAAACATTGGTTAAAAAACAAAGGATTTTTACAATGATAACGGGCGCTTGATCGGTCTCAGTGCGCCAGCGCCTGACATGCCTTGGCCATGAGGGCGGGCAAATCCTCGGCGATCAGTCCAGCCGGGCCGGCGGCAGCGCCTGCGCCATGTAGCCAGACGCCAGCGGCAGCGGCTTCAAACGGCGCCGTGCCCTGCGCGAGCAAGGCTGCGATGGCGCCAGCCAGGATATCGCCCGTGCCGGCGGTGGCGAGTGAAGGCGGCGCATTGTCATTGATGATCACGCGGCCATCCGGGGCGGCGATGATGCTATCCGGGCCTTTCAGCACGACAACGGCGCCAAGCCGCGCCGCGGCAGCGCGAGTTGCTGCAAGCCGATCCGCGCCCGGAGCGCCAAAGAGCCGCGCGAATTCGCCACTATGGGGCGTGATCACCGCCGCGCCGCGCAATAGATCGGGCGCGTCCGACGCCGCCATCAGGGCGCCCGCATCGGCGACCAGTGTCTTGCCCGCATCAATGACGCTGCGGATCGCACTGCGTGTGGCCGCATGCGGCAAAAGCCCCGGCCCGGCGAGCCATACCTTGCGCCGCGCATCGGGCAGGAGCACCTCCAGCGTTGCATCACTCACCAATTGACCAGGCGCATCGGCGCGGAGCATCGCAGCCAGTTCCAGGGTTTCGGCATGCAGCGTGACAAGCCCCGCGCCAAGCCGCCGCGCTGCTGATGCCGCCAAACGCGCGGCACCAGGCATGTTCGCACCTGCTAGGATCGTCAGATGTCCGCGCGTGTATTTATGCGCGCTGAGTGCAAGCGAAGGCAGCGCCCAAAGCGAGGGATGATTGCGCCAGCAGCGCGGCGCGATGTCCAGCAAAACCGACTGAGGTAGACCGATATCAGCCAGCACAGTCTCACCGCAAAGAGCGCGCCCTGGCAGCAGTGTATGTGCGGGCTTCAAACGAAAGAAGCTGATGGTGAGCGCCGCTTGCGGGGCATAACCCAGCACCTGCCCGGTGGCGCCATCCAGCCCCGATGGCACATCCAGCGCCACCAAGGGGGCGCGGAGCGCTTGCAGCAGCTGGGTAACCTCGGGCGCCAGCGGGCGCGTTAAGCCGGCGCCAAAGATCGCATCCAGCACAAGCCCGGCGCGCGCGGCCTCGGCTTCACCGAACGCCACCATGGGCCCGCGCCAGCGCGCTGCCGCTGCGGCGGCTGCCGTGCCGGGATTGGGGGGCGCAAGCGCCGCGACCGCAACGGGCCAGCCCGCCTGGTCCAGATAGCGCGCGGCGACATAGCCATCCCCGCCATTATTGCCTGGCCCGGCCAGCACCAGGGTCCGGCAGGAGCGAAAGCGGGCAAGGATGGCCCGCGCCACGGCCCGCCCTGCCGCTTCCATCAGGGTTTCGGTGGGCATACCCGCCGCCAGCGCCGCAGCATCCGCGCGCGCCATCTCAGTTGGGGTCAGCAATTCAGTGGGGTAAGGGCGCGCCATGGCGCGTTTATAGCCGATCCGCGCGCCGTCCATATGGGCTGCATCAAGCTCTGCTATAGAAGATGCCTGAGTTTAGGAGTCGTGCATGGCCTTCGTGATCGCCATCGCCCAGCGCAAGGGCGGCGCCGGCAAATCCACCGTGGCGGCCAATTTGGCCACCGCGCTCGCGGAATCCGGCCATCGCGTCGGGCTTTTGGACATAGACCCGCAGCGCAGCCTGGCGCGCTGGGACCAGCAGCGCGGCGCGAGCAAAAAGGCCCATACCCTGCATTTTGAGGCCCCGACTGGCTGGCGCCTGCCCGCTACCCTGGAAAGGCTGAAACGTGAGCAGGATTTCGTGCTGCTGGATACGGCGCCGCATGATGACACGGATGCCAAGCTCGCCATGCGCGGCGCTGATCTGGTGCTGGTGCCCTTGCAGCCCTCGGCCGCTGATCTTTGGTCCATGGATGCAACACTTGATATCGCCAAGCAGGAAAGGCGCCCCTTCCGCCTGCTGCTGAACCGCGCCCCTGCCTCGGGCAAGTTGCGGGATGATATTGAAGGCCAAATCCGCGACCGCAAGCTGCCGATGCTGGATGTGGTGCTTGGCAATCGCACTGCCTATGCCCAGGCCTTCATGGCCGGGCTTGGCGTGGTGGAGGCCGCGCCACGCGGCCCTGCGGCGGCGGAAGTCCGTGCATTGGCAAGTGCCTTGGAAGCGATACGTAAAAAGGGTTTGAAATAATGAGTGATGTTTTGCTGGCGCTGCATCTATTGGGCGCAGTGCTTTGGGTGGGCGGCATGGCCTTCGCGCTTTTGGTGCTGCGTCCTGCCGCGCATGAGGTGCTGCAAGCGCCGGAGCGGCTCGCACTCGCGCAGGCCGCCTTTAGGCGTTTCTTTTTGATTGTATGGCATGCCATGCCTATCGTGTTGCTGACTGGCTGGGCCTTGTTCTTCCTGTGGCATGGCGGCTTTTCCGGCGCGCGATGGAGCCTGCATCTGATGCATTTACTGGGGCTGATTATGGGGTTGGTTTTTCTTGCGCTATTCTTTGGCCCTTGGGGCGCCATGCGCCGGGCGATGGCAGCGGGCGACAAGCCCAGCGCGGCGCGCGCGTTGGAAAGCATCAGAAAGCTGGTCTTGATGAATTTGATCATGGGTTTGGTCGTGGTGGCCTTCTCCGGCGTGGGGCGCATCGCAGGATGAGCATTGCGATGAAGGACGGCATCCAGATTGTTGAAGATGCCGCGCCGGAATTTGAAGCGGTCGCTGCCATTCAGCGCGGGTTGCATAATTTCAACCAGGAAACCGGTGGTTCTTATGACCGGGAACCGGTCACGCTGCTGGTGCAGGATGCCGATGGCAAAACGCTTGGGGGCTTATTGGGCCTGACCTTTTGGGGCTGGCTATTCATTGATTGGCTTTATCTGGAACGCGGCATGCGCCGGCGCGGCATTGGTGAGGAATTGCTGCGCCGGGCTGAGGCGATTGGCCGCGAACGTGGCTGCACCAATGCCTATACGGATACTTTCAGCTTCCAGGCGCCGGGCTTTTGGAAGCGCAATGGCTATGTGGAATTCGGCAAGCTGGAAGGCATGCCGGCTGGCCATGCACGGGTGTGGTTGCGGAAGAAATTGTAGATCTACTCCACCTTGATCCCGGCCTTGGCTACCACATCAGCCCACATCGCAATCTCGCGCTTCAGTACCGCATCGAACGCGGCGGGGCTTTGCCCGCCTGGTTCCGTGCCCAATTCCAGGATGCGCTGCGTCAGATCGGGCGCCGCGATCGCCGCCGCGAACGCCTCATGCAATTGCGCTTGCGTGGCCGCAGGGGTGCGCGCTGGCAGGAAGGCAGCGACCCAGGTATCAGCTTCAAACCCCGGCACGGTTTCCGCGACACTCGGCACCTCCGGAAAGGCGCGGTTGCGCGTGGGGGATGTGACCGCGATGGGCCTGATCTGCCCGGCCCGCGCCAACCCTGCCGAGGCTGTCAGCGAATCAAAGCCAAGCTGCACATTGCCCGCCGCCAGATCCTGCAAGGCCGGGCCGGAGCCACGATAGGGGATGTATTGCATATCCACCCCGGTGGTGAGCCGAAACAACTCTGCCCCCAAATGCGGCCCACCCCCCGGTGAGCCCGCCGTGTAATTCAGCTTGCCCGGATTGGCCCTGGCATAGGCGAGCAATTCGGCAATGGTTCGGATGGGCAAGCTTGGCGTCGCCGTCACCAGCATGGGCGTGCGCCCTATCATGGTGATGGGCAGGAAGGCGCTTGGAATATCGAAAGGCGCCTTGTCCTTATGCGTCGTCGGCAGGATGGAATGGGCCGAGGCATTGATCAGCACCGTATGGCCATCGGGTGCTGCGCGGGCGACTTCGCCCATGCCAATAATGCCCGAAGCGCCGGCGCGGTTTTCCACCACAATCTGCCAGCCTTTTTGCTCAGTGATTTTGCGCGCCACCAGCCGGCCCAGAATGTCACTCGGCCCGCCGGGCGGGAAGGCGATCACGAAGCGGATGGGCGCGGCTGGCCAGGCGCCCTGCGCGCGGGCGATGGCGGGCGCCAAAAGCCCAGCGGCAAGCACCCTTCGACGAGATAAAAGCGGCATGGTCGAACCCCCTCACCTTCACAAAAAAAGAGCGTGACCCAGTTTCCCGGATCACGCCATAGCCTAGAGCAGATCACGTTCAGATGGAATCATCTGAACGTGTGAAGATGCTCGAAAAACAACGATGTAGAGCGGGCTGCGTGAACCCATGTGAACGCAACACGCTCTAGCTTTTGGGGGTGGTTCGGCTTATGCCTTCAGCGTCGCCAAAGCCTCATTCAAGGTCTTGCTCGGGCGCATCGCGGCAGAGGTTTTCGCATCATCCGGACGGTAATAGCCGCCCAACTCCTGCGGCTTGCCCTGGGCTGCGATCAATTCCCCATAGATCTTCTGTTCATTGGCGGAGAGCATGTCAGCCAACGGCTTGAAGCGCGCGGCAAGGCCAGAGCTATTGTCACGCGCCGCCAAAGCCTGCGCCCAGTAAAGGGCAAGGTAGAAATGCGTGCCGCGATTATCAATCTCACCCACCTTGCGCGCGGGGGAGCGGTTATGCTCCAGGATCCTGCCATTCGCTTCATCAAGCGTCTCAGCCAACACCTTCACGTCTTCGCTGCCCGTGGTCTGCGCCAGATGCTCGAGTGAGGCGCCAAGGGCGAGGAATTCGCCAAGCGAATCCCAGCGGAGGTAACCTTCGCCCTGGAATTGCTCGACATGCTTGGGCGCCGAACCGCCAGCGCCGGTTTCAAACAAGCCGCCACCATTCAGCAAAGGCACAATGGAGAGCATCTTGGCCGAGGTGCCGAGTTCCATGATCGGGAACAAATCGGTCAGGTAATCGCGGAGCACATTGCCGGTAACCGAGATGGTATCGAGCCCCTTGCGGATGCGGTCGAGCGAGAATTGCATCGCTTCAACCGACCCCAGGATGCGGACATCAAGCCCCGAGGTGTCGTGATCCTTGAGGTATTTCTGGACCTTTTTGATCAGTTCAGCATCATGCGCGCGGTTGGCATCCAGCCAGAAGACTGCGGGCGTATTGGTCAGCCGCGCACGGCGCACGCCAAGCTTTACCCAATCCTGAATGGGCGCATCCTTCACCTGGCACATGCGGAAGATATCGCCGGTCTCAACGGGGCGTGAGAGCAGCACGGAGCCATCATCGGCAACCACGCGCACTTCGCCATCCGCGGCCAATTCGAAGGTCTTGTCGTGGGAGCCATATTCCTCGGCCTGCTGCGCCATCAGCCCGACATTGGGGACCGTGCCCATGGTCTTCGGGTCAAAGGCGCCATTGGCCTTGCAGTCATCAATCACAGTTTGGAAAAGCCGCGCATAGCAACGGTCTGGGATCACTGCCAGGGTATCATGCAGCTTGCCATCCGGGCCCCACATCTTGCCCGATTCACGAATCATGGCCGGCATGGAAGCGTCAATGATCGTGTCGCTCGAGACATGCAGATTGGTGATGCCACGGTCGGAATTCACCATGGCAAGCGCCGGGCGCGCCTTATAGGTCGCGTCAATATCGCCCAGGATCGGCGCCTTTTCGGCATCTGGCAGGGTTTCGATCTTGGCAAGCATATCGCCAACGCCGTTATTCGGGTTGACGCCAAGGCGGGTCAGCGTGGCGCCATGCCGTTGGAACACATCAGCAAAGAAAACCGAAACCGCATGGCCGAACAGGATGGGATCGGAGATCTTCATCATGGTGGCCTTGAGATGCACGGAAAACAGCACCCCTTCGCGCTTCGCGGCATCAATCTGTTCCGCAAGGAAAGCGCGAAGTGCCTTTCGGCTCATCACTGAGGCATCAATGATTTCGCCTGCAATCAACGGCGTCTTGGCCTTGAGCACCGTGACGCTGCCATCCTTTGCCACCAATTCAATGCGCGCATTGGTCGGCGCCGTGATGGTGGTGGCCACTTCCGAGCCATAAAAATCCCCGCCCGGCATATAGGCGACATGGGATTTGGAGTCCTTCGACCAGGCGCCCATCTTATGCGGGTTATTGCGCGCATATTGTTTGACGGCACCTGCCGCGCGGCGGTCTGAATTGCCCTCACGCAGCACGGGGTTCACCGCGCTGCCGAGCACCTTGCCGTAGCGGGCGCGGATTTCCTTTTCCGCATCATTGGTCGGGTTGTCCGGATAATCCGGCACCTTGTACCCCTTACCCTGCAATTCCTTGATTGCGGCCTTGAGCTGCGGGACCGAGGCCGAGATGTTCGGCAGCTTGATGATATTGGCTTCCGGCTTGAGCGCGAGCTTGCCGAGTTCCGCCAGTTCATCATTCACCCGCTGCTCAGGCGTCAGGTTTTCAGGGAAATTCGCGAGGATACGGCCCGTCAGCGAAATATCCTTGAGGCTCATTTTCACGCCGGCGACGCCCACGAAGGATTCCACGATGGGCAGCAGGGAATAGGTCGCCAGGGCCGGCGCTTCGTCCACCTTGGTCCAGACGATTTCGAGTTCTGACATGCTGTTACCTTCCATAGCCTGGGCCGTTGGGGCCGCCTTGAATGTTTTGAGATTTGCGCCCGTCTTGTCGCACCGGGGGGGACGAAGGGCAAGTGGCTGGGTCTTGCCCCAGCTTGCCAAGTCATTTCTAAGAAAATTTTAATTCTTGCGCCTGATCAAGGGCTTACTCAGCAGCGCTTAGCGGTCCCCGTAGCCCTTGGGGTGCGCCTCCCGCCAGGCCCAGGTGGTGCGCACAATCTCATCAATATCACCAAAGCGCGGCGCCCAGCCGGTTTCGTGCCGCAGCTTTTCACTCGCCGCCACCAGCACGGCGGGATCACCGGCGCGGCGGGGGCCGATGCTATGCGGCACGGCACGGCCGCTCACGCGTTCAATGGCGCCCAGCACCTGCTTCACCGAATGGCCTTCGCCATTGCCGATATTGTAGCGGCAGGAACCATGGGTTTCGAGGCGCCCGAGCACGCGCAGATGCGCATCCGCCAAATCGGTCACATGCACATAATCGCGAATGCAGGTGCCATCTGGCGTTGGGTAATCATCGCCAAACACGGTCAGCGCCGGGCGTCGGCCAAGCGCTGCATCAATCGCGAGTGGCACGAGGTGCGTTTCGGGATTGTGATCCTCGCCTGCCCGCCCGTTAGGGTCTGAACCGGCAGCGTTGAAATAGCGCAGCGCGGCATAGCGCAGACCATGGATGCGTTCCGCCCAGGCAAGCGCGGTTTCCACCATCAGCTTGCTCTCGCCATAGGGATTGCCGGGTGCGACCGCGCAATCCTCATCAATCGGCACGCGTTCCGGCTTGCCGAAAAGGGCGGCGGTGGAAGACAGCACAAAGCGCAGGCACCCGGCAGCGACCGCCGCTTCAACCAGCCGCACGCTATTGCCAAGATTTTCGGCAATGTAGTGCATGGGCGATTTCATGCTTTCCCCCACCAGGGAAAGCGCGGCGAAATGCAGTACGGCATCAAAGCGCCAATTGGCGAAAACCCGCGCGAGTTCGGCGCGATCCGCGAGCGGCGCCTGCACCAAAGTTGCGCCAGCAGGCACGGCAGCGCGGTGGCCTTGGCTGAGATCATCCAGCACCACAACCTCATCACCGCGATCAAGCAGTGCCAGCACCGCATGGCTGCCGACGAAACCGGCCCCGCCTGTCACCAGATAACGCGCCATGTCCTATTCCCGCCCCAAAACCTCAGCGCCTGGGGGATGCCTCTGCCAGCCTTTCGCCCCGCGGTGCGTCCAGCGCGCGGAGATAGGCAGCATCAAGGCCGTAAATATCCCGGCGCATGATCACGCTGCTGCCTTCAACGATCACCGTGTCATAATGAAGGCGCACAGGGATCGCCCGCACGAGTGAAACACCCTGCGTCGCGCCGCTATTCAACACGCGGTCAAAGCGTTCACGGTTCCAGGCCGGCATGCCGCTGAAGGCCTCAGCCAACAAATCCATCGGCCTTTCGAGCCGAATGCAGCCAGAGGAAAAGGCGCGGTCCGGGCGGCGGAACAAATGCCGATCCGGCGTGTCATGCATGAAAATGTCATCGCGGTTCGGCATGACGAATTTGATGCGCCCGAGTGCATTCACCTCACCGGGGTCCTGGCGGATGATGAAGGGGAAGCGGTCCTTGGAATAGGCGCTGAAATCCACCGTGGCCGGGTCAATTTCCGTGAGTTCGCCATCAATGCGCTGATACAGCCGATACCCCATGGCCTGCATCCGCCCGGGGTCGCTGCGGAAGCGCGGTAGCAAATCCTCCCGCGCGTTGCGATCCGGCACGCCCCAGGGCGGGTTGAATTGCACCGCGACCAGCCGAACATCGAGCATGGGGGTCTGCCGATCCGTCCTGCCCACCACCACCGCCATATCCTGCACAACGCGCCCGGTATCGGTCAGGCGCAAGCGGAAATGGGGGATATTCACTTCAATCCGCCGCTCAGGCGGGGCGGCCAGGCCGCGGCGCATATCAAGTGCCACGCGTAGCTGGCCGATTTTTGCTTCAACAGGCGTATTCAGGGCAGCCCAAGTCAGGCGACCGATGCGGCCATCGGCTTCCAGCCCTTCTTCGGCCTGAAAACGCCGGACAGCCGCTTGCAGCCGCGCATCATAAAGCGGGCTTTCCGCTGCCGCACCGCGCAGCACTTCCGGATCAAGGGCCGCCAACCTTGCGCGGAGTTGCGGCACCCGCGCCGCGTCGTGGCTGCCGGGTTCCAAGGTGCTAGCAAGATTGCCTTCAATCAGCGGCCAACCGCCACGTGCGGCAATGGCCCTGAAGCGCGCAAGTTCTGCCTTGATGGCCGCTGTTTCAGGATGAAGAGCTGCTGCCTGATCCAACACGCTTGCTGGATCGGCGCTGGCATAAAGCCTGTCGCGCCAGACTGAAAAATTCGCCTGCGCTGCATCGCGCTTGATATCCACTCGACCCGGCAGCGCCGCAACACGCCCAAGCACTAAGTCACGAAGGGCTGCTTCGGCACGGGACATCAGCGCACCGTCCGGCAGATCATAATGGCGCGGGTTAAGCCCATCTGCGTCGAGCGTTTCCAGCCTGCGCGCCAGGCTTTCCTGAGCGGCGCGGGATGCGGCGCTGGCGCGGCGCGGCATGCTTGCGGCAAGCCCGGCTGAGGCCAAGCCCAGTATCACACCGCGCCGCGCGAATCGCTTGGGATCAATCATGCAAATTTGTTAGCGCTTTAGCCCGTTAGCGTGCAATTTTCTCTTGTCTGCCTCAGGAAAGCCGATCCGCGCCGTGCGGCGCCCCAGCAAGTTCATTGACGGTGATCGGCTTATAGGGCGCGCGGGGGCGGAAATGCCCCACTTCTTCCACCGGCACGTTCCGCGTTTCCGCAATCACCGCCGCCACGGTCGGGCCGCAAAGCCGGCCCTGGCAAGGGCCCATGCCGCAGCGCAAATAGGCCTTGGCCTGGTTGGGGCCGGTTGCACCAATCGCCGCCGCCCAACGCAAAGACCCTGCGGTCACTTCCTCACATCGGCAAATGATGGTGGCTTCTTCAGGTGGCGCCAGGATTTCCTGCGAGGGTGCGTAAAGCGCATCCAGAAAGGGGCGCAGCGCGCGGGCCTGCAACAGCGCATCCGCACTCGCCTCAGCCCGGAAATCCCGATCCGCACGCGAAATACGCCCAAGCCTGAGCGCCGCATCCAAAGCCGCCAATTGCCCGGTCGCCACCGCCGCTTCCCAGCCGCCAATCACAGCGCCATCGCCGGCGACCGCAATGCGCGCATGGGAAGACGCGCCAAAGACATCCAACTTGGGCCGCCAGCAAAGCTGCCGCGAATCCCACAAATGCTCCAACCCAAGCGCCATGGAGATATGCGCGGAAGGAATGACACCTTCATGCAGCAGCAGCGTGTCGCAAGGTTCAACGCCACCTTCGAAGCGGAGTGCATGTACCCTGGCGGAGCCTTCCGCGCGCAAATGCTTGGCCCCCGCGATCACCCGCATCCCGGCCTGGCGCGCCTTCAGGATCAGCCCGATACCCTTGGCCAATTGCGCAAAGCCACTGAAAAGGCCGCCCTGTTCAAGCGCCGTGCGCAGGATAGGCTGGGTGCGCGTTTCCACCAGCACCGGCATCACGCCCGCGCGGATCAATTGATTGGCCAGCAGCCACATCAGCGGCCCCTGCCCGGCCAGCACCACCTTGCCAGATGGAACCATGCCCGCGGTCTTCAGCGCAATCTGCGCTGCCCCGGCACTCATCACCCCAGGCAGCGTCCAGCCCGGAATGGGCACTGGCCGTTCCTGCGCACCGGTCGCAAGCAGGATGCGATCAGCCACGAATTCCAGCGTTTCCCCAAGCCGAGAAAGCGAAAGCGTGCCCGTTTCAGGGTCAAGCATCCAAAGCGTTGTGCCAGGGCGATAGGTGACATCCAGCGCACGAAACCGCGCGATTAGATCAAGCCCAGGCGCCATGTCGCGCGCCAAGGCGGGGTCGGTGCCGGCCAATTCGGCGGCGCGAAACACCTGCCCGCCAGGCGCGGGATTTTCATCCACCACCAGCACGGAAAGCCCGCATTCGCGCGCCGTGATCGCGGCTGCCATGCCAGCCGGCCCGGCACCCACAATGGCCAGATCAAAGCTGCGCGGCGCCTGAGTGGTGGTAACGGGCACAAGGTTCATCTCTGCGGCTCCCGCGCGCCGTGCTGGCGGGCGATGCGCATGCCGGTCGCAACCGGCACCATGCAGGCTTGTTGGTTCGCGACACCATCAATCTCCGCCAGGCAATCGAAGCAAACGCCCATCATGCACCAAGGCAGGCGCGGGCTGCCGGAAACTGGCGTTTCACGAATGGCAGGCAGGCCCGCAATCAGCATGGCGGCGGCGGCGCTGCTGCCTTCCGGCACCATCAGGCTGCGGCCTTCGACAATAACCTGAACGGTTTCCGGCCGATGATCGGGGCGCGTGCGAAACATCAGAAGCGCTTTGCCGAAAACGACGCAAGAAAGGGATCAAGCTCGCCACGCGCAATCATGGGTGCCAGCAGCTTGCCATGGGCAGCCGCCAGCGTAACGCCGGAATGGCAATTGGCGGTGAAGGCGCCAGGCAGGGTTTCGGACTGATCATAAATCGGCAGCCCATCAGGCGACATGACGCGGAGCGCTGACCAGGCGCGCACCACATTCAGCTTGCCGATCCAGGGAAAGCAAAGCGCCGCGCGATGGGCGATTTCGGCCATCACCGGTTGGGTTTGGCGCGTGTCAAACCCCACTTCTTCCACGCTATCGCCCAGCATGATGCTGCCTTCACCGGTTTGGCGAATGGTGGTGGTTGGCATGGGAAGGGCAGCGCGCGTGCGTTCCGTCACCAGCACTTGGCCACGCTGCGGGCGCACCGGCGCCTTCAAGCCAAAATGGGAGGCGAGCTTGGCATTGCCGAGGCCAGCCGCCAGCACCGCGCGTTCTGCCTGGATGGTGCCAAGATTGGTTTCCAGCAGGAAATTAAGCGGCGCGGTGGCGATGCCGGTGATTTTCACATTGGGCAGATACACCCCGCCAAGCGCCGTAAATCCGTGATGCAAGCTGCGCAGCAGCGCAAGCGGGCTGACATGCCCATCATAAGGCGTGAAGGACGCGCCCACCACCGCAGGGCCAAGGCCGGGCAGCATCTCACGCGCTTCCCGCGCATCCAGCATGCGGTAGTCAAACCCGTAATTGCCCGCCTCGCGCTTCATCTGTTCCAGGCGCGCGGCGCGTTCATTCATTTCGCGATCGGAAAGGCATAGATGCAGCCCGCCCGGCTGGGAAAGGCCGAGGGATTGGCCGGTCTGCTTGGCCAGATCATCCGCCAATTCAGCCCAACTTTCTGCCGATTGGCGAGTCCAGCGCTGATACCAAGGCGCGCCGAGCCCCTTGGATTGCACCCAGACCAGGCCGAAATTACCCCGGCTGGCGCGATAGGCGGCGTCACCCTCATCGAGCAGCGCAACGGATAGCCCTTCGCGCCTGAGGCCCCAGGCAATGGCGGACCCCACCAGCCCGCCCCCAATCACCATTGCGTCAAAGCGTCTCGCGGTCATGACAAGGCCCGGTTTACGCGCTTTCAGTTAAGGAAATATGGGATCAGCGCCCGCCGCCAACCTGCAGGCAGGCCGCCGTAACATAGGAAGCGGCGTCCGAGGCCAGGAACAGGATGCATTCCGCCACTTCCTCGGGCTTGCCGGGCCGGCCCATGGGCACCAGCGGCCCAAGCCGCGCGAGCCGATCCGGCGCGCCGCCACGCGCATGGATTTCCGTCTCGATCAGGCCGGGATTGACCGCATTTACCCGCATGCCTTCCTGCGCCACTTCGCGCGCAAGCCCGATGGTGAGCGTGTCCACGGCTGCCTTGCTCGCCGCGTAATGCACATATTCGCCCGCACTGCCGAGTTCTGACGCGCGGGAGGAAACATTGATAATCGCGCCCCCCTGGCCGCCCTGCTTGGTGGACATGCGCTTCACGGCTTCGCGGCAGAACATGGCAAGGCCGGTGACATTGGCACCCATGGTATTGGCCCAGCCGGCATGGGTGATGCTTTCCAGCCGCCCGCGCGGACCCGTGCCGCCGGCATTATTTACCAGCACATCAATGCGCCCGAAATGCTTCATCACGGCTTCAAAGGCGCCGATGGCATGCGCCTCATCCTCGACCGAGCCTTGCAGCAGCAAGACCTTGGCGCCAGCGGCTTCGCAATCGCGCTGCACGGCTTCGGCGCTGGCGCTATCGCGCTGGTAGGTCAGGCATAGATCATAACCACGGGCAGCCGCCATACGCGCCGTGGCCGCACCAATGCCGCGGCCCGCGCCGGTGATCATCATGACTTTGCGTGACATGGGCTCTCCCCTTTGTTTTCGCGCCCTATATGCCATGGGATGGCGGGCTTGCCGATACCCGCGCGGCGGGTGAGCATTGCGCAGCAGGAGGCCACCATGACCCCATATTCACCCGCCAGCTTCAAGCCACTGACCTTTCATGATGCCGTGCCGCGCTTCCTTGCGGGTAAGGAAACCCCGCGCGATTATCTGGAAGCCTGCCTTGCGACCATCGCAGCGCGCGAACCCGAAGTCATGGCCTTCGCCTTCCTGAATGAAGCGGGCGCGCGGGAAGCGGCCGATGCCTCAACCGCGCGCTATCGTGCCGGTTCGCCGCTTTCGCCGATTGATGGCCTGCCGATTGGCATCAAGGATTTGATCGAAACCCGCGACATGCCAACGGAAATGGGCAGCGCCTTCTATAGGGGCAATCGGCCGGGGCGGGATTCGGCGCTGGTGCAGGCGCTGCGCGCGGCCGGTGCGGTGATTGTTGGCAAGACCGTGACGACCGAACTCGGCATGTCGCATCCGGGGCCAACGCGTCACCCGTTTGATCTGCGGCGTACGCCGGGTGGGTCTTCTTCGGGCTCGGGCGCGGTAATTTCGGCACGCATGCTACCGGCGGCGGTTGGTACGCAGGTTTTGGGCAGCGTGATCCGCCCCGCTTCCTTCAATGCCAATTGGGCGCTGAAGCCAACGCAAGGCGCGCTCAATCGCGGCGAAAGACAGGGCTATAGCCAATCCACCGTCGGCATTCATGCCGGCTGTGCAGAGGATATGTGGGCGGTCGCTGTTGAAATCGCCAAGCGCGTGGGCGGCGATCCTGGCGCGCCGGGCCTGTATTTTACCGGAGAGGCAACGCCACCCGCCTTCGCCCCCCGGCGCCTGGCTGTGTTGGAAACGGAAGGTTGGCCGGAAGCGGATCCTCGCGCCATTGCCGCTTTTGAACAGGCGGTGGCAGCGATCCGCGCGCAAGGTGTCGCGGTGATCCGCCGCGCTGATCATCCACTTCTGGAAGCGCTCGAACAACGGCTGTTGGATGCCATGGCGCTTGCGCGTGATGTTTGCGCTTATGAAAGTGCGTGGTCGGTGGCCAATATGATGGCAAAGAACCCTGATGCGCTGAGTGACAGTTTGAAGGGCCGCTTTGAGCTTGGCTGTTCCATCACCCTTGAACAATACCGCATGCGGCTTTTGCAGCGCGAAGACATGCGCCGCGCCCAGGCCGCTTTGGCGGGCGAGGTGGATGGCTTTATTGGCCTGGCTGCCTGCGGGCCGGCGCCACTGCCAGGCGATACGGGGGGTTCGACGAACCGCATCCTGCACACCACCGGCAATCCCATCATGAATACCGCAAGTTCCGGCCTTGGCTGCCCCGTGGTCACGGTACCGATCATGGCGGTCGAAGGCATGCCGCTTGGCCTTGCCGTGACGGGCCAGCCCCATGCCGATGAACGCACCGCGGCGATTGCGCGCTGGATTGCCGCCACCATCCCGCCCATTTCTGTTTGAGGAAAGCCAATGTCCGAAATTGAGATCACCGATGATGCGGGGCTGCGCATCATTCGTCTGAACCGGCCGGAGAAGAAAAACGCGCTGACACGCGCCATGTATAGCGCGATTGCTGCCGGGCTGCGGGAGGCTGCAACCACGCCCGCCATTCGCGCCATAATGATCACGGGCGGTGATGCCTGTTTCACCTCTGGCAATGATGTGGCGGATTTTCGGGCGCGTGGCGAGCAGCAGGCGGAGGTTCCCTCCCCCGCGCGGGAAATGTTGGCGGCGCTGGCGGAATGCCCGAAGCCCGTGGTGGCGGCGGTGGCGGGTTATGCGATCGGCATTGGCACGACGCTGCTTTTGCATTGTGACCTGGTCTATGCCGGGGATAACGCCATCTTCCGCATGCCTTTCGTGGATTTGGGGTTGTGCCCGGAAGGCGGGTCTTCCCTGCTGGTGCCGATGCGCGGTGGCCAATTGCTCGCCAATGAATTGCTGATGCTGGCAGAGGCTTTCGCGCCGGACGTAGCATTGCGCGCTGGTATCATCAATGCCGTGGTGCCCGCCGCCGAATTGCTGGCGCATGCTGAAGCCAAGGCGCGCGCCTTATCGGCGAAGCCACCCGCGGCCATGGCGCAAACCAAGGCGCTGCTCAGGCGTTCTGATGCAGCGCGCATTGCCGAACACATGAAGGTGGAATTCGCGGCCTTCAGCGCGCTGCTGCGCGGACCGGAAGCGGCGGAAGCCGTCGCGGCGTTTCAGGAAAAGCGCAAGCCGGATTTTTCGCGCTTCTTCGCTGGCGGAAAGGGCTGAGGCCATGCTGCATCAATGGCCGGCCCAGGCGCGGGTTTATCATGATGTTTCGGTAGCCGAAGCGCTGCCGGATGAAATCGGTACTACCGCGCGCATTGCGCTGGTGACCACGCGTTCACTCGCGAACAGCCGCATCGCGGCGACGGTACGTGACGCATTGGGCGCGCGGCTGGTGGCGGAAAGTGCTGCCATGCGCGCCCATAGCCCGGTTGAGGATGTCTTGGCGCTGGCCGCGCTTCTGCGCGAAAGCCGTGCCGAATTGGTGGTGGCGCTTGGTGGCGGTTCGGTGATTGATGGCGCCAAGGTCGCCTGCCTTGCCGTCTGGCGTGGCATTACGGAACGCGCAGCGCTGGTTGAAGCGGCGGTGTCGCGCGGGGCGTCGCCCGGTGCCTGGGATGGCGCCGCGCCATCGCCGCGTTTGGTCGCGGTGCCGACCACGCTTTCAGCTGCGGAATTCGCCCCCCATGCCGGCTATACGGATTTGACCGAGGGGCGGAAATATCGCGCGCTTGACCCCTGGATGGTGCCGCGCGCCGTTTTGCTTGACCCCGCCGCCACTTTGGAAACGCCGGCTGAGCTTTTTCTTTCATCCGGCATTCGCGCCTTGGACCATGCAGCGGAACGTTGGTGCGCCCTGGAACCCGCGCCCTTTTCGGATGCGGTATCGCGCCACGCGATGCTGATGCTGGCCGAAGGCCTGCCCCGCATGGCAGAGGCCGCGGGGGATTTGCGCGCCCGCGCGCTTTGCCAACAAGCGGCCTGGCTTTCCGTTCAGGGCGGTTGGGCAGGTGTTGCGGTCGGCGCCAGCCATGGGCTTGGCTATATTTTGGGGGCGGCGCGCGGCGTGCCGCATGGCATTACCTCCTGCCTCATGCTGCATGCGGTGATGCGTTGGAATGCGCCGGTCAATGCGGCGCGCCAGGCGGATATTGCGGCGATTTTTGGTGGCGCAGAAGCCGGCCGGGCGATTGAGGATTTTGTCGCGGGACTTGGCCTGCCCACACGCCTGCATCAGCAAGGCATCACCGAGGCAGAAATCCCTGGCCTTGCCGCGCGCTGGACCGGCGATGCGCCAATTGCGACCAATCCCCGCGCCGTGCGCGGGGCTGCGGATTTGGAGGAGATCTTGCGCCTCGCTCTCTAAAGGTTCCGCCGTTCCGCCCTGAGCGTCGGCAGGCCAATCCCCGTGGCGTCAAATCCACCATCCACGGCAATCACCTGGCCGGTAAGGTAGCTTGCGCGGTCGCTGCATAGAAAAAACACTGCTTCCGCCAATTCCGCTTCCAGCCCATAGCGATTAAGCGGCAAATGGTCGTGGTAATCGGCGCGGATTTCGGGCGTATGCACGGCCTTGGCCATCGCCGTATCCACCGGGCCGGGGGCGACCGCGTTCACGCGAATGCCTAGGCTCGCGAATTCCACTGCCTGCTGCTTGGTTAAATGCGCAAGCCCGGCCTTGCTGGTGCCATAGGCAACGCGGAGCGTTGAAGCGCGTAGGCCAGAGATGGAGGTGATATTCACCATCGCGCCGCCGCCGGCTTCTGCCATGATGGGTGCAGCCGCTTGTGCCGCGAGGAAGGGACCGGTCAGGTTCACCGCCAGCACGCGCGCCCAATCTTCCGGCGTGGTTTCCAGGATCGGTTTGAAAATGGCGATGCCGGCATTATTGACCAGCGCATCCAGCCGCCCGAAATGCGCTGCCGCCTGACGCACCGCGGCGGCAATGGCGGGCGGGTCTGAAACATCGCAGATGATCTCAAGAGTTTTTGTGGGTTCCGCCAGCGCTGCCATGGTCTCACGCAGTTGTGCCGCGTTGATGTCCAGCAGCGCGACATTCCACCCCTCGGCGAGGAAGCGCTTTGCGACGGCCAGGCCGATGCCGCGCGCAGCACCAGTGACAAGGGCAGTTTTCATGTTGAAATCCTATCCATCACCGCGGCATGGTGCCAGCTCGGCCAGCGGTTGACCCGCCATCAATCACCAACTCACTGCCTGTCATATGCCGCGATGCATCGGAAGCAAGGAACACCACACCTGCTGCGATATCAGCCGCCGTGCCGGCTTCCCCCAAGGGCACGATATTCGCAGCCAATTGGCGCGGATCAATCGGCGCATTGCGGCCACCTTCAGCCCCCTGCGGCATCTTGTGCCAGATATCAGTTTCGATCACGCCCGGATGGACGGAATTGCAGCGAATGCCATCCCGCGCGCCGGCGCATTCAAGCGCCACGGATTTTGAGAATAGCCGTACCGCGCCCTTGCTCGCAGAATAACCCGCAAGCCCGGCGGAGCCGCGAATGCCAGCGATGGAGGACATCATGATAATGGAACCACCGCCCGCGCGGCGCATCGCCGGAATGGCGTATTTTACGGATAGGAAAACGCCATCAATATTCACCGCATTCTGCCGCCGCCATTCGGCCAGCGACATATCAAGCAGCGGCTTCATGATGGCGATGCCGGCATTGGAAACCAGCACATCGAGCCGGCCGAATTGCGCTTCAATGGCGGCGATCACCTCCGCCCAGCGCGCCTCATCCACCACATCCTGGTGAAGATAAAGCGCCTGATGCCCAGCGTCGCGGAGCTTCGCCGCCAGCGCCTCACCACGCGCATCATCCAGGTCGGTCAGCACCACGCGCGCCCCTTCGGCGGCGAGTGCTTCCGCACAAGCGGCGCCAATACCCGCCGCAGCGCCAGTGATCAGCGCGACCTTGCCTTGAACCTGTCCCATCGCCTTCTTCCCCCTCAAGCAAAACGTTCCGCCGCAAAGGGCGCGAAATCAAAATTGGGCTTTTCGCCCGCAACCAAAGCGCCCATCAGCGCACCGGTCGGCGCTGAACCCGTCAGGCCCAAATGCCCATGACCAAAAGCGCAATAAAGCCCTTGCCAAGCGCTGATCGGCCCCATGACCGGCACGCTATCGGGCAGGCAAGGCCGATGACCCATCCAGATCTTGCCGCCTTCCGTGCGCGCCTTGGGGAAAACCTTTTTCAAATCTTCCAGCAACAGCATGGCGCGCGATTCCGTGGGTGGCGCATCAAGCCCGGCAATCTCAACCGATCCCGCCACACGCAGCCCTTCTTCCATCGGGCTGATGAAGACCTTGCGATCGGCGGGCGACAGCACGCGCCCCACACGCACCCCCGCATCCGGCAGCATCACGTGATAGCCGCGCTGGGTTTCCAACGGCACCTTCAGCCCAAGCGGTGCCAGCAAGCGCGCAGACCAGGCCCCGGCGGCGAGCACAATCTGATCGGCAGCGATATCCCCCCCAGCGCAGCGCACACCGGTCACGCGTTTGCCCTCAGTCAGAATCGCTTGCACTTCGGCCACGCGAATCTCACCACCCATACGGCGCACGCCATTGGCCACCACGGCAGCGAGCCGCGCCGGATTCACGCAGGAACCGTGGTCGGGCAAATAAAGGCCAATTTGGTAATCTTCCGAGACTTCCGGTTCCAATTCGCGCAAGGCCGGCCCGACCAGCTTTTGCACCTTCAGCCCATGCTTTTGGCGCAGCGTGAGGGAGGCATTGTCCTTCGCCAACTGTTCCTCATTCCGATAAAGATACATCTGGCCTTCTTCGCGGATCAGGTCACTCGCCCCTTCCGCGGCCAGGATTTCACGATGCCGATCCGGTGCTGAAAACAGCAAAGCGGAAAGAGCAACCGCAGCGGATTCCACCTTCTCGCGCCGAGCAGACGCCACAAAACGCAGCAGCCAGGGCATGGCGCGCAGCCAATAGCGCGCGGGGATATGCAGTGCGCCGGCCGGGTCCATCAGCATTTTTGGCACCTGCGCCAGCACGCCCGGCATGGCAAGCGGTGCGACCGACCCATGGCTGATGGCGCCCGCATTGCCGGTATAGGCGGCACCTTCCTTGCCGGCTTCCAGCACCAGCGGCCTCAGCCCGCGCCGCGCCAAATGCCAGGCGATGCACAGGCCAACAATGCCTCCCCCGATAATGACCGGGGCGGGTTTGGGTGATTGCGTTTCCATGGCGCCATCCTGACGCAGTCTTAAGCCCCAGGGAAGCGCCCGGTTGACGCCCCGCGGCCAGCGCCTCACTTTGGCCCTTCCGGAGGATGCCGCCATGAAAATCAACCCCAATAATGCCGGGCTAGGCGCCCGCATCGAGGGCATTGACCTGAGCCAAACCGCCTCGCCCGAGGATTTCCGCACACTTTTGCACGCCCTTGGCGAATATGGCGTGCTTTGCTTCCCGAAGCAGGATCTGGAAGCGCCGCATGTGGCGGCTTTCGGCAAGCGTTTTGGCGATTTGGAGGTGAATGTCGCCAATCTGTTCCATGCGCCAGGCCATCCAGAGGTGATGATCCTGTCCAATATGAAGGATGCGGCGGGCAAACCGCTTGGCCTGAATGATGCCGGCCAGGGCTGGCATACGGATATGTCCTATTCCAAGGAAATCGCGCTGGCCAATATGCTGCATGCCAAGCGCGTGCCACGGCGCGATGGCAAGGTGTTGGGGGCAACGCAATTCCGCAATATGCATGCCGCCTATGCCGATCTACCGGCCGAGGTGAAGGCGCGCATCGAAGGTCGTATCGCCATTCATGATTTCAGCAAATTCTGGGACATGATGCGCCAGCGTCCGGGCAGTATTCGCGGGCCACTCACGCCCGAACAGCGCGCGAAAAAGCCGCCGGTTGAACAGCCCATTGTGCGTATCCATCCCATCACCGGGCGGCCCGTACTCTACTGCAATTGCGGCTATGCCATGTATATGGAAGGCATGGAGCGCGCGGAATCCGATGCGCTGCTGGATTATTTGTTCCGCCATCAGGCGCAGGAAAAATACCTCTATACGCATGAATGGTCAGAAGGTGATGTACTGATCTGGGACAATATCGGCACCATGCATAATGCGGTGGCGGATTATTTGCCCGGTGAGGATCGCTATATCCTGCGCGTGCAGGTTATGGCGACACTCGATTATGCGGCGCTGGCGGCATGAAGCTGGTTACCTTTCAGGGCGCGCATGGCCCTGCCCTTGGTGGTGTGGTGGGGGAAAGCGTGGTCGCGTTGCGCCCTGCCCTATCGGCCGCAATGCGCGCCGCCGGTGAGGCTGATCGTAGTGCGGAGATCATTCCCGCCGATATGGTCGCACTTCTTGGCGATGAAGCCGCGATGACGGCGGCCGGCCGCGCGCTTGCCTTTGCCGCGCGGACGGAAAACGCCGCGCTGCGGCAACCGCTGGCGGGGGCCAAGATCCTGGCGCCGCTCAAGCCCGGCAAGATCCTGGGCGTTGGGCGCAATTATGGTGATCACGCCAAGGAAGTGGGCGGCCCCAAGCTTGAAATGCCGCGCATTTTCATGAAACCGGCAAGCTCCGTGGTTGGGCCCGGGGCGGTGGTGAAAATCCCGCGCGATGTGAAAAAGCCCGATTGGGAAGTGGAACTTGGCGTCGTGATCGGTAAGACCGCACGCGATGTGTCGGAAGGCATCGCGCTGGATTACGTGGCGGGCTACACCGTGCTGAATGATGTCAGCGCGCGGGAATTTCAATTCGATGTGCCGCTTGCCATGACATCCTTCGCCAAGGGCATGGATGGCTTCTGCCCGATCGGCCCCTGGATTGTGACGCCGGAGGAAGTGGGCGAGCCCTGGATGCTTGACGTGAAATGCTGGCTGAATGGCGAAGAAGTACAGCATGGCAATACGCGCGATCTGATTTTTTCGGTCTCGGCGCTGATTGCGTTTCTGTCGCGCTACATGACTTTGGAGCCGGGCGATGTGATTGCGACCGGTACGCCAGCCGGGGTTGGGCATTTCCGCGATCCGCCACGCTATTTGAGACCGGGTGACAAGCTTAAGCTGGAAGTCGAACGCGTTGGCGTGCTGCAACATTCGATTGGTTGAAATATAAGGGAGGCAAGAATGAGAAGATCATTTCTGACGGCGGCTTTGGCCGCATTGCTGGCGCTACCGGCTTGGGCGCAACCCAAGGCACCGGGCACGGATTATCCGAACAAGCCGGTGCGCGTAATTGTGGCCTTCGCCGCCGGCGGCAACGCCGATATCAATGCCAGGCTGATTTCAACGGCGCTATCGCAGCAATTGGGCCAGCAATTTGTTGTGGAAAATCGGCCCTCCGGCGGTGGCACAGTTGCCTTTGAAACCATCGCGCAAACACCGCCGGATGGCTATACGCTTCTGGTTGGCGCGCTTGGGTCGCATACGCTCAATGTGGGCCTTTATGGCGACCGCTTGCGTATCCATCCGCTGACCGGTGTGGATCACATCACCATTTCCAGCCATTCGCCAATTGTGCTGGCGACCCACCCTTCCATGAATGTGCGCACACTCGCGGAGTTTCGTGCAGCGGTCGCAGCTGGTGGCGGCAATGTGCTGTATGGGTCTTCCGGCAATGGTTCGACAGGGCATATTTCTTCGGCCTTGCTGCTGCATCTGCTCGGTGTGCCCGCGACCCATGTGCCCTATCGCGGATCAGCCGCGGCCTTTCAGGATTTGATGGCAGGGCGCATCAGCTTCCAATCGGATACGATTTCATTCCTGGCCGAACATATCAAAAACGGCACGGTGAATGGCATTGTGATTGGCACGCCGGCGCGTTCACCTATGGCGCCGGATGTACCCACCGCCGCCGAAGCGGGCCTGCCTGCATTTCAGGCCACGACCTGGACGCCATGGTCTGCGACGCTCGGCACGCCTTTGCCGATCCGGCAATTTCTTTATGAGCAGATCGCCATTGCGCTCCGCAAGCCTGAGGTCCGCGATCGGCTGATTCAGCTTGGCAATACCATCCCGGATGGCATGACGCCGGAGGCAACGCGCGCCTTTATTGCGGCAGAGCTTGATAAATGGGTGCCGATTGTGCGTGCCACCGGCGCGCGGGTTGATTGAGGAAAAAGGCAAATGAATATCGCAAGACGCGCTCTTTTCGGCGCCCTGGCAGCAAGCGCGCCGCCAAGCATGGCAGAAGCGCAAGACATCACCTGGCCCACCAAACCGGTACGCGTGGTGGTGCCTTATGCCGCCAGTGGCGGGACGGATATTCTGGTCCGTGCGATTGGTGAGGCGCTACGCAGCACCCTGCCCCAACCCTTCATCGTCGAAAATCGCGCGGGCGCTGCCGGCGTAATTGGTTCCGAAGTGGTGGCACGGGCGGAGCCTGATGGGCATACGCTGCTCGTCGTGGTTTCCACCCATGTCATGAACAAGTATCACCTGCCCAGTATGCCTTATGACGCGATCCGCGACTTCACGCCAATTTCGATGCTGACGCGAAATACCATGGTGCTGGTGTCGGGCGCCAATCAGCCATTTGATTCCCTCACCTCCATGCTCGCCTATGCCAAGGCCAATCCGGGCAAGGTCGGCACCGGTTCAACCGAAGCACTGTCTTCCTTCATTGGGCAGGAAATGGCGCGCCGCGCGGGGGTGGAAATGCCCGATATCGCCTATCGCAGTGGCGGGCCGTTGATGAATGATATCGTCGCCGGCCATTTGCCAAGCGGTTGGACCAGCACGGTCAGCGCCATGCCGCATATGCAAACCGGGCGCGTGCGTGTGCTGGCCGCCTCTACAGGTACGCGTTCACCCTTCTTCCCGGATGCGCCAACGCCCGCCGAACAAGGCGTGCGCGATTTTGATCTTTCCGGCTGGGTAGCCATGCTGGGGCCGCCGCGGATGGCACCAGCCTTGGTGGATCGCATCCACCGCACCATCGGCGCGGTTTTCGCCGACGAAACCTTCAAGAAAAGGCTTTTGGCGCTCGGCGTTGAAGCCGATATACGCCCGCCCGCTGCATTGCTTGAAGCCATGCAGCGCGATGATCGCATCTGGGCAGCGGCCAGTGCCGCCGGTCACATCCGCCCACAATAAACAGATAAGGAATTCTCATGGCCAATCCATCACTGCGCAAGGCACTTGCTGAAAAGCGCTTCATTATCGCCCCTGGTGTCTTTGACATGATCTCGGCCAAGGTTGCCGATGGCATGGGGTTTGATTGCATTTATGGCACGGGCTTCGGCGCTGTAGCCTCCGCCCTGGGTGTCGCAGATGCTGGCATTGCAACCTATGCCGATATGGTCGCGCGCATGGGCACCATGGCGCGTGGCTGCAAAACGCCTTTGGTCGCGGATGCTGATACGGGTTATGGTGGTCTTCTGAATGTACGCCACACCACGCTTGGCTATGAAGCCGCCGGCATGACAGGCATTCAGCTCGAAGATCAGGAAATGCCAAAGAAATGCGGCCACACACCTGGCCGGCGCGTGATCCCAGCCGAGGAAATGGTGCTGAAAATCAAGGTCGCCGCCGAAGCGCGGCGCGATCCGAACTTCCTGATTGTGGCGCGTACGGATTCCCGCACCACACTCGGCCTTGATGAAGCCATCCGCCGTGGGCGTATGTATGGTGATGCGGGCGCTGACATTGTTTTCATTGAAAGCCCGGAAAGCGAGGATGAAATGCGCGCCATCGGCAAGGCGATTACCAAGCCTTTGCTTGCGAATATGGTGGAAGGCGGGCGCACGCCCATTCTACCTGCCGCGCGCTTGCAGGAAATTGGCTATGCCATGGCGATCTATCCCGCGATTGGCTTCCTTGCCGCTGCTGCCGCGCTGGAACGCGCCTATGCGCATTTGAAGACAGCCGGCGATAGCTTGGCGCTTGGCGAATCCTATGGTTTCAAGAAAATGACCGAACTCATGGGCTTCCCGGATGTTTGGGATTTTGAAAAGAAATGGGCTGTTCCGGATAAGGATACTGCAGCATGAGCGCGCTTCCGGAAGTAAAAGCTTTGGTCTTTGATGTTTTCGGCACGGTGGTGGATTGGCGTAATGGTATCGCGCGCGATGCACGCACCTTCCTGGCGCGACACGGACGCAGTGATATTGACCCGCATCGCTTCGCCGATGCCTGGCGCAAGCGCTACCAACCCGCCATGGAAGAAGTGCGCAGCGGCCGACGCCCCTTCACCCGGCTTGATGTGCTGCATCGCGAAAACCTTGATGGCGTCTTGAAGGATTTTGGGGTGAGCACGGTTGCCGCCAGTGCGGAGGAGCTTGAGTGGCTTAACCGCGCCTGGCATCGGCTTGACCCCTGGCCCGATACCATCCCGGGGCTTATCCGCCTGAAGGCCAAGCACTTCATCGCGCCCTTATCCAACGGTAATATCCTGCTGCTCGCGAATATGGCCAAGCGCGCCGGCATGCCTTGGGATGCGATCCTGGGGGCTGAGGCCGCGCAAGCCTATAAGCCGCAACCTGAAGCCTATTTGCGCACTTGCGAGATTTTGGGCCTGAAACCGGCTCAGGTCGCGCTGGTCGCGGCGCATAATGGGGATTTGGCCGCTGCCCGTAAATCTGGGCTGGCGACAGCCTTCGTGCTCCGCCCCAATGAACACGGGGCGGACCAGGCAACAGACACGAAGGCCGAACAGGATTGGGGCGCGATCGCGACCAGCTTTGAGGATCTGGCCGACAAGCTAGGTTGCTGAACGCCCAAACCGCGCCGGGGTCTACTCGGCGCGGATATTCCCCTCACGGATCACGGGGGTCCATTTGGTGTGATCGCGCGTGATCAGCGCCGCGAATTCCGCAGGGCTTGAGGCGATAACGTCTGCAGCCTGCACGCGCTGCACGGTTTCCTTCACCTCGGCTGAGGTAATGACCGCGCGAAATGCGCGATGGGCCGCCGCAACCACATCATCTGGCATGCCCGCAGGCCCGACTATGCCGTGCCAGGTCATTGCCTCAAAACCTGGGAAGCTTGCCGCGACAGAGGGCACGCCTGGAAGCGCTGCAACCGGGGCGGGCGTGCCAATCGCAAGCGCCCGCACACGACCTTCACGAATAAAGGGAAGTGCGGTGGAAACCGATGGGAAGGAGAATTCGGTTTCGCCCTGGATCAGGCTGCGCATCACATCCGCGCCGCTTCGGTAATGCACGGCAGTCAGTTTCACGCCGGCGCGGCGGCCCAAAAGCTCGGCAGCCAAGTGGCTGACATGGCCGACACCTGGTGAGGCATATTGAATGCCATCGGCGCGCGCCCGCGCACGGGCCAGCAAATCCGCCAAACTTTGCACTGGCAGGTTGGCAGGCACAATCACCACAATCGGAAGATTGACCAAATGCGAGATCGGCGTGAAGGCGCGCATCGGGTCGTAATTCAGCGCCGGTTGTAATTCCTTGCCGATGCAATTGGCGCCAAGGTCGGCCATCATCAGCGTATAGCCATCCGGCCTGCTTTGCGCGACGAAAGCGCCCGCAATCGCACCGCCGGCGCCGGAGCGGTTTTCCACAACCAGTGCCTGGCCATTCGCCTGCGCGGCAAAGCCATTAGCCACCAGGCGGGAAAGCGTATCCACCGCGCCACCTGCGCCAAAGGGCACAATCAACCGGACCTGTCGGTCCGGCCAGGCGGACTGCGCGGAAACCGCTGCGGGCAGCAGCGACGCAAGACCCAAACCGGCAAAGCCGCGGCGTGAGAAAGAAATGGACATGGCAAGAGACCTCCTGTTTTCATCTATTTTGGCATGGATTGGGCTTCCTGCAAGCGCCATGGCGCGGTTAAAGTTTCGCCTTGGCTAGAGAGAAAGGCCCGCCGCATGACTTGGTCCATTGTCGCGCATGATCCTGCCACGGGCGCCTTCGCGGTGGCGGTCACCACCTGCAATATCGCGGTCGGCGCCACCTGCCCTTTCCTGAAATCGGGCGTTGGTGCTGTGAGTACACAATCCATGAGCAATCGCTATTTGGGTCCGGCCGTGCTGCAAGGGTTGGAACGCGGCCTTACTCCCGCCAAGGCGATAGAAGCGGCGCTGGTGGGCGATGAAGGCAAGGGCCTGCGGCAGATCCATGCCGTGGATTGCCATGGCCGCAATGCCGCCTGGACCGGCGATAATTGCGTTGAATGGTGTGGGCATCTGAGTGGCGATGGTTTCAGCGTCGCCGGCAATATGTTGGCGGGCGGCGCCGTGGTGCAGGCAAGCTTTGACAGTTTCCGCGCCAATACTGGCCTTGCGCTGCCGGAACGCCTGATGACGGCGCTGGATGCCGGCCAAGCGGCAGGCGGTGACAAACGCGGTAGGCAATCTGCAGCCCTGGTGCTCACTACGACCGAGGATTTCCCGGACATCAATCTGCGCGTTGATGATCACGCCGCACCGCTTGCCGAATTGCGTCGTCTGCTTGGCCTGTGGCGCATTCAGGCGGAACCTGGCCTTGCCTCCCGCCCCAGCAAGGCCAATCCTTCCGGCGAGACAGATCTTGATGTCATTGAAGCTGCCTGGATAGCGCGCGGCCTGGATTTGCGCCTGAGGCGCCCGTGAAAGGAAAGTACTGACCATGAAGAATTATCGGGTTGCCGCCATGGGCGGCGATGGCATCGGGCCTGATGTCATCAAGGCGGGCTGCCATGTTTTGCAGGCGCTGGCAGAAAAGAATGGCAGCTTCGCGCTGGATTTTCAGGATTTCGATTGGGGCAGCGATTACTATCGCCGCACCGGGCGGATGATGCCGGAAGATGGCCTAAAGCAGCTTGAAGGCTTTGATGCGATTTTCTTCGGTGCTGTTGGTGCACCGGATATCCCAGATCATGTCACGCTGTGGGAGTTGCGCCTCGCGATCTGCCAGGGCTTTGACCAATACGCCAATGTCCGCCCAACGCGCCTTCTACCCGGCATCAATGGCCCCTTGCGGCCTGATCTGGGTGAGCAAATTGATTGGGTGATTGTGCGCGAAAATAGTGAGGGCGAATATGCCGGCGTTGGTGGGCGTACACATCGCGGCCTGCCGATTGAAGTCGCCATGGATGTGGCAGTCTTCACCCGCGAAGGGGTGGCGCGCATTTGCCGCCATGCCTGTGAAGTCGCCATGGCACGCCCGCGCAAGCATTTGACGGTGGTGACGAAATCCAATGCACAGCGCCACGGCATGGTGATGTGGGATGAGGTTTGCGCTGAAATCACCGCGCAATATCCGGCCCTCACGGTCGAGAAAATGCTGGTGGATGCCATGACCGCCCGCATGGTCATGAAACCCGGCAGCGTTGATACCGTGGTTGCGACCAATCTGCATGCCGACATCCTGTCTGATCTCGCGGCGGCTTTGGCCGGTTCACTCGGCATCGGAGCAACAGGGAATATTGATCCGTCGCGTAAGCGCCCTTCCATGTTCGAACCAATCCATGGCTCTGCTTTTGACATTACCGGCAAGGGCATTGCCAATCCGCTTGGCGCCTTCTGGACCGCTTCCATGATGCTGGAACATTTGGGTGAAGCGCCAGCAGCGGCGCAGCTGATGCGCGCGGTGGAAATGGTGACACGACGCGGCGATGTGCTGACGCCCGATCTTGGCGGTAAGGCGACGACGGATCAGGTGACAGACGCCATCATCAACGCCATTCGCGGCGTCAATGTTTAGACGCATTAAAACAAAGGAAAACATCCATGGAATTCGTTGATCTCAGCCGTGAAATCTTTCACCGCACACAGACACACCCAAGCCACCCACCCGTGGTGATGACGGTCTGGGGCGATCATTCTGAAAAGAAGGTAGCAGGTAATACGACGTTCACCAGCAAGGCGCTCTATTTTTCCATGTCGGACCATGCTGGAACGCATGTGGATGCGCCGGTGCATTTCGATCCGCGCCCGGATGCGCTTTCGGTCGAACAAATGCCGCTTGAGAAATTCTACACCAGCGCGATTTGCCTTGACCTTTCCCATGTGCCGCTGAAGCACGCGATAACGGTTGCGGAAATGGAAGCCGCTCTTGCCAAATCAGGCCAGGAAATCCGCAAGGGCGATACGGTGCTGATCTGGATGGCGACTAATGAAAGGCTGCTCGGCAAGCCTGGCTATTTGCATGACTTCCCGGGGCTGGCGCTGGAATCCGTCCATTGGCTTGCGGATCGTGGCATTGGCATGTTTGGGGTGGAGGCGATCAGCCCCGCGCCGGAAGGTGAGTTGAATTTCCAGGCGCACATGGCCTGCGCGGAACGCGGCATTACGCATATGGAATGCCTTGCCAATCTGGATAAGCTGATTGGCCGCGGGCGCTTCACCTTCATCGGCTTTCCGCTGAAGATCAGGGGCGGCACGGCAAGCCCCATCCGTGCCGTTGCCATGTTCCCCTGATTTTTGGGATCAGCGCCCGCGAAAAAGTGGCGGGCGCTTTTCCCGAAAGGCGGCCTTGCCTTCGGCAAAATCTTCTGATGCGCGAATGGCGCCCATGCGCTGGCCATGGATCGCCATTTGCTCGGAAGGGCCGCGCGGCAGGATTTCCTCTGTCACCATGCGCTTCAATTCCGCAACAACCATCGGCGCCATGCCGGTCAGTTCCAAAGCCCAGGCCTTGGCGGTTTCCAAAGCCTTGCCGTCTTCCACAACCTCATTCACCAGCCCAATCGAAGCGGCGCGATCCGCATCCACGGTGCGGCAGAGCAGCATGATTTCCATCGCAATCTTATGCGGAATGCGGCTGACCAGACCGGCGATCATGCCGCCTGTAAGGCCAAGCTTCGCTTCCGGATAATAGAATTTCGCGCTTTTCCCGCAGACCAGCAGATCGGCCATCATGGCCAGCACAATGCCGCCGCCCACGCACCAGCCTTCAACCGCGCAAATCACGGGCTTGAGTGGGCGGTAGCCAACACTTGGAATGGTACGCCACAATTCCGGTGGGTCCGAGACATCCGCGCCGAAGGTAAAGGCACGCGTGCCGGCGGCGGTGATGATGGCGCAGCGCAAATCATCGCGGGCTTCAAATTCGCGCATGGCGACCTGCACCGCCTCACCCATTGGTTTGCTGATGGCATTGCCCTTGGCGGGATTGTTCAGCGTAACGATCCGGATCGGGCCTTCATCGGTAACGGTTACATGTTCCATGTCAGTTTACTTTCGCTCCTGTTCTTTCGATCACGCCCTGGAAAACGGCGCGATCTTCACGGATGCGCCGGGTGAAGGCATCCCCTGTTTCGAAAGCGGGCCGCAGCCCGCCAATCGCCATGCCGGAAGCAACTGCCGGCGCGCGCAGGGTTTCTTCAAGGCTTGCGGTAATGCGCCCTTGGATCTCAGGCGGTAGTCCCGCAGGCGCCGCTATACCAAACCAGGACATGGCGCCACGTTCAGCAAGGCCTAATTCCATCAGCGTTGGTACATCTTTGAATTCTTCATGCCGCCGATCGCCAAAACTCGCGAGTGCAATCAGCCGGCCATCACGCACACCGGGCAACGCGGCGGGATCGCAAATCATTTGAATGCGCCCGGCCAGCAGATCAATGAAGGATTGGCCGGAACCGCGATAGGGCACGTGTTCCAGTTTAATTCCGGCTGCCTCTGCGAAGATTTCGCATTGCAGCTGGGTGATGGTGCCATTGCCGGCGGAACCAAAGCGCAATTCGCCCGGTTTTTGTTTTGCGAGTGCCACAAGGTCACGGATATGCCGCGCGGGTACAGAGGGATGGATGATAACGAAGGCATCGGAAGCAGCGACGCGTGCAATCGGCACAAAGGCGCGATCCACATCATAGGGAAGC
>JBIIGZ010000280.1:0-2836 GCA_044236185.1 Roseomonas sp. | reverse complement strand
GCAGCGCGCCGATATAAACCGTGGCAAGGCCCAGGCTTTCCGCCGCCACCACGGCGTTCTGCGCCGCCAAGCCGGCATCAATCGCTGCCACCAGGAAGGTTTCCAGGAAGGGCATGCCGGCCAGTGCCACACCTTCCTGCTCACCCAGGCGTTCATTGCGCGACACATCGGCGATGAAGACCAGGAAGATCGGGCATTGTTCGATATGCTTCTGCCCGCCCGCAATCGCCGCCAGCGCCTTGCGCTTTTCCGGATCGTTTACCGAAACCGCGGACCAGGTTTGCAGGTTGGAGGAGGTCGCCGCCGATTGCGCCGCTGCCATCAGCATTTCCAGCGTGCCGGCGGGCGGCGCATCCGGGCGATAGCCGCGCACGGAGCGGTGCGAGAGCAGCAGCGAAATCGTCTCATTCCACGGGCCGGCCTTGGGTTCGGCGCCGGCGCCATAACGCGCTGTCAGGGCGGCCGGGGCGGGCAATTGCATGCCATCCATTTGGGTATTCCTTTACGATGATGGGGGAAGCCTAGGCCAGAATGGCGCGGTGGGAAATCACCCTGCCTGGCGGTGCGTCGCCGCCGGGTGGGGTGCGGCCAGCAAAGGCCCGACGCCAAAGAGTTTTTCACGGTAGCTCCCCGGCGCGTAAGCCCGCTTGTAGCGCCCGCGTTCCTGAAGCGCCGGCACCAAAAGCCGCACCACATCTTCCAGGCATTCGGGTGTCACGGTGCGCGAGAGGTTGAAGCCATCCACATCCGCCTGATCCACCCAGGCGATGAGTTCCTCGGCCACTTCATCCACGCTGCCGATGATGGGGGGCTGACGGCTGCCTAGCACCATCCGGTCCATCAGCGCGCGTTTGGTGGCGCGCGGTGCGGCGGCGCGCAAAGCTTCCACATTGGAACGAATAGCTTGGCTTTGCCCGGCCTCCGGCAATTCCTCATCGGGGGCAAAACGCGCCAAATCTATGCCAAGCGAAGCCGAGGCATGCGCCAAGGCGCCTTCAATGCTGGCATGCTGGCGATATTCGGCGAGCTTCGCCTCAGCCTCCGCCCGCGTGCGGCCAATGATCAGCGTGGCACCGACAAAGACGCGGATCGGGCGCGGTGCGGCGCGGGCGCGCAAATCGGCGACCAGCTTCGCCACATGCGGCTTAGGCCCGCCATTCACAAAGACGCATTCGGCATGGCGCGCGGCAAAACCGCGCCCGCGATCCGAAGCTCCGGCTTGGTAGAGCACTGGCGTGCGTTGCGGGGATGGTTCCACCAGATGCGGCGCATCCAGCCGGTATTGCCGGCCTTGATGCGTGATGCGTTTTACGTGCGCGGGATCGGCGTAAATGCCCGTGGCACGGTCTCGCTTCACGGCATCGGCGGCCCAGGATTCTTCCCACAGCCGATAGAGGATTTCCATATATTCATCGGCCAGATCATAGCGATCATCATGCGCCATTTGCCGATCCAGCCCCATGGCGCGCGCCGCACTATCCAGATAGCCCGTCACGATATTCCAGCCGATGCGCCCTTTGGTGAGGTGATCCAGCGTGGAAAAACGCCGCGCCATCAGCGCTGGGCTTTCCCAGGCCAGGTTGCACGTCACCCCAAAGCCAAGGTTGCGCGTGGCCGCCGCCATGGCGGGCACAATCAGCATGGGATCGAGCAGCGGCACCTGCACGGCATTCCTGATGGCGGCATCGCCATTCCCGCCATGCACATCATAAATGCCGAGCACATCCGCCAGAAACAGCCCGTCAAACAGCCCTTCTTCCAAAAGCCGTGCGAGACCCATCCAGTATTCAAGCGAGAGATACTCCGCGGACCGATCGCGTGGATGAGTCCACATGCCCTGCTGGATATGGCCAACACAGGCCATGTCAAAAGCATTGAAGCGAATTTCGCGCTTCATAGCGAAAGCCCAGGTATCAACAGCGCTTCCAGCACGCGGCGCCGATTGCCATCAATCACCACCGCCTTGCGCGCTTTCAAATCAAAGCCAATGCCCACCGCTTCCGCCGCAGCGACCGGAGCACCCGTCACGCCATCATGCAGCAAATGCGTCCAGGTGGTGGTTTTGTCCCCCAGCGCACGCAGCCCGCTATGGATGATTAGCAAATCGCCCATCCGCATCGGTCGCAGATAGACCAGGCGATATTCCAACGCCGCGCTGCCAATGCCTTCTTCGCGCGCGCCCAATTCCTCAGAGCCACGAAAGCGCAGATTGGGCACGCCATCCCAAATCCGCGCAATCACCACATCCGGGCGCATCAGCCCGGCGCGATCACAATCTTCTGCCCTTATGGCGCCCAGATGCGCCTCGGTCAGACCCATGGCCTTGGTGGCGGCAAGGTCGGGCGGCATGCGGATGGGGCCAAAGGGCAGGCCACGCGGCCCGGCATGATCCGGCAGCGTCACCGCCAGGCTCGCGATTTTTTCATCCAGCCCCACCGGCAAGGGCAGAACCTCGCCCGAGCGCGGGTCGCGCAATTCAATATCCGAAACCAGCGCCGCCGCCGCTACCCCGGTGCCGCTATTGCGGATTTCCGCATAGACGCGCAGCACATCACCGCGCCTTTCCACAATGCCACCCAAAATTGTGAAAGCGGTCCCCGCCGCCATTTCGCGCAAAAAGCGGATATGCTGATCAACCGGCGCGAAAAAGCCACGATCCGGCGTGATGCCGAGCGCCAAGCCCAGCCAGGCCAGCCCATCCCCTGCGCGGGCAATGTAATGGCGCACATTCATATGCCCCATCACATCGCATTCGCCGCTTTGCACGCTGCCCTTGCCGATCACGATCATGGAATCACCCCTGGGAACCGTCCGCAGAACACCCTGCCCCGGCCTT
>JBIIGZ010000279.1:0-2844 GCA_044236185.1 Roseomonas sp. | reverse complement strand
CGCCAGAAATCCGCCAATTCGCCGACCTCAGCGCCCTCCACTGACAGGATGCGGTCGCCATTGCGCATGCCCGCAGCCTCGGCCGGACCGCCAGGCGCGAGGGAGGCGACCGAAATCCCCTCCTCATCCTCGGTCGCGTAAAGGCCGAGCCAGGGGCGCGGCGGGCCAGAACGTCGGCCCTGGGTCATCAGATCGTCCAAAACCTCGGTCAATTGATGCACGGGGATGACCATATTCAGGTCCAAACGGCGGCCTTCTTCGCCCTGTTGCAATATCAGGGAACCGATGCCCACCAGCTTGCCATCCGGGCCAAACAGCCCGGCGCCACCCCAGGAAGGATGAGCAGGTGCCACAAACAGCGCGTCCTCCATCAGATATTCCCAATAACCGGCAAAGGGCTGGCGCGCGACCAGCTTGCCGGCCACCGCATGAGAACGCCCACCCGCCGCCGCCATCACCGTCGTGGCGCCGATTTTCAGCTTTTCGCTGTCGCCCAGAACCGCTGGCTTTAGGGGAATTTTGCCGAGCGCCTGCACCAAAGCGAAACCGGTTTCCTGATCCACTGCCAGCGCATGGCCCGCAACCGCGCGGCCTTCGGCGGTGGTGATCCAGATGCTCTCAGCCTCGCTCACCAGGTAGCCCACGGTCAGCACCAGCCCATCGCCAATCAGCACGCCGCTGCCTTCGCGTTCCGTACCCAATACCCGCGCGGTAAAGGCATCCGGCGGCACTTGGCTCCGCAAGCCGACCACGGCGCGATAGGCCTGATCCAGGTCGAAGCCATGCTCCGTTGGGTCGGGCTGCAAATGCTCAGGAATGTCCCAGTCTTCGTCGGCCATGTTCTCTCGGGTCAATGCGTCAGCCTGTATAACATAGGCTTCTTTCCGGGTCAGGTTACAGGGTTTGGCAGCGGCGCCAAGGCCGGGCAGGATAGGGCAGCTTTACGTGGATGGGGGGAAATATGCTGCTGCGTTGGATGCTCTGCTTTGCCGTGCTGGTTCTGACGCCCGTGGCGCCGGCCGGCGCTTATCCCGAAAGGCCCATCCGCGTGATCGTGCCCTATGCGGCGGGTGGGGCGACCGATGTGGTGGCCCGCGTGCTCGCGGAAGCCATGGCGCCTATCCTGCCGCAGCCGCTGATTATCGAAAATCGCGGCGGCGCTGGCGGCATGGTGGGGGCCGAGGTCGTGGCCCGCGCCGCAGCCGATGGCCACACCGTGCTGTTCAACAATACCGGCCATGCGGCCTTGCGCGTGCTGGTGCCCAACCCGCCGATTGATCCCATCACCAGCTTGCAGGCGATTGCAGTGGCCGCGGAATCGCCCATTGTGATGCTGGTCGCGAATAATGTGCCGGCAAATAATTTGCGCGAATTCACCGCGCTGGCTCAGGCACGGCCAGGGCAATTGGATTACGGTAGCTCCGGCGGTGGCGGCATTCTGCAAATGGCGGCGCTGCTTTATCTGAAAGCGACGGGCGTGCAGTTGAATGAAGTGCCCTATCGCGGCGGCGCACCGGCAACACTCGACCTTGCGGCCGGGCGCATTGCCATGATGTTCGATGCAGGGCTGACTGGCTTTCAGACCGCGCGCGGCAATCAGGCCCGCGCCTTTGCTGTAACCACAGCGCAGCGCAATGCCGCCAACCCTGATGTGCCGACCTGGCGCGAAGGCGGTGTGGATGCGGAAATGAGTGTCTGGCAGGCGGTTTTTGTGCCAAGCGCCACACCGCGCGACCGGCGCGAAATACTGAACGCCGCGATCAACCGCGCCCTTGGCCAGGAAGCGTTGCGCAAGCGCTTGGCGGATTTGGGCGCTGACCGGATCCTCAGCCTGAATGTCGCCGAAAGCGAAGCCTATCTGGCCGGCGAGGTAACGCGCTGGGAAGCGCTGCTGAAGCGCTGAGCCATGCCGGAACCTTTGCCAGAGGCCATCGCTGCGGGGCTTGTCGCCATGGGGCTGCTCGCCCCCGGCCAGCATGCGCAGGGTGAGGCGCTGGCAGGCGGCGTTTCTTCCGATATCTGGCACCTGGCCCTGCCCGATGGCCAGGAGATTTGCGTCAAGCGCGCTTTGCCCAAGCTGAAGGTCGCCGCCGATTGGCGCGCGCCGGTGGTGCGCAATATTTATGAAGCGCGCTGGCTGAGCGAGGCGGATCGCGCGCTGCCCGGCGCGGTGCCCAAGCTGCTGGGCCAGGATGAGGTGACAGGTTGCCTCGCCATGGAATTCCTTTCGCCAGCGGATCATCCTGTATGGAAGGCAAGGCTGCGGGATGGCCAAGCGGATGTGGCTTTTGCGGCTGAGGTCGGGCGGCGCATCGCCGCCATTCATGCGCATGCCGCTGCTACTCCTGGCTTGGCTGAAGCTTTCCCAACAGATGAGATTTTCCATGCCATTCGCCTGGAGCCCTATCTGCTGGCAACCGCGCGCGCGCATCCTGATCTGGCAGCAGTGCTGCAAGACATCGCTTCTGTCACCGCACGCAGCAAACGCACGCTGGTCCATGGCGATGTCAGCCCGAAGAATATCCTTTGCGGCCCATCTGGCCCAGTATTTCTGGATGCGGAATGCGCCTGGTGGGGTGATCCCGCTTTCGATCTTGCCTTTTGCCTCAATCACCTTTTGCTGAAATGCCTGTGGACGCCAAGCGCCAGCGCCGGCTTCATGGCGTGCTTTGAAGCGCTTTCGGCGCGCTATCTGGCCGGCATCACCTGGGAAGCGACGGATGCGCTGGAAGCGCGCGCGGCGCGGCTGCTGCCGGGGCTTTTCCTCGCACGGGTGGACGGCAAAAGCCCAGTCGAATACCTGACCGAAGAACATGACAAAAACCGCGTGCGCCGTGTGGCGCG
>JBIIGZ010000009.1:0-31303 GCA_044236185.1 Roseomonas sp. | reverse complement strand
CATTCACAATCCAGGCCGGCCGCCGCGCCGGCATGATCCGCCCGGTGAAAATCACCTCATAGCAGATCAGCGCCACCAGGGGCGGCAGCCAGCCCGCCACCACCAGGCGCCTGTCCTCAGCCGCCGTAAAATCCCGGCTGCTTTGCACCAACCTGATGGGCAAAAGTCCCCGAAAGGGCATGAATTCGCCAAAGGGCACCAGATTCATCTTATCGGCGGTGGCCAGCACCTGCGCATCAGGCCCGATCACCGCAAGGCTGTTGAACAAATCCCGGGCATAGCCTGCCGGGGTGAAATCGCCGCGCACGGTTCCGGTCAGCAGCAGGGCATTTTGCGGCAGCGCGCCGGCCACCAGCCGCCGCGCCTCTGGATCATTGGGCAGCAGGAAGGGCACGGCGGTCTCAGGCCAGATTACCGCGAGCCGATAACCAGGCGGCAAATCGCGTAGGGCCGCAACGGCCGCATCACGGGTCGCTTCCACATAGCGGCGCAGGATCGGCACGCGGGATTCCTCCCGCCACTTCACCTCCTGCGCGATATTGCCCTGCACGATCAGCAGCCCAACAGGCTGGGGTTCGGGCTCCGGCGCCCAAAGCCGGGCAAAGCCAAAGGCTCCGCAAAATGCCAATGCCGCAACGCCACCCAAAAAGGCGCGCCGATCCAGAATGGGCGTGGCGGCTACCAAAAGCGTGATCAGCGACAAACCATGCACGCCAATCACCGCCGCCATTTGAATGGGCAGCGCATCAAAGGCCCAGACCGTGCCCATCAAATTCCAGGGAAAGCCCGTCAGAATTTCCCCGCGCAGCAATTCAAAGCCAACGAAGCCGCCGGCAAACACCAGCACACGCGGCCAGCCGGGCCTTGACCCCCAGGCAATGGCTGATGGCACCGCGACAAAAAGCCCGAGCGGCAGGGCGAGTGCCGGCACTGCAATCGGAACCAACCACCAATAACGCGCCGCATCCGTCAGAATGGCGGAGGTGATCCAGTAAAGCCCGCCGGTGAAGAAACCAAAGCCCCAGGCGAGCCCGATCCAGAAGGCCGCGGTCCAGCTTGCCGCACCACCAATCATGGCAAGCAGCCCTGGAATGGCCAGAAACAGTGCCGGGATGACGTGCAGCGGCGGCAGCGCCAGCACCGCCAGCATGCCAAGTCCAAAGGCGGTCACCTGGGCGCGCCAACCGCGCCGCGACGCCAGCGCCCGCCAAATCCACCCCATCCGAAACCGAGCCTTCCTATTCCGCCGCGATGCGGGAATTGGCACCGGGCCGACGCACTCGCAAGCGGCGGATGCGCCGTGGATCAGCTTCCAGAATGCGGAATTCAAGCCCCGAAGGATGAGAGACCAGTTCCCCCTTGGCCGGTACGCGCCCAGCCAGCGTGAAGACTAGCCCACCCACCGTATCAATATCGGCAGCGCGTTCCTCATCCGTCAGTATGTTGCCGAGCTTTTCTTCAAAGGCCGCGATGGGCGTGCGCGCATCCAAATCAAGCGCGCCATCGGGGCGTTCGGTGATCTGCTGCGCCTGAACCTCATCATGTTCATCGCTGATGTCGCCAACGATGGTCTCGACCAGATCTTCAATCGTGATCAGGCCATCTATGCCGCCATATTCATCCACGACCAGCGCCATGTGTACGCGCGCCTGGCGCATTTGCAACAGCAGATCCAGCACCGGGATGGAAGGCACGACGAAAAGCGGTCGGCGCAGAATGGCGGCCAAGGCGAAGGCTTTCTCATCCTTGCCGACGGCAGCAAAGACATCCTTGATATGCACCATGCCGATAATGTCATCGAGCCCATCGCGATAGACCGGGTAGCGGCTATGCCCTTCGGCCTGGATCAGCGCGATGGTTTCGGCCAGGCAATGCCCTTCCGGTATCGCCATGATATCGGCGCGCGGCACCATCACATCATAAGCGGTGATGCCACGCAGTCTGAGAACATTGCCAAGCAGCGCGCGTTCTTCGGCATCAAGGCTGACGGTCTGGCCATCACCTGGGCGCGCTTCACTTGGCACTTCATGGCGTTCGATCAGTTCTTCTACCTGATCGCGAATCGATTCCGCTTCCTTGCGGCGCAGCATGCCCTGGAGTTTCCAGAACAGGCCGAGTTTCTGTCCAGCCTCGCTCATGTTGCGCCGCGCCAGGGATTGGGCAGGCCAAGGCGGCGCATCACGCGCGCCTCGGCGCGTTCCATCCGCCGCGCCTCACCGGCTTGCAGGTGATCATGCCCGACCAGATGGAGCGCGCCATGCGCGACAAGATGCGCAAAATGTGCTGCGACGCGCCGGCCATTGCCACGCGCTTCACGCCGCACCACCCCAAGGGCGAGTGCCACATCGCCCAGATAACCAGGAACGCCGCCTGGGAAGGACAGCACATTGGTTGGCTTTGCCTTGGCGCGATGCGTGCCATTGAGCCGCTTCACGGTAGTATCATCGGCCAGCAATACAGTGACCGCCCCCGCCGCCCCCGCTTCGCGCAAGGCCGCATGAGCCGCGCGGCGCGCCAGCGCCTCAGGCTGCTTGATTGCGGCGCGCCAGCTTGGCGCCGCAAGGATCACGGAGATATCCAGCCCCTCCGCCGATCCGCTCCGAAGCCCAGCCGAGGCACCCTTGGGGCGCCCCTGGCCGGGACGGCTACTTCCCGGTTCCATACTTCTCCTTCTTCGCCCGGTTCTGGTCATCGGCCCGCCCATAAGCGGCCACAATCCGGGCAACCAACGGATGCCTTACCACATCCTGATCAGAAAAGCGCGTAATGCCGATACCTTCCACCCCAGAAACAATCGACAGAGCTTCCACGAGGCCAGAGGGCTGATGCGGTGGCAGGTCGATCTGGGTTGGATCACCCGTGATGACCATCCGGCTCCCCTCCCCCATGCGGGTCAGGAACATCTTCATCTGCGCGGGGGTAGTATTCTGCGCCTCATCCAGGATGGCGTAGCAATGGGCCAAGGTGCGGCCACGCATGAAGGCCAAGGGGGCGATTTCAATCTCACCCGCCGCGATCCGCCGCGCCACTTGTTCGGCAGGCAGCATATCATGCAAAGCGTCATAAAGAGGGCGGAGATAGGGGTCCACTTTCTCCTTCATATCGCCGGGCAGGAAGCCAAGCCTTTCGCCCGCTTCTACGGCTGGGCGGGACAGCACAATCCTGTCCACCCTGCCGGATTGCAGCAGCGCCACCCCCTGGGCCACTGCCAAATAGGTCTTGCCCGTGCCGGCGGGTCCGATCCCGAACACCATGTCGTGGCGCGAGAGCGTATCAATATAGGCGGCCTGGGCGGCGCTCCGCGGTGCAATCGCGCCCTTGCGCGTGCGGATCGCCGGCAGGTCCTGCAAGGGCAGGCGCGGTTCGCCCTGCGCTGCCCCGCCTTCAGCGAGCCTCAAGGCCGCTTCCACTTCCGCTGTGCCGACATGTTCACCCCGTTCCAGCCTTTTCCATAGCGCAAGCAAGGCCGCTTCCGCCATTTCCGTGCGTTCCGCCCCGCCCGAGATGGCGATGCGATTGCCGCGTGAAGCCACGCGCACGCCAAGCACCTGTTCGATCCGCGCCAGATGACGATCATGTTCGCCATGCAGCAGGGGCAGCAGCGCATTGTCGTGGAATTGTAGCGTTATCGAACGCTGGTCACTGGATTGGCGCGGTTCCGCAGCGCGGAGGCCAGGGGTTTGGATGTTCAAGCGGCGTCTCTCTCCGATGCTTGGGGTTTGGCCCCGGCGAGGTGTTCCCCGCCGAGGGAATTGGGATTGGTCACGGTGACACGGACCGTCACGATCTGTCCGGTGAGGTCACCCGGGGCCGGGAAATGCACCGGCTGCAACCAGGGTGAACGCCCGGCCATTTGGCCCGGATGGCGGCCCGGGCCGGTCACCAGAACTGGGATTTCCATGCCCGCGCGGCTTTGATTGAAGCGGTATTGCTGGTCCCGCAGCAGCGCCTGGATTTCCTGCAGCCGCACATCGGCAACCGCTTCATCCACCACCCCCGCCATGCCAGCGGCCGGCGTGCCGGGGCGCGCGGAATAGCGGAAGGAAAAGGCCGAGGCGAAGCCGATATCTTCAATCAGCTTCAGCGTGGCGCGATGATCCGCATCACTCTCTCCGGGATGGCCCGCAATGAAATCGGAAGAAAGCGCCAGATCGGGCCGCGCGGCGCGCAGCTTTTCGATCAGGGTCAAATACTCCGCCACCGTATGGCCACGGTTCATCATTTTCAAAATGCGATCCGATCCCGATTGCACCGGAAGGTGCAAAAACGGCATCAGTGCGGGGATATCACGATGCGCCGCAATCAGATCATCGCCCATGTCGCGCGGATGGGAGGTTGTGTAGCGCAAGCGATCAAGCCCTGGGATTTCAGCCAGCGAGAGCAAAAGCCGCGCCAGAGACCAAGACCCGCCGTCCGGGCCCTCGCCGTGATAGGCATTCACGTTCTGCCCAAGCAGCGTGATTTCCCGTGCGCCCAAGGAAACAAGGCGCTTGGCTTCCGCAATGACCGCCGCGGCGGGGCGGGAATATTCGGCGCCGCGTGTGTAAGGCACCACGCAGAAGGAACAGAATTTGTCGCAACCTTCCTGCACCGTCAGGAAAGCGGTGACGCCCTGGGGTGCCGCCTGTTCCGGCAAATGATCAAACTTCCCATCCACCGGGAATTCGGTTTCGATCACGGCACCCGCCGCGCGGGAAGCACGCGCCACCATCTCCGGCAGGCGGTGATAACTTTGCGGGCCGAGCACAATATCCACCCAGGGCGCACGGGCGGTGATTTCCGCCCCTTCCGCCTGCGCCACACAGCCGGCCACGGCGACAATCATCTCGCCCCCGCGCGCGGCCTTGGCTTCCCGCAACCGGCCAAGGTCGGAAAACACCTTCTCGGTCGCCCTTTCGCGGATATGGCAGGTATTGAGGATGACCATATCAGCCTCCTCCGCCACTTCCGTTGGCGCGTAACCTAGCGGCGCCAGCACGTCAGCCATGCGCGCACTATCATAGACATTCATCTGGCAGCCCCAGGTGCGGATCAAAAGCCGCTTCTTTGCAGGGGCGCCTTGGCGATCGCTCATGAAATCCAGGCCTCCGTCGCCCCAGCACAGGGCCAAGCGGGGGAAATGAGCAGGCCTGCTGCGCTGGTCAAGCGCGCCAAGACCCGAAAGCGCGAATCAGGGAGCCAAGGATCATATGAGTAGGGTGGAATCTCCGCCCATATCGGGTCAAGGGTTTATCGAGAGGCATTCAGGATAAGCGGCGTGGCGGGACGATTTTGCCGCAGTTGCGCCGCCCCGGCGGCGACCACGTCACTGACCGCTGCGGTCAGGGCCTTGCGATCCGGCAGCGTGGCAGGGTCGGCCACTTCATGCAGCAGCACCGTCGCCCGCGCCCCGGACCGGCGTGCGATGCGCCAAAAATGGGAGGCGATATCCATATCCCCATACCAGGCGAAAAGCGGCCGATCCCGCCGGCAGGCCGGCAGCCCGCCTAGACGGTCATAAACCAGCGATACCGGCTGCACCGCCTTGGCATCCGCCGCCGCCGCCAGGAAGGCAGACCGGAACGGCAGCACCCGCGTGCCATCATTGCTGGTGCCCTCAGCGAAAAGGATCAGGCTGTCGCCCGCTTGCAGCCTTTCGCGCATGGTATCGGCTTCGCGGATGACGGTTGAGGTACGACGGCGGCTGACAAAAACCGTGCGACCAAGCTTGGCGATGATGCCAACAACCGGCCATTCGCCCACTTCGGATTTGGCGACGAAGCTCGCGCGCAGCACGGAGCCCAGCACCAAAATATCAAGCCAGGAGGAATGATTGGGCAGGAACAGCGTGGCGGGCTTGTCCGACATCTGCCCCACCACCTGCACCTTGAGGCCGATAAGCCAGCAAAGCACCCGATGATAAAAACAACCGAAGCTGATCTTGGCCTGGCCCGGCAGAAGCATCAGCACGGATTGGATGGGAATGGCGATCAGCGTCCAGATCAGCGCGGTGGCGATGCGGCGAATGGCACGGAACCGGCCACCAAGGGGCCGCGGCTCCATGATATCGCCCCAGGCGTCACCCCGCATGAAGGGTTTGAAGCTCAGTGGCTTTAGGCGCATCTGACGACGCGGCTTCAGTGCTTCTTCCGGATTCCTGGCTACAGCTTCCATGCATTTGGCGTAGCGCGTGGCATGTGGCGCCGCAATGACGCTTTGGCGACGATTGCGTGAAAACCGGGCCAACCAGCCCCATCATGCCCGGGAATTGATCTTGTTTCGACCCGAAGTACCAAATAGCCCTGCGGCGCGGCTTGGCAGCGGCCAGTGTTATGTTATATCAACACAGATGGCTTTTTCGAACCCCCTTGCGCTTTCCTCCGGCATCGCCGCGCGGCTTGGCCTTGCAGCCTTGGTCGCTTGCCTGCTGTGGGCCGGGGTTGCCTGGGCGCTTTCAGAATGAAGCCCGCTGCGCTGGCATTAGCTGACCTTACGGTCTGCTACGGCCGCCGGCCGGCGGTGCATCATGTTTCGGGCCGCTTTGCGCCGGGCAGCCTGACGGCAATTGTTGGGCCGAATGGTGCTGGGAAATCCACGCTACTGCGCGCACTGGCCGGGCTACAAAAGCCGGAATCAGGGCGCATCGCACAGGAAGGGGTGGCTCGGATTGCGCTGCTGCCGCAACTCGCAGCCCTGGACCGCGCCTTCCCGATTGCCTGCCGCGATGTGGTGATGCAGGGGCTGTGGCCACGCATCGGCGCCTTCCGTGCCGTGCCTGCCGATGAGCATGCTCGCGTAGATCGGGCACTGGCGGCGGTGGGACTGGCAGGGCTTGCGAGACGCCCAGTGGGCAGCCTTTCGGCGGGGCAATTGCAGCGCCTGCTGTTCGCGCGCTTGCTGGTGCAGGATGCCGATATCCTGCTGCTGGATGAGCCCTTTAATGCCGTCGATGCGAAAACCGCCGCCGATCTGTCGCGGCTGATCCGGCAATGGCATGGCGAAGGCCGCACCGTGATTGCGGTCTTGCATGATCTTGATCTTGTCGCGCGAGAATTTCCGGAAACGCTGCTGCTCGCACGCGATCTGATCGCCTGGGGGCCGACCGAACAGGCGCTTTCCGCCGCCAATCGCCTCAAGGCGCGGCGAATGGCCGAGGGCTGGACGGAAGAGGCTGAGGCTTGTGAGCGCGCGGCGTAAACTAGAGCGGTTTCCGTTCACCTTCGTTCACGGCAACCGCTCTAGATTATTGTTTGGTCGCATTTTCCGAGCCGCCAAGTGTGCCACTTGGCTTGAAAATGCTCCGGCCCACCATGATTGAGGCGCTTTTCGCCCCCTTCGTAGAATTCGGTTTCATGCGCCGCGCCTTGGTGGGGTCGCTCGCGCTTGCCATCGCAGCACCGCCGCTTGGCGTTTTCCTGATGCTGCGGCGGATGAGCCTGACGGCTGATGTGCTTTCCCACGGCGCCTTGCCTGGTGTGGCGGTGGCCTTCCTGATCGCGGGGCTTTCCGTGCCGGCGCTTTGGTTTGGGGGCTTAGTTGCGGGGCTATTGGTCGCGGTCGGTGCCGGGGCTTTGGCGCGCATCACCGGCGGGCGGGAAGATGCGACACTTGCCGCGCTTTATCTGCTAGCGCTTGGCGCCGGGGTCGCGCTGATTTCGATGGGCGGCGGCGCCGGGGATTTGAAGCATATCCTGTTCGGCAGCGTGCTTGGCGTGGATGATGCCGCGCTTCTGCTGATGGCTGGCGTGGCGACGCTGACGCTGGTGATGCTCGCGATCGGGTGGCGGCCTTTAGTGCTGGAATGTTTTGACCCGGCCTTTGCCGCGGCCACCGGCGCGCGTGGAGGATTTTGGCATTTGGTGTTCATGGGGCTTGTGGTGCTGAACATGCTCTCGGCCTTTTTGGCTTTGGGTACGCTGATGGCGGTTGGCTTGATGATGCTGCCCGCCATTGCCGCGCGGCATTGGGCCGCCGAGATCGCCGGCATGGTCTATGCGGCGTCAGCGATTGCGGTGGTGGCGAGCGTGATTGGGCTGCTGCTATCCTATCATGCGGATTTGCCGACTGGCCCCGCGATTGTGCTGATTGCGGGCGCGGCCTGGGCGGTTTCAGTATTGTTCGGCCCTGTGGATGGGCTCACGCAACGCGTGATCCGGCGGCGGCATTTGGCGGGGTGACTAAGCAGCTCGCTTGACCTCGGCCTGATCCGGTTTCAGCCTTTCCCCAAAGCCACACGGACAAGCGTGGCAAAAAGGGGAGATTACCGCCATGGCCGATTTTCGTCTGACCCGCCGCGCCGCTTTGGGGCTTCTGGCCGCTCCTGCCTTGGCCCGCGCGCAAAGCGCTGATGCATGGCCATCGCGCAGCATTCGCTTGGTGGTGCCCTTCGGGCCAGGTGGGCCCACCGATGTCATGGCGCGGGTGATTGCGCCGGGGCTTGCGGCGGCACTTGGCCGGCCGGTGGTGGTGGAAAACCGCCCTGGCGCCAGCGGCAATGTCGGCATCGCCCATGCTGCACGCAGCGCGCCCGATGGCTATACGCTGCTGGTAACTTCCACCGGTTTTGTCGTGAACCCAACACTGTTTCGTAACCCCGGCTATGACATCGCCAAGGATTTCGCGCCGATCACTGAATTGGGCGCCTCGCCCAACACCATCCTCACCAAGCCCGATAGCGGCATCAATTCCGTCGCTGATCTCGTGGCGCGCGCCAAGGCGACACCTGGCGGGCTCAATATCGCCAATCCGGGCTTGGGTTCCACGCCGCATCTGACGGCAGAATTGCTGCGGCTGCGCACCGGCATTGAATTGGTGCAGGTCACGCATCAGAGCGCGGCGCAGGCGGTGCAAGCGGTGCTATCGGGCACCACGCCGATAGGTGTGGCAGCGCTGCCGCCCGCGCATGCGCTGATCAAGGCTGGCACCTTGCGCGCCTTGGCCATCACCGGCGGGCAGCGCTGGCATGACCTGCCCGACCTGCCGACCATGGTGGAGCTTGGCTATGACGGCTTTGTTTCAGAAACCTTCCAGGGTTTGCTGGCACCGGCCGGCACACCGCAGGCCATTCTGAATCGCTGCGCGCAGGTTGCGATTGCGCTGTTGAATGAATCTGAGACAAAAAATCGCCTGCTCGGCGCCGGCTTCACGCTCAACCCGAAAGGCCCGGAAGCGCTGGCACAACGCATTGCCCACGAAGTGCCGCTGTGGCGCGATGTGATTGAAAAAGCGGGGATTCCGCGGGAGTAAACTCAGCCCGCCTTCGCTTGAAGTTGCGTCAGTTCCGCCAGAAAACGCTCCGCCGCCAGCCCGGGCGGCCAGGGCCGCCATGCCTCCCCGCCATAACGCGCCGCCAAAGGATCGCGCACCAAAACGGCCGCGCGAATACCCAGCGTTTCGTGCATCTCAGCCTCAGTCCAACCGGCGACATGCACGGCTTCTGCCGCTGCCGCAGCGATGTCAGCGGCCTTGTGTGCGCGCTTATCTTCCACGCCCCAGGCCGGCAGGCGATAGCGCAGCGCCACCACGGCCGAGAGGCTTGCCTGCAAGGCCGCGAAGCGTTCCCCAAGGAAGGGCTTGAGCGGTGAGATGCAGTCGAAATTGATCAAACCCTCATCCGCATCATGCAGTAATTCGCGCAATTCTTCAGGTGGCGTCAGCCAATGGCGCGTCCGCTGGCGGCGGAGTTGCAGCACGAAAAGCGCATGCTGCGCAACAGAAAGCGGCTCAGGCCAGATGGAATGCCCGCCCCAGCGAAAGGTACGCGCAAGCCCTGTCGCCAAATCCTCATCCGTCCAGTCGAAGGGGGTGGGAGAGAGCAGATCAAGCCGCCGCCCCGAAGGCAGACGCACCCAGGCGCGTTCAGGGGCAACGGCTTTGTTTTGTGCCATACTCAGTACGTCGCAAAGACCCGCCTGATGCCATCATTATCGAGCCCCTGGGTGAGCGCGAGCGAAAGCAGGATGCGCGCCTTTTGCGGGGTTAGGTTATCGGCGCTGATAAAACCCGATTTGTCGCCGCGCTGCGTGCGGAAGGTACGCCCCGATCCGGCGCGGCTGGAAAGCACCACCTTCACCCCGGCGGCGACAGCTGCTTCACCGGCCTTCACCATGGCGGGCGTGATATAGCCAGGCGCGAAGCCCGCCGTGACAATGCCCTTGGCGCCCGCGGCAACAAAGGCATCAATCGCCGCGCCATCCGCCCCGGCATAGCAATAGGCAATATCAACGCGCGGCAGCGCATCCAACCCGCGCACATCAAATTCCGTATCGGGGGCGATCTTGCGGATGGGCTTACGGTACCAGGCAATCATATCGCCATCGGCATGACCCAGCGCGCCGAAATCCGCAGTGCGGAAGGTTTGCATCCGCAGTGTCGAGGTTTTCGTGACATCGCGCGCCGCCTGAATTTCATCATTCAGCAGCACCAGCGCGCCCAAGCCCCGCGCGCCAGGATCAGCCGCCACGCGAATGGCATTGACGATATTCATCGGCCCATCGCCGGACAGCGCGGATGCTGGGCGCTGCGCGCCAACCAGCACGACGGGGATCGATATTTTCAGCGTCAGCGACAGGAAATAGGCGGTTTCCTCAAGGCTTGCCGTGCCGTGCGTGATAACAATCCCGGCAAGCTTCGGGTCTTCCCCGGCAAGCTTGTGGCAAAGCCCGAGTAAGTCCTTCCATTCCGGCCAGGCCAATTGCGTGGAGGGAATGGCACGAAAAGGTACCGGGACAACTTCCGCAACCAAATTGGCCTCAGGAATGCGTGCGAGCAACCCATTCACATCGAGCATCGAACCATTGGCCAGATAATCCAGGATATCGAGCGGCCCCGACCCCATGGAGGAGATGGTGCCGCCCGTGCCAATCACGGCAACGCGCGGCTTCATGCCGCCACTCCTGGTGCTGCGGCGCTTAGTCTTGCAATCACATGATCCACGGTCATCACATCTCCAAAAATATTCCAAAAATTGGCGAGTGAGGCATTATGTTCCGCATCATTCATGGCAGCATTGGCGTCAGCCACCATGATGGTACGGAAATCCAGCATCATCGCGTCCCGCGCACTGCTTTCGCAGCACACATTCGTCACCGTACCCCCAATCAGCACGGTATCGAAACCCCGGGCGCGCAGCCGCGCCGGCAGGTCGGAAGACCCTTGAATAAAGGCGCTGAAACGCCGCTTCAGCACCTTTTCATCCTCAGGCCGCACATCCAGGCTCGGCCATAGCGCATGGCCCGGACTGCCTTCCGTCATGGCCGCAACGCGCCGCGCGCGGGCAGCCGGTGTGGCCATGCGCTGCATTACACTCCAGCTTGTATCGCAGGATGCGTCATGGGTGTTTTGCACCCAGAAAACGGCGCCCCCCGCCTCGCGCAAGGCGGCCGCGAGGCGATTGATGGCCGGGACGATATGCTCAGCCATGGGGCAGCAGGCGTGGCTGATCGTGGGGTCCATGAAGCCCAGCTGCATATCAATCACCACAAAGGCAGTCCGCGCCGGGTCCAGGTCATTGAAGGGGTGCGCGGTGCCGCAGCGCGCTTCAACGCGGGCGATGATGTCGGCTGGGATGGCAAGCTTGTGCATGGGCTCTCCTGGGTTTCAAGGCCGATGCGGACCAGCAATCGCCGTGCCCAGCCTAACCCGCCTTGCGGTCCAGCACTGCTGTGGTGAGGCGTGAGACGCAGGCGAGCTTACCATTGGGCCGGTGGATTTCCGTCTGCCAGACTTGGGTACGCCGCCCAAGATGCAGCGGCCGGCAAAGGGCCGTCACGGTCTCCCCCTCCGGCACGGCGGAGACATGATTGGCATTAACTTCTAGCCCCACGGCATGCTGGCCCTCAGGAAGGGTCAAAGTTGTGGCAATACTGCCTAAGGTTTCAGCAAGCACCACGGAAGCTCCGCCATGCAAAATACCATAGGGTTGGACATGGCGCCGATCCACCGGCATTTCAGCGCGCAGGAAATCCGGGCCCACTTCCAGAATGTGGATGCCAAAAGCACCTGGCAGGCTATCAGCGAGGCGGGCTTCGATGGCTTCGGGGGTGGCGGGGCGTTTCCAGATGATCATCGATTCGCTCCGTCTCATGGGGCTCGGTGGGGGCATAAGGGACACGGTCCTCAGCAGAGACACGCTGAGTAGAGGTCTAGCGCCGATTCCGATATAGAAGACCCGGGTCGCGGACTCTAGCCTGTCCCAAAAATTCGACTTCACAATTTTTTCACGGCTCAGCCCATCATTGACACTTTTTTATCGAATTGAAATTTGCACATAAATCCTTTAGCGAGATCCTTCGAAATCTGTATTTCCCATGAAAAGGGTTCGGGTCGTTTGAGGTTGTTCCTCGACATTTCGCGCTTGGTTTTTGGTACCTGGAGAGGCATGCCGACAGGCATCGATCGGGTAGAACTTGCCTATGTGCGATATTGGCTGAACCATGATCCTGAGCGGGTAACTTTCCTATTGCGCGGCAAGCTTGGTAATTTTGTTGCAATACCGCAAATTTTAATAAGGGAACTCCTGGTCGCGCTTGACACAAGAAGGCTTGGCGCACCTGGCTGGGCTGAGTCTGCAAAAACTGCGGCCAGCATAGCCCGGACCGCCATTACACGCTTGAGCTTCGGTCGCGGCATGCGTGATGTGGCTAATCTTTTGGCTACTGAGAAAGAAATAACCTACCTGCTTGTGTCTCACATGGGCGCGGATCGGCCCGGTCCCATCGCGACGCTGAAGCGCAAGGGCGTCAAATTTGTCCCGCTTGTGCATGACCTTATTCCTGTAAATTATCCGGAATACGCCTCCCCTGATGGCGTACAGCGCCATTTCCAACGGATCGAGGCTTTTGTTGAATTGGCCGACGGCATGATCGCGAATTCAAGCACCACAGCCGGGGATATTTCGTATTTCCTGTCGGAAGGCCGCAGCCGCCCTGATATAGTAGCCGCACCGCTTGGCGTTGACAGAAGCAGCCCGGACGAGAATTTCCCATTACCTGCTGAAGCCTATTTCGTTTGTATTGGTACCATTGAACCGCGCAAGAACCATCTACTGCTTTTGAATACGTGGCGCGTTCTTGCCGAACGTCTGGGTCCGGACACGCCAAAGCTCATCCTGATCGGTCGGCGTGGTTGGGAAAACGAAAATGTCCTTGACATGCTCGAGCGTTGCCAAGCGCTCACAGGGGTGGTGCGTGAATATACCAATTTACCAGACAATGCTGTGGCGCGGTTGCTGCAGGGTGCGCGGGCGCTGTTGTTTCCCTCCTTCACAGAAGGCTACGGCCTGCCATTAGCCGAAGCTCTGGCCCTTGGGGTGCCGGCCATTTGTTCAGATTTGCCCGCGCTTCGAGAAGTCGGGGGCGATGTGCCCGAATACCTCGATCCGCTTGATGGCCTGGGATGGCGACGCCTTATCCTCAGCTTCATGGAAGATGATAGCCCGGTACGTGAAGCGCAACTGCGCCGAATGAAACGGTGGCAGCAGCCTAGCTGGGAGCATCACTTCTCTATTGTTGACCCTTGGCTTCGGCAAATTGCGCGTGCTTCCAAGGCAGTGACCACCCACCGCCTTTACAATACCTCCCCAGCCGCCACGACGCACTCCGCGCCGACTGTATCAACCATGCCGGGCTCTTGAGGTAGGCATGACCAGTCGCGTGAAGCGCGGCGGGGCAGCCTCTCCGCAACCGCTTGCCATCATTGGCGCTGCCGCCAGGCTACCCGGTGCACCCGACCTTGCTGGCTTTGCGGAAGTTCTGCGCCAAGGCCTGGACGCAGTCACGGAAGTACCGGATGACAGGTTCGAGAAAGCGCGTTGGTATCACCCCCGCCTTGGCGAAGCAGGCCGCAGCTATAGTTTTGCGGCTGGTACGATCGGTGATATCCGAAGCTTTGATGCTGAAGCCTTCGGGCTCTCCCCGCGTGAGGTTGCTGAAACCGATCCGCAGCAGCGGCTTCTTTTGGAAGTCACCCGCGATGCATTCGAAGACGCGGGATTGAGACCCGCAGCGCTGGCCGGACGCAATATCGCGATCTTTATCGGCGGGTCTTCGACTGACTTTGCCGAGATACGCTTGCAGGATCCGGCTGCGACTGATCGCTTCCTCATGACCGGCAATGCGCTTTCCATATTATCGAATCGAATTGGTCACGTATTTGATCTGCGCGGCGGGGCGCAAACCATTGACACCGCCTGTTCGTCTTCGCTCGTGGCGCTGCACTTGGCGGCGCGCGCCTTGGCAGAAGACCCTAGCCTGGAAGCGGCTGTGGTGGGCGGTGTCAATCTGCTGCTCTCGCCCTATGCCTTCATCGGTTTTTCCCGCGCCGGCATGCTTTCGGCCCGCGGGCGCTGCCAAGTGTTTGACGCAGCAGCGGATGGTTATGTGCGCGCAGAAGGGGCGGGCGTTATCATTCTGCGTCGCCTTGCCGACGCAAAGGCGGCGCGGGAGCCGATCCGCGCCTTGCTGCTTGGAACAGCCAGCAATACCGCCGGGCGCACCATTGGTATTTCGCTGCCCAATCGGGAAGCTCAAGCGACTTTGCTGACGGGCCTTCTGGCTAAGGCGGCGATAGCGCCGGATCGGTTCATGGCCTTTGAGGCGCATGGCACCGGCACCCAGGCCGGTGACCCGGCCGAGGCCTGGGCGATCGGGCAGGCTATTGCACGGCATCGCAGCGCGCCGCTGCAGATCGGCTCAGCCAAGGCGAATATCGGTCATTTGGAAGCAGGTGCGGGCATGGCCGGGCTGCTTAAGGCCATGCTGATGCTGGAACAGGGTTTCGTGCCGCGTGCGCTGCATTTCGAAAATCCCAACCCGGCGATTGATCTCGCGGCTTTGAACCTGACTGTCACGCGTGCGGCGCAGAACATGGCTGTCGCCGATGATGCCGTGATGGGCGTCAATGCCTTCGGTTTTGGCGGGACGAATGCAGCGGCGATTTTGGCCCGTGCGCCGAAAGCGCCCGCGCCGCAGCGCGCTTTGGGCAAGGTTGCGCCACCGCTTATTCTCTCTGCGCGTTCCGCTGAAGCGCTGCAGCTATCGGTCGCCGCTTGGCGTGACGCAGTTTCTGACGCCGATAATGCAAAGGTCGCAAAACTGGCGCGCGGCCAAGCACAATATCGCGATCTTGCGCCGCACCGACTTGTCCTGCGCGGGACTGATGGTGCGTCATTGGCAGCGCTTATGGCCGCCTGGGAAGCGGGCGATAGCGAGGCCGCCATCGCGCAGGGCGTTGCCGTGTCCGGCAGCTTGGCCTTCGTCTTCAGCGGCAATGGCGCACAGCATGCAGGCATGGCGAGGGATGCCTTTCGTGCATCATCCGTCTTCCGGCAGGAAGTATTGGCCGCAGACGCGGTGCTGGCGCCACGGCTCGGAATTTCACCGGCGACGCTGATCAAGGCAGGGGTGAGCCATACAGATTTGGACGGCACCGATCTAGCACAGCCATTGCTATTCGCAGTGCAGTTAGGTGTTCTGGCCGCGCTGAAGGCAGAGGGCATTTTGCCTGATCTGGTGATCGGCCATTCAGTGGGCGAAGTGGCCGCAGCGCAAGCGGCGGGGATACTCTCTCTCGATCAAGCGGCAGCGCTCATTGTGGCACGCAGCAGGCATCAGCACGCCACCAAAGGTAGCGGGCGCATGGCTGCCATCGGCGCATCGCCGGAAGCCCTTGCGCCACTGCTGGAAGAATGCGGCCCGGGGCTTGAAATCGCCGCCATCAATGCGCCTGCAGCACTCACCATCGCCGGCCCGGCGGCGGCGGTTGCGCGGCTTTGTCAAGCGGCCGAAGCGGCCCGCCTGGTCGCGATTCCGCTCGATCTGGACTATGCTTTTCATAACGCCTTGATGGAGCCCGTGCGCGCAGGGCTATTGCACGATTTGGCTGGCTTAAGCCCAGTTCAAAACGCCTGCCCGATGATTTCATCGGTCACCGGTAAGATTTTGCCCGGGGCAGAAGCTGGCGCCGCTTATTGGTGGCGCAATCTGCGCGAACCTGTGCAATTTCAGGCGGCGATAGCGGAAGCAGCACGCCGGGGCGCCCGGCTTTTCCTGGAAATTGGCCCTGCCCCTGTTTTGCAAAACTACCTGCGCGAAACACTGCGCGCCGAAACAGTGGAAGGCACGATACTGTCCAGCCTGAAGCGCCAGAATGGGCGTGGCGACCCCTTCCCTGCCATCGCCGATCGCGCCATCGCCGCTGGCGCCGATCCGCGCGGCGCGCGCGCCTTCCAAGGTGCAGCGGAACGTACCACTTTGCCGCACACCCCCTTTGCGCGGCGGCCCATCTGGTTCCCGCGCTCGGTGGAAAGCGCGCGCCAGACCGATCCCGATCATGACCACCCCGTACTTGGTTTTCGGCAAGGCGCGGCACCGGGGTTATGGACGCAGTGGCTTGATACATCAGCCATGCCCTGGCTCGGCGATCACAAATTGTTTGGCGAGGCGGTGCTTCCCGCCGCTGCGATGGCAGAGGCAGCCTTGGGCGCTGCGGCACTTCTCCATCCTGAGGCGCCGGTCTTGGAAGTGCAGGATCTTGCGATCCTTCGCGCCGTCACCCTGAAGCACGATAGTCAAACGGAATTGCGTTTCCTGGCGGATGCGGAAGGCGGATTTAGCCTGCAAGCGCGCCCTCGACTTGCTTTGGATGAACCGATCCTTTGCGCCCGCGCGCGCCTCGCGACCCTGCCGCGCCTGCCTGATCCTTTGCCATTTGACCTTGATGTTTCCAGAAACATGACAGGGTCCGAGGTCACGGGTTTCGCCGCACGACACGGCCTTGATTACGGTCCTGCGTTTCAGAGCCTGGTTTCGGCCGCGAAGGATCGCGGGGGCATTGCGGCGCTGGCAAAGCTGACCCTGCCGACAGCGGCGCCGGATCAAGCTGGCTTCATTCTGCATCCTGCGCTGCTGGATGGCGCCATGCAGGGATTATTCGCCCTGTTGCTGGACCAGGGCCTGAGTGCCGATGAGGCGATTGTTCCGGTGCGGGTCGGCAGGCTTTGTGCACGACGCGATGCAGCGCCGATCGCGGCAGCCGAAATCACGCCGGGGCGGCGTGGCACCCGGCTTTTTGCCGCAAACCTGACGCTACGCGATGCCTCGGGTGCCGTGGTTGCGACCTTGGAAGACATCTGGTTCCAGCGCGTCATGCGTCCCGGTCGGGAGCGGCTGGACAGCATGGCGTTCCGGCTTGATCCGGTGCCAAGCCCGCGGCCGATCGCCCCCGGCATGGCGCCGATTGACTTGGCGCCGATGATTGGGGCGGCGCTGGCCAAGGATCAGGCAGCGCCCCTGGCCGAAGCGTCCCTGCTGTTGGAGGCCCATTTGGCGGCGCTGGCACTCCCGGTGCTCCGCGATACCCCTGCCCCGGCAAGCCTGTATCGCAGCGCGCTATGGCGCATCCTGGCGGCCGCGGGTGCGGCGGAGCCCGTCGCCGAGGGCTGGCGCATTCTGGAGGATCAGCCCTTGCCACCGGCCGAGGCGATCTGGCGCGAAGTACTGGCCGAAAAACCCGAGCTTGCGCTTGACCTTGCCTGGCTGGCACGGGCGGGTGAGCAAATCGTGCCAGCCTTGCGCGGTGAAGCAATTGCCGTGATGCCCCCACCAGCTTTGGGTGGCGCCATGCAGGCGCTGGCCGAACCGATCCTGGCCGGGCTCCGTATTGTGGTAGACGCTTGGCCCAAGGATCGTCCGCTCAGGATTCTGGAAGTTGGCGCGGGTGGGGCTTTGACGCGCGGCGCGCTTGCGATCTTGGGCAGGAGCGGTCGGCGCATTCATTACCGCGCCATTGGCGCCGCAAAGGCGGGCGCTGCTGGTGCCGTGCCGGACGCGATCGCACTCAGCTGGAGCAATTGGGAGAGCTTAAATCTACCGCCTCCACTGGAAGAAAAGGCAGATGTCATCATTGGTTTGGCGCCCGCCGCGCTGAACCAGGGTGGATTGGGCCTGCTTGCCGGGCTGGCCTTACAAGCCGCGCCGGGCGCGGCGCTCATGCTGGCCGAACCCGCCCCTGGCGCGGTCTGGACATTCGTGCAGGGGCAGGATGCGGATTGGTGGCGGGATCATCCGGAAGGGGCGCTGCCGGATGCGCCCGCGTGGCGCACCGCGCTTGGTGTGGCAGGCTGGCAGGGGGTAGAGGTTGCATCACTCGCTGCTGCGCCCTGGCCGGCACTGTTGATCTGTGGCCGGAACCCATTAGCGAGGATGATCGAAGCCTCGGTAACGACCACTGGACCGACCATTATTTTTGCCGATACCAACGCAATGCCTCTGGCAAAGGCCGTGGCGTCGCTGAATCGGCCGCATCGCACGGAAATCCACAATTTGAGTGAAACACCGCCGCCAAGCTTGCTGCGCGGTGCTGATATCCTGGCCATTACCGACATGGCGGATCCCGCCGGAGCTTTGGCTGCATTGACCGCTTTGTCCGCAGCCGCAGATGGTGTCGCACGGCGGATCATGCTGGTCGCCGAGGCTGAGGAAGCGCGTGCGGCGGCGATGCTTGGGCTTGGCCGAGTGCTCGCCAATGAGATGCCGGGGCTGAAGCTGCGCCGCTTGGCGGTTACCCCTGGTATGTCGCCTGATGAATTGGCGCCGCGGCTCCTCTCCAAATGGTCCGGTCATGCAGCGGAGGTCAGCCTTTCCGAAACCGGCCGTTTCGAACCGCTTTTGCGCTCAGGTCTGCCGGCCGCGCCGCCAGCTTTCCCTGGCAGGCTTGCCGTTGAACAGCCCGGACAATTAACGAGCCTTGGCTGGAAGGCCATGGGCCTCTTGCCGAAACCCGGTCCTGGTGAGGTGCGGCTGCGCGTCACGGCGACCGGGCTCAATTTCCGCGATGTGATGTGGGCCCAGGGGCTTTTGCCGGAAGACTTGCTGATGGATGGCTTTGCCGGCCCCAGCCTTGGCATGGAATGCGCTGGCATCGTGGAAGAAACCGGCACAGGCGTCGGTCTTGAGCCGGGTACGCAGGTCTTTGGCTTCGCTCCCAGCGCATTCGCGACCCATGCGCTGACACGGGCCGAGGCGCTGCAACCGGTGCCGCAAGGCATGGCGGCTGAGGCGGCAGCGACCATTCCGGTTGCCTTCATCACCGCTGCCTATTCGCTGGAAACCTTGGCGAGGCTCCGCCCGGGCGAACGCGTCTTGATCCATGGCGGCGCAGGCGGTGTGGGGCTGGCGGCACTGCAAATCGCCAAATGCGCCGGCGCCTTGGTGGCGGCCACGGCTGGAACCCCTGAAAAGCGCGCCTTCTTACGCCAGCTTGGTGCCGATCTGGTGCTGGATAGCCGCGATGGCGGCTTTGCCGATGCGCTGCACGCCGCCTGGCCGGATGGTGTGGATGTTGTGCTGAATTCGCTCGCTGGGATCATGATGGAAAGAAGCCTGGCGCTCCTGAAACCCTTCGGCCGCTTCATTGAATTGGGCAAACGCGATTTTGCCGAAGGTCGGCGCACTGGGCTTGGCGCCTTCCGCCGCAATATCAGCTATTTCGCTGTGGATGCGGATGCCCTGCCGCGCGCCCGCCCCGCGCTTGCCGAAGCACTGCTCCGCGATATCGCCGCGCGGCTTGCGGATGGCACGCTATTGCCTTTGCCTTATCGGGTTTTCAAGGCCGAGGAAGCGGAAGCGGCGTTCCGCCAACTTCAGGCATCTTCTCATATTGGTAAGCTGGTGATCGCGCCGCCCGATCCAAGCGCATCAGGCGCCGCGCCCTGGGAACCGGATGAAGCGGGATGTTATGTCGTGCTCGGTGGCACACAGGGCTTCGGACTGGAATGTGCCAAGTGGCTGGCAGCAGCGGGAGCAAGGCGTGTTGCCCTGATTTCGCGGCGCGGTGCGGCAACGCCCGGAATGGATGCGGCGCTGCGCATTCTGGCGGCACTTGGCGCACGCGCCAGCGCCCATGCCTGTGATGCAGCGGATCGCGCGGCTCTTGGTATCGTTCTGGCCGCACTACGCGCGGAAGGCGCGCCCATTCGCGGCGTGGTACAGGCAGCGGCGGTTTTCGCCGATGGTGTGGCGGCGCGGCAGGATCGCGCAAGCTTCTCACGCGTGCTGGCGCCAAAGCTTATCGCCACCGAAGCCTTGGAAGCCCTGACGGCGGATGATCCCTTACATTTGTTTCTGCTTTTCTCCTCAGCGACCACAGTCTTCGGCAATCCTGGCCAAGCCAATTACGTTGCCGCCAATGCCGCGCTCGAAGGGCTTGCGCGCCGCCGCCATGCGGAAGGCAAGCCGGCGCTCGCGGTTGGGTGGGGCCCGATCGCAGATGCGGGCGTACTGACGCGCGAGTCAGCGGCCGCGGAAAAGCTGGAACGCCTGAGTGGCGCAAAGCCCATGGCCGCACAGCAAGCCTTGGCTGCTCTGCCCGTACTGATCGGCGCCGGCGCACCCGTGATCCATTTGGCGCGCATGAACTGGGTGACGATGCAGGCAGCCCTACCCATCCTGGCCGAGCCCGCCTATGCGGCGCTTGGCAGCCAAATGACGACACGGGATGCGGATGGCGCTGCGCTCCGCGCAAAGCTGCTTACCATGGCGCCAGAGGCTGCGCGGGCAGAATTGCTGGTACTGGCGCGGGAGGAGATGGCGCGCATTCTGCGCCTGCCGCCTGACGCCGTGCGCGTGGATCAACCTTTGCCAGGGCTGGGCCTTGATTCATTGGGCGGCATTGAATTGCGCATGGCGCTGGAACGCCGGCTTGGCATCAGCGTACCATTGACGGCAGTAACCGAGGATTTGACCCTTGCCATTCTGGTTCAGCGTGTGGCCCTTGTACTGTTCAGGGAAGATGCCGATCAAGCAGCTGTCGAAGCGTTAATCGAAACCCATGAACCCGTGGCAGCTTCATGAATAGTGGCTTTGGCCTTTCGGCAACCGCGCGCGCGGCGTTGCTGGCGCGGCTGACACGGCGGCGTGATGATGCGCCTGCATCGGAAGCAGCGCGCGGCTTTCGCGAATTGCCAGGTCAGCGGGAAATGGCGCTGATCCGTGATGCGGCGGCCAGCCTTGAATTGGAGAATCCCTTCTTCCGAGCGCATGAAGGCATTGCTTCCGCCCATAGTGTCATTGCAGGGCGGGAGGTGATCAATTTCGGGTCCTACAACTACCTTGGCCTGAACGGTGATCCACGCGTGCAGACCGCAGCAAAGGCTGCGATTGACCGCCATGGCGTTTCGGCCTCGGCATCGCGCATGGTTTCGGGCGAAAGGCCGCTGCATGGCGCCCTGGAGGAAGCCATTGCAGCGCATTATCAGGCCGCGGGCGCGCTGGTGTTTGTTTCAGGCCATGCCACGAATGTCACGGTGATCGGGCATCTGATGGGGCCACGCGATCTGATTGTGCATGACGCGGCGATCCATAATTCCTGCACCGAAGGGGTAAGGCTTTCGGGCGCCAAGCGGGTTTCCTTCGCGCATAATGATTGGCGCGCGGCGGAGGCCGCGCTGGCCGATGCGCGGCGCGGCGCAAGGCGAGCACTTTTGGTGATTGAAGGGCATTATTCGATGGATGGCGACATCCCCGATCTGCCGCGCTTCATTGAGATTGCGCGCCGCCATGATGCCTGGTTGATGGTGGATGAAGCCCATGCGCTTGGCGTGGTCGGCGCGCGCGGCCATGGCGTGCATGAACATTTCGGTATTGACCCAAATGAGGTTGATATCTGGATGGGTACGCTGTCCAAGACCCTGTCCGGCTGCGGTGGCTATATCGCCGGCAATGCAAGCCTGATCGAATGGCTGCGCCACTCCGCGCCGGGCTTTGTTTATTCCGTGGGACTCGCGCCTGCCCTGGCGGCAGCCGCGCTAGAAAGCCTGGCCATTTTGCATGCCGAACCAGAACGGGTCGCGCGGCTGCAAGCCAATGCAGCGCTATTCCTGGCACTCGCTCGCGAAGCTGGGTTTGATACCGGCAGCGCAAGCGCGCATGCAATTGTGCCTGTGATCTTGGGATCTTCCATTGCTGCGGCGCGTTATTCGCAAAAGCTTTTCGAGCGCGGGATCAATGTTCAGCCGATCATCTATCCTGCGGTTGCCGAAAAAGCGGCACGCTTGAGGTTCTTTTTGTCAAGCGAACACGTCGAAGTCGACATTCGCGCCACGATGGCGGCGCTCATCTCCATTCGGCAGGAGGCTCAAGGGTAAGGCCCGCGAATGAGCCGCGGGCCTTATTGATCTTCAGATTTCTTCGTCGCCCCAATCGGCACTGGCGTCATTGCCATAATCCGCCGTGGCATCCGGCTGCGCATCGCCGCCCCAGGGGGAGGCAGACGGCACCGCTTCCTGTGCGAAGCCGCCAGCCGAAGCCGCCTGCGCCGCACCGCCGCCAAGCGCGCCCATGAGCATATTGCCAAGCATGATCCCACCGGCGACGCCAGCAGCTGTGGCAAGGGCAGTCCCAAGGAAGCCACCGCCCGGACGCTGTTGCAGCGCCTGCGGGTTATGGCCGGGCGGGTAATAGGGCTGCGGACGCGGCGGCATGGGTGCAGGACGATTGCCCCCGAACAGCCCACCGAGCATGCCACCCTTCTGCGCCTGACCTTCGCGGCGGACGGCTTCCACTTCCCATTCCAATTGCTGGATGCGGTTATTGGCTTCCACCAGTGCCGCTTCTTGGGCAAAGGCCGATTGCGTGATGCGATAGCGGGCTTCCGGGAAATGCGCGAAAAGTTCTGCGATCAGGCGATCAGCATCCGGGTCAATCGGCGGCAGGCTTGGCTTCTGCGCCGTGCTCGCGCCCCAAGGGCCAGAGGGCGCGCCGGCGACCGCCGAATTGCCACTCATGCGCTCCACAAAAGCGGTAATGATCCGCTTTTCCTCATCCGTCATTGTGAAATCCTTCTCCCGACATTTTGGCATTCTCAACCCGAGTGAAATCTCTTTTCGGCCAAGAAAATGCTACCACACAAAGGTTTAGAGCGTGTCCCAAGAACGAAGTTGCACGGGAACCGCTCTAATGGCGCCGGTGGATTCGCGCCCACCCGGCTGCACGGGCAGGAGATGGGCGAAGAACTGCATGCTTTCAAGCGGTGCGGAGATGGGCTGCCAAGCCTGCGCACCAAGAAATCTTTCCCTTCGGCATAAGGCTACCCGAAGCCGATATCAGGGCTCTTTCGCTTGCGCCTGGCATCTTGGCCGACCCGGGTTTGCGGCGATGCTCAAGAGCCGCCGGAAGAAGCGCCGACTGTAATTGCCCCTGCGTCACGCAGCAAATGGCGGGTTTTCAAATGCACCGCCCGCCCAGGGCTAGGCGCCCTTATTGCAATGTTTTGTCATGATCGGGAAATGCCCGCGACGTCCTCTGCCGCCACAATTAAGCGATGCTATTCGGGATCTAGAGAGTGGGTGCGTGCTGATTCGAATTTTGCTGCTTGTCGCGCTGCTGGCAGCACCCGGCTTTCGTCCTGCCTTCAGCCACGAAGGCCATTCCCATGGGGACGAACCAGCGCCGCCGACGGCCGCCGCCCCGCGCGCTGAGGCGCATTCCGAGCTATTCGAGATAGTGGCGGTCTTGGGTCCGGACCGCCGACTTTGGCTCTACCTCGACCGGCACGCGACCTCGGAGCCCATTGATGGCGCCACGGTACAGGTCACCCTCGACGGTGAGGATCTCGGTACGGCGACACGCGCCGGCGAGGCGATCTACGTCCTCGCCAATTCCGCCCTGGAACGACCGGGTCAAAAGAACTTGGTCTTCACCATCACCGCCGGCGAGGACATGGATCTGCTGCCGGCGACGCTTGAGATCCCCGCGGCGCCCGAGGCTCTGACTGCAGCACCAGGAACGTCGGAGTTGCTTTCGATAGCGTTGCGCGAGCCCTACCTCTGGGCGGCGGGGCTGCTCCTGTTGCTGCTCGGCGTCGCCATCGGGCGGGCAGCAGCGCCTCTGCCCCTCCCGCCGCTTGTTGTTGTTGAACCGTCGGAAACCGCCATGCGCGCCCTGCTCGACCTTCCGCCGGCACAGGTGCGGCGGCTGCGCGAGGACAGGTCGGATGAGGAGATGCTGCTGGCCGTCATCGAAGTTAGCGATCGGCTGCACATCCGTCCTGGCGACAAGTTACCGCTCAACAGCGCGGCAAGGGAGGGTGCGCCCAACGCCTATGAGAGCGTGGTGACGGGTGAGGCAGTGCCGGTCAGCAAGCTCGAGGGCGACTGCCAGAGTTCGTAGGTCAATGAACCGCCGGAGGGGCGATCGCATCGTGGCGCAGCGGCACCCAGACCGGCGCGGCGTAGACTGAGAATTCTCGCATGGAACCGGCCAAAATCTCTGCCACAAATCGCTCTTTCATGCCGAGAGCACGCATATCTACGCCTTCGATTTCCCAAAAGCCGAAACCGACGCGTCTTTTGCTTGACACAATCATCTACCTGGGAAGAAGCCATGTGTAACCTTCCCAAGCATTACGGCGTAAAGATCAAGGGCGCTCCTCCAGTCATGCTTGACCCATCTGCACAAGCCGCCCCGCAAGGAGTTGTCTTGGAATGGCGAGTACCTGCCTGCCAGCCTATTCTATGGTATCCAGCCTGATGGATAAGCCGGGCCTTGCCGCCACCGCGCCTGATGATCGCGATGCGCGCGATCTGCGCTGGTCGCGCATGATGGCTGCGGCGCAAGCAGGAGATCGGCGCGCCTATGAGGATTTGCTGCGCGAATGCCTGCCGCTGCTCCGCCAGATTTGCCGTGCCAGGCTGCGCGATGCGACCGAAGCCGAGGATGCGGTGCAGGACACGCTGCTGACCATCCATCGTGCGCGGGCAAGCTATGATACCTCTCGCCCCTTTCGCCCCTGGCTGGTTGCCATTACCGAAAGGCGGGCGCTCGACCGCATCCGTGCCCGTGGCCGCCGTTCGGGGCGAGAGGCTGCGCTCGATCTGGCGGCGGAGCTTGCGGCACCCGAAGGCAGTGCCGATGCTGCTTTGGATGCGGATCGTGCGGCGGCGAAATTGCGCGATGCCGTGCAGGAATTACCCGAATCCCAGCGCACCGCGCTTGGGCTGACCAAGTTGCAGGACCTCACGCTCCAGGAAGCGAGTGCGCGTTCCGGCATGAGTGTGGGCGCGATCAAGGTCGCGACGCATCGCGCCATGCAAACCCTGCGACGCAGACTGACGGGGCAGGAGTAACGGGTCATGCAAAGCGACGACCTGATCCACCGTTTGGCCGGTGATCTCCGCCCGGTTCGCCCGGCGCGGCCCCCTGGCGCCGCGACGGCGCTTTGGCTTGGGCTGGCCAGCGCCGTCATCATTGGCGCGGTACTGTTCTGGGGCCTGCGGCATGATCTGGCGGAACGTCTCGCCAGCGGGTTTGAGACGCCGCAATTGGTCACGGCACTTGCCACCGGCGTGCTGGCTGCCTTTGCCGCCTTTCAACTGGCCTTGCCGGATCGCAGCCGGCTTTGGGGCTTGCTGCCGCTGCCCGCGGCCTTGGGCTGGCTTGCCATCATGGGCTGGGGCTGCTTGCAGGATTTTGTGAAAATTGGGCCGGATGCCTTGCATATCGGGGTGAGCCTGCCTTGTTTCAGCTTCATCATGGGCCTTGGCTTGCCGCTCACCATGGTCATGCTCTGGCTGTCACGCCATGGGGCCTGGTTCAGCCCCGGTCCTGTTGCGGCCTTGGGTGGGCTGTCAGCCGCGGCGCTGGCGAGCATTGGCCTCAGCCTCATTCATCATTTGGATGCGGCCTTGATGGTGCTGATTTGGCATGGCCTATCGGTTCTGGTGGTGACCGCGATTGCGGCCAAGTTCGGCCCCCGGGTAATGCGGCTTGCGCGCCCAGGCGAATGAAACCAACTCGGTTGCGACCAATTGCTGTGTATTTCGTGTAAAGGACAGAAAGATTTCCAACCATGCTCGCCTTTGAAACCATGATCAGGCTATCCGCTTCCGTGGGCGTGCTCAGCATCATGCTGATCCTGCAGCATGCGTTTCCGCGTCGGGCGCAGCGGCTTGCCTGGCGGCGTTGGCCGAGCAATTTCGGGCTGGTGGTGATTTCCTCCCTGCTCGTGCGGCTGCTCATTCCAACCGCGGCGATTGGTGTAGCACTTTATGCCGAAAGTCAGGGCCTCGGGCTGCTGCGCTGGCTTGGCGTGAATGAGATCCTTGGTGGCATACTGGCGGTGCTGCTGCTGGATATGCTAATCTATGTCCAGCATCGCGTCTTTCACGCCCTGCCCATTCTCTGGCGGCTGCATCGCGTGCATCATGCGGATACGGAATTGGACGCTTCCTCGGGCCTCCGCTTTCACCCGATTGAGATCCTGCTTTCCATGGGCATCAAGATGGCGGCGGTGGTCGCGCTGGGTGCACCCGCCGAAGCAGTGCTGGTGTTTGAAGTGCTGTTGAACGCGACTGCGCTTTTCAATCATTCCAATCTTGCGCTGCCGCTCTGGCTTGATCGCGTATTGCGCTTGGTTCTGGTGACACCGGATATGCATCGTGTGCATCATTCGGTGGTGCGCGCGGAAACCGACAGCAATTTCGGCTTCTGCCTTTCCGTTTGGGATCGGATTTTCGGCACGCATATTCCGGAACCCGCCGCCGGGCAGCTTGGCATGGTGATCGGCATTGATGAGTTCCGCGCCGATGAGGAACAGCGGCTGGATCGGCTGCTGACGCAGCCTTTCAGGCGCGGGGTGTGATTGGGTTAAGCGCGCCCATCCCGCTACCAGACCAATCCTGCCGCCATCAGCTTCTCCCCACGCCGCGCCCGTTCCGCCGCCGGCAATACATCGCAGGAAGGCCAGATGCCGCTGCCAAGCGCCGCCGCGTAACCCTCTGGCAGGCCCGCCGCGCGCATGGCCGCCGCCGCCGCCGCATGATCATACTCCAAGGGCAGGATTTCCACGGTGAGACCCGCTTCGCCCGGCGTCAGCACGGCAAACCAAATGCGCGGCGTGCCATCATGGGCGGGCATGCCAATCGACCCCGCATTGATCCAAACCCCCTGCCCCACTTGGCGCACAAAGGGAATGCCGCAATGCCCCGCAATCACGCCATCGCGTCCGGTGGCCGCGATTTCCGCCGCCAATTCTGCAGGCGGTGTGGAGGCGAAAATGAAGCGGCTGATATCGCTTGCCCCACCATGCAGCACGGCAAGCCGCCGCCCATCCGGCAGCCTGACCATCAGCCGATGCGGCAAGCCCGCCATCCAGGCACGATGCGCCTTTGTCACCTGCCGATCGGCATGCGCATACCAGGCGCGGGAGAGCAGATCGCACGCTGTCCCTTCCGCAAAACCGCAGCCGCAATCAAGCGCGCCGGCTGCCAGATTTTCCTCGCAATTGCCAGCAATCAAAGGCAGCGCCATCAGGGAACGGCGGCGCATGAAGTGATCCCTTTACCGAGAGCAGGCGGCGCCGCCGAGCACGCAAAAGCGCGCGCAATGCGGGTGGTTCAGGGCAACCGGCTGCGCTGCCTCGGCCAGGGTGGCGCCCAGTTCAAAGCGCTCATCATAAGGCAGCAGCGTGCAGGCAATCACGGCAGGCCGGTCCGCCCCCTTACGCTTCACCACCATGCGGGAGGAAGCACACATGACGCTATCGGGCGATTTATGCAGAATGCCCCAGCAGGCTTCGGTGATTTCAGGTACCTCCGCCCTTTCATCCATTTCGGGAAAAAGCATCAGCGCCACGGGGTCTGCCGCATCCACCGGAATGCCGTATTCGGCGAAAAGCGCAGCATAGCCTTGACGCATGGCGGCTTCCTGCCCCTGGCCGAAGCCAAGCCTGCCGGCGACATGCACAGTGAAGCCCTCACGCACCAGCCAGCCAAGCCCTTCAAGCGTTTTGGCAAAACTGCCAGCGCCGCGTTCCATGTCGTGAAAGCTTGGTGCATAGTGATCAAGGCTCACGCGCATGGTCAGGCTATCCGTGCCGAAGCGGTCTCGCAGGCGTAACAGCCCATCGGCATGGCGCCGCATGGGCTGCATGGCATTGGTCAGCACCAGGGCGGAAAGCCCGGGCCGGGCGAGTGTATCCGCAAGCATGTCAAGCAAGCCTGGATTCATGAAAGGCTCGCCACCGGTGAAGCCGATCTGTTCCAGCGGTTCGCCAAGGGCAGCGGCCTCATCCAGATAGGCCGTCACCTCCTGCGGCGAGATATAGACAAGCAAATCATTGCGCGGGCTGCTTTCGATATAGCAATTGGCGCAGGTGATGTTGCAGAGCGTCCCTGTATTGATCCAAAGTGTCTGCAGGCCCTTCAGCGCGACGGTGGCGCGGCGTTCGCCCTTAGCAGTCACGAAAGGGTCCTGGAACTTAGCCAGGCTGCGGGGCGGAAGGCTGATGACGGACAAGAGTTTCATCCTTTCGAAGCAGGGCGCCTTATTCCCCGCTTTACGCCGGAAGCCGTCTTCAGGTTACGGCTGACGCTTTGATTTCTGGTGGGTCGTGCCTGGTCCGGGGCGCGCCAACGCCTCCGCCGCGATCACCCAGAGGATTTTCCACCCCGCCTTTATCGTGCCCATCAGGGTTCCCGATATCTTGGAATGGCCAATGCGGCGCCGATAGCCAACGGGAATTTCCCGCACGCGAAGGTCAAGGCGCGCGGCGCGTACCTGCATCTCAACGGTCCAGCCCCAGGTTTCATCGCGCATTTGAAGCCGCTCCAGCGCCGCGCGGCGGATCACGCGAAACGGCCCGAGATCCGTATAGCCTATGCCCCAAATCAGGCGGATCAGCCGGCAGGCCAGCGCATTGCCAAAGCGCTGCTGCGGCGTCAGCGCGCCAGGCTCAACATTAAGGCTGCGCGCGCCAATCACCAGCTCTGCCCCTTCTTCGATGAGGGGCGCCAGCAGCCGTGGCAAATCCTCGGGCCTGTCCGAGGCATCGGCATCCATGAACAGGATCGTATCCACTGCGGGGGATAGCGCGGCGATGCCGGCAAGGCAGGCCCGGCCATAGCCGCGGCTTGGTTCGGAGACCACGCGCGCCCCCATGCCTGCTGCAATTTCCGGCGTGCCATCGGTGCTGGCGGTATCCACCACTATCACCTCAGCGACTTGGGGCAGGATGGCGCTGAGAACCTTGGGCAGAGCTGCAGCCTCATTCCTTGTGGGCATGATGACGCCGATGATGGGCGGGGCGGCGGGCTTCATGGCTTGGCGCGCCGCCTGATCAGGTTTTGGCCGAGCATCACCAGCACCCCCGCAAGATGAATGGCCGCGATGCCTTGCGCGAAAACCGGGCGCAGCACGGGGCCGGTGAAGGCAAAGAACAAATAGTAGATCGGCAATAGCACCGCCGGCAGCAGCAGGGCTCGAGAGCCCAAACCCGCGGCAAAGGGCAGGAACCATACCGCATACCAGGGGAATTGCGCCGGTGAGAGGTAGAAGGTCGCAGCCGCAATCACCAGCGCACCGCGCAACAGCGCGCCGCCATCTGTGGGCGCGCGCCAAGCCATGGCGAGGGCAATTGCGGCGCCCGCAAGGCCCAGCAGCGGGCGCAGGATTGCGCCGGATTCTTCGCCGAGGATCGCCTCGGCCCAGGCCATGGGCGCGTTATTGACGGACCAGAAGCGCGCATAGGCATTCAAACCCGCATCCGGCGCAGCGATGGTCGCCAGCAATGGCGCCAGAACAAGCAATGTTGTCGCACCAAACGCGATCAAGGCGCCAAGCCAGGCGCTGCGCGACAGCCAGCGCCCCAAAAGCGGCGCCAGCAGTACAGGCCAAAGCTTCACCCCGGCGGCGAGGCCAAGCAAGATCCCAACGGCAATGCCCTTGCCGCGCAGCGCGAGGAGTACTGCGCCCAGAAGCAGCGGCGGCAAAAGCGCATCCACATGCGCTGCATTGATCATCACCAGGGGCAGCAGCGGGCAGCACCACCAGATCGCCACGCGCATGATGGGTAGCCCCGCTTGGCGCAGCACTGCAGCCATGAGCGGCAAGGTGACAAGCTCCGCGCCCAGGATCACAAGCCGAAGGCCTGCGACATCCCAGGGCATGATCCAATGCGCCAGCAGAAAGGCGGCCTGGGCTGTGGCGGGGTAGATGCTGCGGAGCTCGGTGAAGGGAAGCCTATCCAGCAGCGCTGCCCCCGCCGCGCCAAGCTCAGGCGGCAAGCCCGCCGCCGGGGGTTCAGCCCAGGGTGAGATCCCATGCGCGGCGAGTGCCCCATCCCAAAGATAGCGCAGCGCATCCGTATCCAGCACAGGCGGTGTGGTGAACCAGGGGAGGCGGATGGCCAGGCCAAAGACGAAAACCCCGAGCAGGACCAGGGGGCGCATGGGCAGGCGTTCCAGCGGACCAAGCGCGGCAAACCAGGCGGCGCCGCCAAGCACGGCAAGCGCGACGTAGAGGAATATCGGCAGTGGCGGCGCGGTGACCTCATCGGCCAAGCCGGGCGCAAGGGCCAGCATGGCCAATTGCGTCAGCGCGATGATCACCGCTGAGATAGCCAATGGCGTGACCTTGCGCGGCGCCAATTCACCGCCCATGCGCGTAACCTGAATCCTGCCTGCGGCGAAAATATTGAATCGCAACCAAAGCCGGGATATCGCAATGGAAATGCCCAAGCCCCCGCTGCCAAATCGTCGCCTTGTTGTGGGCATGGTGGGCGCCACCATCTTGGGCGGCGCTGGCATGGCGATGGCATGGCCTTGGCGGCGCGGCCTGCCTGATCCCACCGATCCGCGCACCACGCTGCAAGCGGTTGAAGACGCTATTGCGCGACTGCTGCCGGAACCGGAGATAACAACAGCAACCTTGTCGGCTCGTCTGGCTGCGGGTGAACGCATCGTATTGTTCGACACGCGCGAGCCTGATGAATACGCACAAAGCCATATTCCAGGCGCGCTGCGCGTTGCACCGGATGCATCCGCCAGCGCAATATTGGCCCAATACCGCGCGTTGATGGCGGATACGACCGTGGTTGTTTATTGCTCGGTCGGGTGGCGTTCTGGTCTTGTGGTGCAGGCCATCCGGCGCGCAGCGCATGAGGCGCCGGCAAAGGCGATATTTAATCTGCGCGGCGGCATCTTCCGATGGCATGCTGAAGGGCGCCCCTTGGAATTCGGGCCTGGCGCTTCGGGCGTGCATCCCTTCAGCCGGGATTGGGGGCAATTGCTCAAGCGCCTTGGCTAGCGCGGCTGCATGAAAAATTTCAGGTGATGGCGCAATGCGCGCTTGGCGCATGGATCAGGAACCCGCCGGCGCATTGTTCAAGACCCAATCATAGGCATCCTCGGCAATGCTGGTGCGCCCGGCAAGGCGCTGGCGGAGCGGCGGCGCGGCGAATTGCCTGAGATGCGCGATCACACCTGCCTCATCGCCGCCGAAATCCTCACGAAACCAAGTATAGATCGAGGAAATACGCAAGCGCCCATCCGGCA